>JBGPDI010000033.1:0-42530 GCA_041482215.1 Candidatus Acidiferrum sp. | reverse complement strand
CCGGCCGCACGTCTCCTACCAGCCATTCATGCAGCGGAACTAATTGGCTCTTCCGTTCCTTTTCTTCGGCCGGATATTGCTCCGCGAGCCGGCGGTCGATCGCGGCCATATCGGCCTGCGCCTGCGCAAGCGTGACGCCCGCCTTCAATCGCCAGTAGGTATGCATAAAGTGCAAATCGCGCTCAGTACCCGCTCCCGGGTCGCGGACCATGAGTGAAACGAAAACGTCGGCTTGCTCCGCTGGCGGAGTAAAACTCGCGGGCATTACGCCGATCACCGTATAAGAGCTTCCGCCCAGTTGAATCGTGTTGCCCGCCGCATGTGGATCGTTGCCAAGGTAGTTTTGCCAGAAATGGTTGCTGACCATGGCGAGACGCGGCCCGCCTTGCACATCTTCCCCGGACGAAATGATCCGGCCCAGCATAGGCTGCACGCCTAGCGTTTCGAGAAACCCCGCATCGATGAGCCCGACACGGACTTGCACAGGTTCGGTTGCGCCTATGTAGTCCATCTTCTCGACGTTGATTCCGCCCCCCTGGGAGAATGTGCGCGTCTGTCTCTGGATATCCCTCACGTTCGGCGGCGAATCGTTTTCCTTGATGACGACGAGTTGTTTCGGATCCTTGTAGGGAAGCGGGCTGAGCAGCACTCCATTGATCACACTGAATATCGCGGTGTTTGCGCCGATGCCAAGAGCGAGGGTGAGGATAGCGACAGCCGTGAAGCCTGGGGACTTGCGCAACATGCGCGCGCCGTGGCGAACATCCTGCGCCAAGTTCTCGAACCATTCCCAGCCCCACGCGATGTGGCTTTCTTCCTTCAGGTACGTTGCGTTGCCAAACCGGCGCCGAGCAGCGGCCCGAGCCTCGTTTGCCGTCATGCCGGACTCGAACTGTTCCTCTTGCCGCAATTCCAAATGCAGGCGCACCTCCTCTTCGAGGTCGGCATCAAACTGTCGGCGATGCCTCAGCATGCTGAGGCGCCTTGCCAGTTCGCGCAGCCAGTCCATAACGTAGCTCCTTTTCAGACCGCCTCGATCACCCGCGTGATCGCTCCTATGACGCGTTCAAACTGCGACATTTCTACGCCTAATTGTTTGCGCCCCGCCGGGGTCAGTTGATAATAGCGAGCGCGGCGGTTTCCGGCCGTCGTACCCCACTTCGCGGTCACCCAACCCTTGATCAGCATCCGCTGCAACGCGGGATACAGGGAGCCTTCTTCGACTTGCAGAACGTCATCGGATATCTGCTGAATGGAATTGGCAATCTCATACCCATGCATTTCGCCGGAGCGCGCCAACGTTCTCAAAATCAGCAGATAAAGCGTTCCCGGAGGAATTTCGTTTCGATGCAAGGCAACACCTCTGACATAGTTAGACTATGGCAGAGCAGAATCGCATGTCAAGGGCCAGCCTCGGCCCAGGTTTGTACGACAATCGCGCTAGGGAGCAGGGGTTCCGGACAGATGGTCGGCAACTCCGAAACTATCGGTACTATCTGGACCAGGGTCCGTTTTCTCCAAAGCGATCAACCACCGCCCTTCTCAACATTGGACTTTGCGCTCCTCCGATGCTATCTCTGTGGTCGCTCCAGGCATTGAAAAGTGCCAAACTTTTCCCTGGCGCAATCGTCAGAAGTCTTCTGAGAATCAGGAACAATGAGTATTTCCACGGATAAATTTCCGCAATCAGAGAATTTAGCAAAGTTGAATATTGCCGAACACTTTGTGGATACACCGGCCGCGGCGCACCCTGATCGCATCGCGATCACTGGCGATCCGCGCGAAGTAACGTATGGTGAGTTGGCGGCGCTCGCCAATCGTGTGGGGAATGCACTGCGTTCCCAAGGCGTTTCGCGCGGTGATCGCGTGCTAATTGTTCTGCCGGACTCCGCAGAGTTCATGGCCGCTTTTTTTGGCGCCGTGAAAATTGGCGCGGTAGCTGTGCCCGTCAATCCTTTCGAGCGAACTGCCGACTACATTCATTACATTGAAAACAGCGAACTACGCGCGGCGATTGTGCATTCTGAAGCTCTCCAAGAATTTTTGCCGGCTTCGAGCAAGCGCCCGCAAATGCTGATTGTCGTTGTAGGTCAGGAAAACTACGAGACGCACGGCGTCTCTCATTCCAACTGGAGTGAATGGACCGCCGCGGCCAGCGACCAGCTCGCGGCAGAGCATACTTCGTCGCTCGATCCGGCATTCATGCTCTACACGTCAGGCAGCGGTGGCGCGCCAAAGGCTGCCGTGCATCGTCACGCGGATATGCTAGTCACAACACGGAATTACGCCGAAAACATTCTCGCCCTGCGCCATGATGACCTCACGTTCTCCGTTTCGAAACTGTTCTTTGCTTACGGCCTCGGAAACGGTATGTATTTTCCTCTGTCTGCTGGGGCGCGCATTTTGTTGAATCCTGAACGCGTGAAGGTCGATCGCGTTATCGAAATGGTGGCGCGGCACCGTCCCGCCGTTTTCTTCGCCGTCCCCACCTTCTATGCCGCAGTGCTTCGCGAATTCGAACGGCCGGGCAGCCGCGCGGACTTTTCTTCCGTTCGAAAGTGCGTCTCTGCTGGCGAAACTCTTCCCGCTGAAATATTTAACGCGTGGAAGCGCAAATTCGGAATCGAAATTCTCGATGGACTTGGCTCGACCGAAATGCTGCACATTTTTGTTTCAAGCGTCCCCGGAAAATGTCAGCCAGGAAGTTGTGGCTTCCCCGTGCCCGGTTACGAATTGAAGATTGTGGACGAAAACGAAAAATCTCTGCCCGATGGCGAGACCGGCAATCTTTGGGTCCGTGGTGCCAGCGCCTTTGCGGAGTATTGGCGCATTCCCGATTTGACGGAGCGTTCGAAACGCGGCGATTGGGTTGTCACTGGCGACAAATTCTTTCGCGATTCGAACGGCTACTTTCACTACTGCGGCCGCGCCGACGACATGCTGAAAGTTGCCGGCATGTGGGTCTCCCCCGTGGAAGTGGAAAATGCGCTGCTGGGCCATCCGCAAATTGCGGAGGCTGCGGTCGTCGGAGAAAATGATGCGCGCGGGCTGATGTATTCGGTGGCGCATGTGGTGCTGCGTGGAAATGTTGAAGGTTCAGAGAGACTTGCGGACGAAATTTGCGAGCACGTGAAGGCGCGTTTGGTTTCGTACAAAGTGCCGCGCGAAGTCCGATTTTGCAGCGAGTTGCCGAAAACGGTGACGGGAAAAATTCAGCGGTTTAAGTTGCGTGCTGCTTCGAAAAATCAATGATCATTAATTCTAAATAGCGTTTTCATTTTTCATGAAACGCGAAAAAGTTTTGCTTCTCAGGACAGGAACGGCGCCCAGTCGGGCGGTGGGAATTGAATGTTCCAGAATTTTGGCATCGCGAACGGAAACGCGATGCCGATTTCATTCTTGCCGATCGGTTTTTCCCGCACGTGTACGACGCGGCATTCCTGCTCTTTCGCAGTGCTCCAATTTCGCAAAACTAATTTCTGCCCGGGCCGCACTCGCATCGCCAGCGCGATCAGCCCGCCGTGGGCGTTGACTTCGAGAGTGGTGGTCTCCTCCGTGATGGGATCGTCGCCGGCAAATTGGGCGCGCACCTGGATAGAAATCTGCAATAGAACGCGCTGAGTGCGTCGCGCGTCCGCGGGATTGGCGGATGGTTTGTTCGGACCTGGGGACATAGCATTCTAGTTTAGCAGCAACTTTCACATCGCATTCCCGAATCCTCACGCGGCACCAAGATAAGTATCGTACGAAGAGGCAATGGCACGGACTTCTGCGAGTGTTTGATCGCGCAGAATCTTGCCGTCTTCGAGAATGGTTTCGAGCGCGTTACCGATGGGGACGGGAGCGCCCTCCACAACTTCGACGGTAGCGAAGTCTTTTCCGTTTTGGATGAGATTGAAGCGGCCGCCCCTGCTGGCTTTGGACGGATCGGTTTTTGGATTTTTGTAAACGTTGTGCCACTGGCCGCTGCGATCGATAGCGGAGCATTTCAGCGCGAATTTCAGCGTGTCGCGATTCACTTGTTGAAGCAGCGCGCCGCCCATGCCGTAGCTCCAGATATCCTGCGACCAGCCCTTGCGAGTAAGCTGCGCGGTGATGTTCTGAATGGTGTAGAAGTTCACGCCATCGCCCTGAATGAAGCGCACGCAGGGAACAGTGGTCTTCCAGCCTTTGCTGTTCACTTCGTAGCCGAATTTCTCACTGACAATTTTGAAAAGTTCTTCCAATACAGTGACGGCTTCGCCGGAGTCCGGGCGAATCACTAGCGTGCCGGCGCGCGCCAGAACTTTTTCACGCAGCGCGCCGCCCCAGAGATTGCGTACTGCGTTGTAAATGTCATACGAATCGCTGACGCAGGCGATGATTCCCTCAGGGCAGTTTTCGAGCATGTTGGCATAAGCGTCGAGCTCGTAGGCTTCGCCCCATGCGGTGATTGTGGAGTGTTCGGAAGCGGGGATGCTGTATGCAGCGCAATCGAGTGGATTCTGCGCGCTGAGATCGGCGGAATAAAACTGATTGAGAAGTTGAATTGCGGCGAGCGTGTCCGTGCCGAGAAAATTCAGGAGATGCGCCGCGCCGCCAACGGCGGCTGATTCTTTAGACGAGACTCCGCGGAAACCGAAGTCGTGCAGCTTGAACGGGAGAAGCGAGGGATCTCCGGTGCGCACAAGGGCTTTGCCGATAACTTGCTTGATGGCGCGCGAGAGTGTGGCGACGGTAATGGGGTACCAGACCTGGAGGAGAACTGTCTCTGCCCAATTTGTGAGCCAATAGAATTCCGGATCCGTGTTCTCAATGGTGATGAGCGCGTTGTGGCTTTTGACTACGGTGCCTTCCTTAACGGCACGAATGCGAAGAGGCAGGTGGCCACCGTGTTTGGCGTAGAGAGATTTGAAACCGTCGTAGTTGAAAGTTTTCGGGCGGCCCGAGAAATGGGCGTGAGCGATGCGGCGCGCTTGCTCGACATCATCGAGAGTGAAAACCTGGCCAGCGAAATTGGACTTGATGATGTATTGCAGCATGGCGAGCATAGTTTCGTCGAACATGCCGCCGCGAGATTCCACGTACGAATAGATGTGTCGCGTGTCCGGCGGATATTGCCACCAGTGGGTGAGCTTGTAGGAGTCCGTGTTGAGGATCGGATTCAGTCGCAGGGACTGCATGGGGCTCCTTGGGATCGACGACCGATCATCGGACTGAGGATAGCAAAATAGCGGGGCGGGCGAAGGGAACGTCTGCACGTCCAAATGTTTGAACGTCCACACGTCGAAGGTGGATGGGAGGGGGGTGTACCCCCGTCGTGATGAAAAGTGTGCGTAACGAATTGATTGCAAATGAGTTGGGCGATTGCCGTTGTGTAGGAAGGGCTGTAAGGAGATGGAAATAAAAGAGATAGAGGCGGTGAAGGAAGCAAAGGAGATGCAGCAAGACAGGTCTGAACGTCGAAATGTGTCAACGTTTCGATTCTGTCTGGATCTCCGCACGAGTCATGCGCTCGGACTTCAATCGAAAAAGAGGGAGGGGAGTACACCCCCACCCATTCCTGCATGAGTTTGAAAACAAGGGGGTTGCAAAATGCATTGCCGCAAGTGCAAGGAAGGAAAGGGGCGATTTTGTTAGAGATGCGTGGGAGGTGAGACCCAAAATGGGAATGGGATGAGTTGCGGAGACGCAGGGCAGTTCGGCGAGGGTGAAATCGATGATTCACTACCCACGATAGCATGATATAGATTATTCGTCAATTACAATAATAGTACTAGTATTTGGTAAAATTGACCTGTTTTGTTCGAAAGGAATTGCAAGGGGAAGAAAACAAGGGGATAGGGCTCACTGTGCGTTCGTGCAATGGTTCAAGAGCTATGTAATGGGAAGGCGACCGCTGCCAGGTGCGGGTCTGCCCATGAAAATGAACCAACAGAAAACGTTCCGTCTGTCCGCGGGTATCCCACTGTGTCCCCGCCACGACGTCCATCCGAGCGGGAGGCGGCGTCATTCGAGAGAGGGGTCGCGAAGGGAAGGGATTTGGGAGGTGGGGAGGGGGGAGTCGAAGAGGCGGAGTTGGTTGTCGAGGTCGCGGCGGAAGACGGTGCCAGCAGGAGCGTGGTCACGAGCGCCGGTGAAAGCTTCCAGGGCTTGCTCACGGGAACCACGGCTGAGATAGATGTTGCCCAGTTCGATGAAGTCCCAGAAGCCGCTGGGATCGAAGTCTACGGATTGGCGAAGGAGGCGCTCGGTTTTGGCAAGATCCGGTTTATCAGAAAATAGTTCGACGCGCGCGCGATAGCTGCGATCCGCGGCCAGAATGGGAGCAATGTTATAGGAGCCACGGAAGACAAGAACGTCACCGAAGCGAGCGATGGGTTTGGCCGAGCGAAGAGCGGACCAGTCGAGGAAAAGGCTGGGACCGAGAAATCTAGCCTGGACCATAATGGTGCCGGAAAAAACAGGACTTTGAAAGCGAGGTTCGTCGCGCTTCATATCACGGCCGACCCAATCCAAGTGGAGATATTCAGCTTCCTGGTCGTAGGGGATGTATTGGAGAAAGGGCACTTCATGGGAGGGCTCTAGGACTTGGTGATAGTAGCGCGCGATTTCGAAGTTACGCTGGTAAAGGTCCACACCTTCGTCGTTGAAAAAAAGATAAGCCTTCTCGCTGCCGCCGACGAGTTCATTGTAATACTCCCAGGGGCGCATTACCGGCAGAGCCGAAAGAGCCGCGACGAGAAACGCCACCGCCACAATGCCATTCAACAATAAGCTGCGTGAGACTATTGCGGCGTGAACAGCAAGCCCAGCAAAAATAGAAAGAAGTAGCATGGCGGGCAGTGCGTGACGTATGCCGGCATAGCTGGCTCCACGGGCAAGCACGAAGAAATAGGCAAGCGTGGACGAGAGAAGGATCGCGATGGGGATTTTCCATGAGGCTGGCAGGCGGCGGGCGAAGAACAAGAAAATTCCGGTAAGGACGAGAAGGTTGAGACCAATGGGAAGCTTGACGGCGACTGTGGCTGGGAAGAAATAGTCGGGCGATCTTAAGCCCGGTCTACCGAAGACTAGGCGAGATTCGGTGCGGCCTTCGACGCCAGCGCGAATGATGTCGGCCAAACCCCAGATGTAGGCGCGGGGCAAGAGGTGGGCGGAATTGAAGTGCTTGAGTAGAAACCGATAAGTGGGAGAACGAAGGTCGGCGATCTTGAGAGCGAATGGGCGATTAAAATTTTCGGTAGGGGCAGGGCTTTCAGTGAAACGAAAGCGGTAGCAGCCCCAAAGGATGATTACGGCGCCGAGAAGAACAGCGCAAAGTTTGGCGAGGCGGCGGGGATGAGTGTCATGTGTGTGGAGACGCGGCAGGAATAAGGCGAAGCAAAACCCCGCGATGGCGAGGATTACGCAAAAGACAGGAGCGGAGTGTTTGGTGGCGAGAGCGAGGCCGAGGACGACCGAGCAGGCGGCGAGATCGCTCCAGTTCCAGTCGAGGAAAGCCCGCACTGCAAAAAGGACGGCAGTGGCAGAAAGTAGAGCGATAGGGAGATCGGTCATGACAACAGGAAGGTGCGCGGCAACGGTGGGATCGATAGCGAGGAACAAGAGCGTGCCAATGGCGACGATGGGACTGAAGACGCGGCGAAGCGCGAAAGCAAAAAGCAGGAAAAGAGCTCCATTGAAGGCCCACATGGCGATGCGCGCCTGGTGTTGAAGGTGTGCTGGATTGTTGTGTAAGTAGACGTCGTCGTTTACGAAACTCCGTTCGCTTTCTTTGTCGTGGAGTTCCCGAAAAGGGCTAAGGCGGAATCCAAGCGCGGAAATGACGCTGCCAACCCAGAGTTTGACGAGCGGAGGATGTTCGGGATTAATGCGGAAGTCTGCGCGCTGAACGTAGGAGACGCCGGCGACGATGTGATAAGGCTCGTCGAGGGTGAAATCGTCGAGGCGAGTGGCAATCGCGGAACGAATGACGGCACCGCAAATGATTAACGCTACGAAAAGGTAGAAGGCACGATTGCTGATATTCGCGCGTGCTTGCGGAGGCCTCACAGGTAGACCCGTAGAAACCATTGATCCTCCGTGTGCTCAATGGAAAGCGGCAATTGCGCGGTATTGTAACTCATGTGAATCGAGAAGCGACTCGGTTGTGCGATGCTGCCACGGCGAACACGCCTAACCAGGAGACTGTGAAAGTCAGAAAAGACGGAGGGGAGGATGGGGGTTAGAGGGTCAATGCAAAGGAGCTTGCTGATTGCGCGCGTTGCTTTGGAACTTCGAGAATAGGCCGAATTCGCGAACCCTTTTCATCAAATCTGCGAGACGCTGGCGATCCACGTCCCACACTGACGTGAATTCCAGCCCTAACCCAAGGCCGGGTTTTATATGCCGTACAATCGCTTCGGCCCTGATCGGTCCCTCTTCGACAAGAAAATGAAGGTTGGTCTTCGCACCGATGGTCCTTAATTTCTCTGTCAGAATGAACAAACCGCGCGAGCCGAGATTCCGGACTGGGGAGGTGTCGTCATAGCCATCACAACCCCAACAAACGTAGACAGCCGCGGGCGTATCTACGCGTGAACTAAACCTTCGGGAATGGGGAGCTTCCTGTTGCATGATTGTTTGGTGAAAAGTGTAAGGGCGTTCCAAGCAGGAGCATGTTCAATTTTGGACACTAGTAGAAATACCGTGCAATCGCCTGAATCAGCGACGGGCGGCGGTAGTAGTGCGAGGGTCACTAGAAGGCGGAGCGCGGTGGCGTCACCGGGGGGCATGATGCCAGAGGAAACGCAGGCCAGGCGCGCCATTTTTTGGCAGGAGGCGTCCAAATATGCAGGCTGGCGGTTAGCCGTGCTAGGGTGGCTCGAATTCAAATGAATACATTGGTGCAGGACATTCGATACGCGATTCGCACGTTTGCGAAGAACCCGGGGTTTGCGCTGGCGGCGGTGTTGTCGCTGGCGATCGGGATTGGGGCGAACACCTCCATCTTCAGCGTGGCGAACGCGCTGCTACTGCGGCCGTTGCCGTATGCGGATGCGAACCGGCTGGTGATTCTGTGGAATCGCTCGCCGGGACTGAATATCACGGAAGATTGGTTTTCCACGGCGCAATATCTGGACATTAAGACTGGACACCACGGGTTTGAGCAAGTCGCGATCGCCATCGGCGGAAATTACAATCTGACGGGTGAAAGCGAGCCGGAACGTGTCGGTGTGATTCGCGTTTCCGCAAATCTTTTGCCGATGCTGGGAGTGAGTCCTGCGCGTGGGCGATTGTTTGTGCCGGACGAAGATTTGCCAGGACGGCCGGCAACCGCGCTGCTTACCGACGGCATGTGGGCCCGGCACTATGGCCGCGATCCGCAGATGATCGGGAAGTCCATCACGATCAACGGGCTGCCATATGAAGTGGCGGGGATTCTGCCGCAAGGCTTTACGTTGCCCCGGGAAGTTTTGCCGACGCTTTATGGTACGGAGCAGGCAGAAATATTCTTGCCGTTGCCGCTGGCTCCGAATGCTTCGCAGGTTCGAACCGGCGAAGACTACAACATTGTGGGGAAATTGAAGCCGGGTGTTTCGGTGGCCGAGGCGCAAGCGGAGATGGAGACGATCACGGCGCGGCTGCGGAGGGATTTTCCGGAGAACTATCCGCCGAACGGCGGACTGACGTTCAGCATCGTGCCTTTGCTGGAGCAAGTTGTGGGGAACGTGCGTACGTCGCTGATGGTGCTGCTGAGCTCGGTGGGCTTGGTGCTGCTGATTGCTTGCGTGAACGTGGCTAATCTTTTGCTTTCGCGGGCGGTGGCGCGGCAGCAGGAAATTGCCGTGCGCACGGCGCTCGGCGCCAGCCGCTGGCGCATCGTGCGCCAATTACTGACGGAGAGTGTGCTGTTAGCGCTTTGCGGTGGAGCGGTGGGGATTTTCATTTGTGTGGTGAGCATGAAATGGATTCACATTCTGGGGACGAAGAGCATTCCGCGGTTGCAGGATGTTGGAATTGATGGACGCGTTTTGCTGTTTACGCTGCTGCTCTCCGTGGTCTCCGGGATTCTGTTTGGACTCGCACCGGCACTGCGGGTTTCGCAACTGGATTTGAATTCCACACTGAAGGATGCGAGCAGGGGGTCGGCGGGTACGAGCGCGGTGTGGGGACGTGGGAACAATATGCGCAGGCTGCTGGTGGTTTCTGAGCTGGCACTTTCGGTGGTGCTGCTGATCGGAGCGGGGCTGCTGATTCGCAGCTTTTCGCGATTACAAAATGTGGCGCCGGGATTTGATGCGCAAGATGTGCTGACGTTCGATCTCACCATGACGGGCCGGAAGTACAACGACAAGCAAGTGGTACTGAACACTTACCGGCAACTTTGGGAGAGGCTCGAACGATTGCCAGGTGCTACAGCGAGCGGGGGAGTTACATCGTTGCCGCTGAGCCAGGCGTTTGCATGGACTCCAATCACGGTAGATGGACGAGTGCCGCTTCCCGGCGAGAAGTTTCTGAATGCCGATGAACGGCTTGTCGGGGGACATTATTTTGAGGCCATGGGCATTCCGCTGCGGCGCGGAAGATTCTTTAACGAGCAGGATGACGCAAGCAAACCGCTAGTGGTGATCGTTGATGAATATATGGCCGAGCAATTGTGGCCCGGGCAAGATCCGATCGGCAAACGCATTCACATCGTGGAACTGACATCTGATGACCCTTGGCAAACGGTGGTGGGGGTCGTTGGACGCGTAAAGCAAGACTCATTGGATTCGGACCCGCGGATTGCGTACTACCTGGCGCAAACGCAATTTCCCGTGAAGGCGATGACGGTGGTTCTGCGGAGCGGCGGCGATCCGGCAGGGCTGGTGAGCGCGGTCAAGAGCGAGCTGCGAAATCTGGATGCGGACCTGCCAATGTATTACGTTCGAACGATGAGGCAGCGCGTGCATGAGTCTCTAGCGCGGCGGCGATTTTCGATGCTGCTGCTGGGAGTGTTTGCGAGCGTGGCGCTGGCGCTGGCGGCAATCGGGATTTACGGGGTCATGGCGTATCTGGTCAATCAGGGCGCGCGGGAGATTGGAATCCGGATGGCGCTTGGCGCGACGCAGGGCGACATCCTGAGCCTAGTCGTGCGACAGGGAATGACGCTGGCGATTTCGGGAGTGGCTATTGGTTTGACGGGAGCATTTTTGCTCACTCGGTTGATTCGAAGCTTGCTGTTTGGAGTGGAGCCCACCGATCCGGTTACTTTTGTAGGAATTTCAGTACTGCTGGCGCTGATAGCACTGCTCGCTAGCTACGTTCCCGCGCAGCGCGCCGCACGCATCGATCCGATGGTGTCCCTTCGCTGCGACTAGCAAAATTTTCCATCAAAAAAACACTGATTCGAATCACGAGTTCCAGGTGATGCGGGTCAATTGCTGCTTGCGGGACTCCCACTCGGCGCCGGAGAGAAGGCGCGGGGCGACATCAATCAGGCGGGGAATCAGTCTAAAAACGCCGGCGGCGCTCCATGGGCGGCCCCCACGGGTGCGATACTCGCGGACGTTCAAAGCGTCGGCCATGCTGGTGAAAGAGATGTCCTGGACGATCATTTCGCCGAGAAACTTGAGCGTTTGCATCTCGAGAGGGTCGTCTTCCAGGTGACGGCAGTCAGCAGCGATGCGCAAGCCAAAGGGGATTTCTTCAGAGCCGCTGGGAACTTCGCGCGGCTCGGGTTCGCCGGAAGACTCTACTTCGCGTTCCCATTCGAGGGCGACCAGACTCCAGCCGGCGTCATGCATCTTGGAGAGGTAGACAGAGGTGGGGAGGATGGTGACCTTTTCACGCATGCGATCGATCTTTTTCACGGCGCCTCCTGGAGATTTTCCGAAAGGTTCAGGCAGTTCTAGCCATGGGTATTCGGGCAATTCTATTGCCGCTTCGTTGCGAAATCGAACTTATAGCAGAATAAGGGTTTGCGCGGAACCGGGAGATAGAGAGCGCGGCTCGGGCGTTCGCGGGTGGGATAGAAGTGTCGCGTTGCCGGACAGTAGGAATGGCAGGAAAAGCCCCGGCCCCATCTAGGGTAGAATCATAAAATAGAAAGTCTCTAGGAGAACGGGATGCCGAAGAAGCCGACTGCGGATGATGCGCGATTGATATTGGAGCTGTACAACCTGAGGCGTGAGCCGGAATTGCGCAAAGCGCGGCAATGGTGGCTGACGACGTTTTGGCCGAAGGACGCAGACGATTTCATGAAGGTGGCGATGGATTTCGGATCGCAAGAAAACAACTGGCTGCGGCAGGTGGGGAGCTATTGGGGGATTGCGACGTCGTTTGTGGTGAACGGCGTGGTGAGCGAGAAGCTGTTCTTCGAGCCCGCTTTTTGCGGGGAACTGTATTTCATGTTTGCCAAAGTGCGGCCTTTTCTGAAAGAGCTTCGCGAAAAAGCAAAGAATCCCGATCTGTTTTTGCTGTCGGAAAAGGCGATCATGGGATCAAAGATCGGGCGGGCGCAATTCGCAAAGGTTGAACCGCGGGTGGCCATGATGCGGCAACAACGATGAGCTCGAATGGCAGGATGAGGATTCGAATGCAGCGGAATTGGCTAGCACTGGTGTGTTTTTTCATTGTGACAGCCCTGCTTCCCGCGAGAGCATCGGCGAGTGAGTCAAGAGGTTGCACTGCGGGAACGGAATTGCGGTTGAGCGCGCCGGAGTCCAGCCAGGGAACTTTGCTACTGATTGAATTGAAAAGCGCGAAGGCGTTGACGGAAGTGAATGGGGAGTGGGGCGGGCGAAGTGTCCCGCTCTGGAAAGAGAACGCCAACGAAACGGAGCGAAAAGGCTTGGTCGCAGTGGACCTCGAGAAAGCGCCTGGCGAATACGCATTGATGGTGACGGGTCAGACGGCAAGCGGCGAAAAGTTCACTTGCAAGGAGACAGTTGGAGTTACGGCTGGGCATTTTGCGACCGAGAAACTACAGGTGGGGAAGCAGTTTGTGGAACCCAGTGCGGAACAGATCAAGCGCGCGGACGAAGAGCGGCAGAAGCTACGCGAAATCTACGACCGTGTGACGCCGGAAAAACTGTGGGATGGAAAGTTTCGAATACCATTGGACGACATAACGACGGGATCGAACTTTGGAAAACAGCGCATTCTGAATGGGAATCCCGGTTCACCGCATGGTGGGGCGGATTTGCGGGGCATTGCCGGGACGCCTGTGCACGCCGCGCAGCGGGGGCGCGTGGTTCTGGCGGAGGAGTTGTTCTTTTCCGGAAATACCGTAGTCGTGGATCACGGTCTTGGGATTTATACGTTTTATGGTCACTTTTCCAAGATTGATGTGAAGGTCGGCGACATGGTGGAAACTGGCACCGTCCTGGGGAAAGTCGGCGCGACGGGACGCGTTACCGGGCCTCATTTGCACTGGGGACTGTCGGTGGAAAAGGCACGAGTGAATCCCCTGCAACTTGTGAAGCTGCTGGAAAACGAGTGAGCCTGGAATTGGCCACAGATCCAAGTGTGCCCTGCTAGACGAGGAGCACGATCTAGCTAAGGATGTGGATTCCCAATTTGAAACGTTTAGGCTGGCAGGGACACTAAACATGGTCCGGCTGGTGCATCGAACTGGACAACCCGGAAAAAGGGCGTGGTTCGGGGAGGGTAAGGCTTAGCGGCGCCCGTCGAGGGTTCAGAGCGCGGCAAGAATGCTATGTCACGCCGAATCTATAAGATACGGCAGGAAATGGCGTCCGACAATCGGGTGGCGATGGAAGTCGAATGGGTTAGGCACGTTGGCGGTGCCTTTTGGCTCGATCCCAGTTGGAGGCCAGGTGAACCCTGGTAACGTACCTGATAGTAAAAAGGGGGAAGTACCAGGGTACTGTTATGAAATGCACATTTGTGGTACCGTTCAGCCATTGTCTTTGAAGGGGTAGCTAGGCAGTATTGGGGCTGTGTGGGCAAGATTTGTGCTGGCCATATCTCTGCTGCTTTTCTGTCGCTTTAGCACACTGCTGACACGACACGGTAGGCGCAAGATTCTCGACTGAAACTGGTCGAACGCTCCTTCGTCTCCTAAATCCGATTTGAGGTCGTAGCCGAAATGTCCCTGCTTCACTTTCGTTGCAAAGAAAGACGGCGAACGTTGCGGGTAGCGCTGACGGTGCCACTGACCGTCCGCGGGAAAACAGATTCGGGCGAAAAGTTCTGCGCCCAGACCCATTCGCAATCAGTGAACCGGCACGGTGCGTTGTTTCAGCTGGAAGAGATCGTGTTGGTAGGCCAAACCCTGATTCTAATGAACGATCACACCGCGCAGTCGATGGAATGCCGCGTGGTTTCCATTCACCGGGCGCGAGACGGCAAGCAGTATATTGGAGTGGAATTCATCTCTCCTGAAACGAACTTCTGGCACATGCAATTCCCGATTCCGGGTTCGAAACCGCTGCGCCGAATGGCTCCAACCAAGGTTTCCGCTTAGTACGAAGTACGGGATCAGCGCTATTCATCGCAGTTTCTCTCCGATGTTGCAGCAAAATTACTTGTAGCTAGTGCTCAGAACGTCTCGTTTCTCAGCTGAACCTTCACCTGACCATTTCATTTCTTGAAGCCGTCTTTAGAGCCAGCATCGTGGCACACTGCTCTGACAACCGTGTGAATCCAACCGATTAGAGTTACGATTTGCCTGTGAGCAACAACATCCAGAGGATCGGTCTGATCTCGGATACGCACGGCCTCCTCCGCCAGGAGGCGGTGGAAGCGCTTCGCGGGTCTGAACTGATTATTCACGCTGGGGATGTCGGAAAGCCAGAAATCCTAGAAGCATTGAAGGAGATAGCGCCCGTCGTGGCGGTGCGTGGGAATGTCGATACCGCAGAATGGGCGAAGAAACTACCGGAGACAGCAGCGGCCGAAGTAGGTCCGGCGATGATCTATGTCCTTCACGACGTGAACGCCTTGGATTTGAATCCTGCGAGTTCGGGATTTCAAATCGTTGTCAGTGGACATTCTCACCAACCCGGCAAGAACGAAGTCCAGGGCGTCCTATATATCAATCCTGGAAGCGCGGGGCCGCGTAGGTTTCAACTACCCATCACAGTTGCACTTCTCAGCGTGAGACAGTCTCCTTTCGAGGTGGAATTCGTGAATCTTGAAGCTTAGAAGTAAGTCGATCGCGACCATTTCGAGAATTCCTTCGTGTCGGTCATCAGGGTGCCAGGGACAGGTACCGCAGCGTTACCCCCCTCCTTACCTCCAGCGAATAATTCCAATCACCCTAAGTGGGCACCTTGTAACTCGTTGAATCATTGGTAGTTATTTCTGGCGGGGGAAGGTGGGACAGTGTCGAGCTGAAGACGGTACTAGTCCCAGGGTACGGAATTTGGATGCTCCGGCGTAGGACAGGGGTCCGGTTCAAATTGGAACTGGTGCTTCATGGCGCGGCAAGGTCAGCAATCCCATACTTGGTTCAGTTGAGGCGATGTGCCAGATACCTCAGAACGAAATATCTGAGATAAACAGGAGAAGTCAGACAATGCGTAAACAACAAAAGGGATTCTCACTGATCGAGTTACTGATCGTTGTGGCGATCATCTTGATCATCGCGGCCATCGCTATTCCGAACCTGCTTCGGTCTCGCATGTCTGCGAACGAAGCTTCAGCAGTCGGCTCGCTCCGCAGCATCAACACTGCAGAAATTACGTTTTCCACCACCTATCCTGATGTTGGATTTGGGACACTTGCGAACCTCGGTGGTCCGGCAGCGAGTTGTGCAGGAGCGACCTTTGCATCGTCTTCTCAGGCCTGCATGATTGACGATGTACTGGCAACCACGGCGGTAAAGAGCGGCTACAACTTCACTACGACGGTGGGCGCCGGAGCACCAGCGACTAGCTATACATCGCTTGCGGTGCCGAGCGTGAATGGGCAGAGCGGCCAGCGCGCATTCTGCTCCGACCAGTCCGGAGTCATCTACTTTAATGAAGGCGGCGCAAGCTGCTCGGACGCGGACTCGTCTCTTTAATCATCGCCGCTCTAGCGAACTGCTGGCCACGACAATGAGCTCTCTGGCCGGACGATTTTGAAAGCCCATTCGTTCTTAAACAACGAGTGGGCTTTTTGCATTCAGGCAGCAGTCGATCACCCCGTACGGATTCAGAGTCGTCGAAATTGCGCAACAATTACAGTGGGGCTGTGGCCCAGGAGAGGCCGTCGACGCCCGGAGTCAGCTCAATGGGTTCCACCATCTTCCAGGAGCGCAAGTCCGCGACGGCGATCTTCCCGCCGCCAGTGCCGCTGACGTAGGCGAATTCCCCGTCAGGTCGAACCAGGACTTCCGAAGAACCCTTTGCGACGTCCAGCGTCCGCACTACTTTCAGTGTTTGCAAATCAATGACAAATAGATGATCGGCAGACATGCTGACGCTTAGCAGCCAGCGCCCATCTGGAGTAGGCGCCGAGCCGTACGCAACGGCGGGCAATTCGATCCAGCTGGCGACTTTGTTTGTGGCCGTATCAATGACGGCGATGCGCGGTGCATCCTGGTCGTGAGTGAAGACGCGCTTGCCGTCTGTCGAAATCGCAAGGCGCTGGACGATCTTGGCGACCGGAATCGTTGTGACCAGGCTACGTTTTGCGAGATCAAGCACACTCACACTGCCGGCGCTGACGTTGGCGGTGTAACCGCGTAGGCCGTCGGGAGAGAGGATCAACATGTGGGCTTGCGGCGCGCCCGTGGGAATTTCCGCGAGGACTTTCTTCGTCGACGGATCGATCACGTCGACAGCATTGGCCAACTCGGCGGTGACGTAAAGCAGACCGTCGGGGCCGACTTCGGCGCGATGCGGACGGAGTGGTTTGCCCAAATCGATTGTGGAGACGAGTCTGCGCTCGTGCAAATCAATCACGTCAATCGTGCTGCCGTCCGTGCCGGGTTTGCCGACGCCGGAGTTACCATAAATCGGAACGTAAGCGAACCGGCCATCTTTGGAGGCCATGACTTCGTGGCCGTTTACGCCGACAACAATTTTTGCTAGTTCGCGGCGAGCTTCGGGATCGATGAGGAGCAGAGTGTGCTCCTTCTGATTCGCGACGACTAGAATGCCGGAGGCTAGTGGTGCTGGTTTGGCGTCCGGCAACTTCGATGAAACTGCAAACATAACGGCGACCAGTAAGACGGATACGCGTGCAAACATGGAACACCTCGACAGGGCTAGTGCGCATTCCAATCTCTTTCGAATGCGCGAAATCTCTGCGGAGTATATCTTTTCCCGGACTCAGCGGCTACGCCGGCGTTTCTTTTTTACTGTTTTTCTGCTTGGCGCCTTCCGAGCAGAAGGCCTTGAGCTTACGAGTGCTTCGCGAGTCTTCTTTGGGAGTTTCGCAACAATCATGTCGTAGGAATTGCGCAGCAAAAGCGACAGTTCCTCCGTTGGCAAAGCATCTCTGGTTTGGAGCGCTACCCACTGCGCGCGAGCCAGGTAAGGCGCGGGAATGATGTCGGGTCGTTCCGTGAGTTCTGCAAAAGTTTCAGGGGATGCTTTGAAGGAGAGACACACCGGCGCCGGCTCTAGCGGCGTCACGGCGAACATTTTGCCACCGACTTTAAATAGCAAGTCGTAGCCCCACTGTATCTGTTCGGTCGTGCCCGGAAACGAAAGGCACAGTTTGCGCAGCGAATCGACGTCCATGAGAAAGAGTTTAGGGCAAACGGGAGGTGCGACTCAACGGATGAGCTGGCATCTGGGGCGCTCCCGATAGCGAATTATCCCTCCCAGACGACTTCTTCCACGGGCCCGATGACAAAAAAGTAGCAGAGAGCAGCAAGGAGCGCGACGATTGCCATAATCACAAACGCCCAGAAAAAGTGTCCGGTCTGCTCGACTACAAATCCGGTCACGATGGGGGCGAAGAAGCCAGCAAGGTTTCCGACGAAATTCTGGAATCCCGTCCAGCGTCCCGCCATCCGCGGCCCTGCCAGTGTTTGCGTGATCGCCCATATGTTAGAGCCGCACATTCCGCCTGCCCCGAACGCTAGGAGCAGCAAAATCACCGAGAGCCTGGGGCCGGCGATGGCACAGCCGAGAAGTAAGAGCCCGGCAGTCCCCGCTCCTACGCCGGCAAACGTTTTGCGAACTAGAGTGGGTGTTGCACCAGCGGCGATCCACCGGTCGGAGATCCAGCCGAAGAGCGCGGCGCCTGCCGAATAGCACAAATAGCCGACGCCACTAATTTTCGCCATCGTGCTCATGGAAAGTTGCCGCTCGCGCTGCAGGTAATACGGCAGCCAGGTAATTTCAAAATAGAGCACGTAGTTTGCGCCGAAGAGACCCCCGCACGTTCCCCACACCGAGCGTTTCGTCAACAGTTCGAGAAATCCCGGACCGCCCTTCTCCACGGGCGATATCGCAGTCCCTGCACGCGGAATCCACCTGAGCCAGGGAATCAGCCAGGCCATGCTTAAAAGACCCAGAACGATGAAAAAGGGGCGCCATCCGTATCGCGCCATGAGCGTGCCGCCGAAAAACGTACCTAAGGCCGGGCCGCATCCCACTCCCACAGCGATGAGTGCGTTTGCAAATCCCCGGCCTACTTCCGGAACGTGCCGGACCAACGTCCTCGCGTAACAGGGATATGCGGTTGATTCCCCGATTCCCAACATGAGCCGCGCGGCAAGCAAGGCCGCGAAGGTGTGCAAGCCGCCTGTGGCCGCCGTGGCCCCGGACCAAAGAAAAAAACCGATAGCCAACACCCATTTAGCGTCAAAGCGATCCGCCAGCCACCCGGAAACGGGTTGGAAGAACGCGTAGGTCCAGAAAAAGGAGGACAACAGAATGCCCAGGTGCGAAGGCGATAAATGAAGCTCGTCTTTCAGCAACGATGCTGCAATCGAGAGGTTGCCCCGATCGATGTAATTGATTAGCGCGGCTAAGGCCAGCAGCGCAACTACCCGGGAGGCCGGATGCGAAGCCTTATAGCTCTCGTTGGCAGGTGAGGTTGGCAAGTGTGAACGCCGGACATTCTGTCCGCACAAAAGGATTGTTGCAAGCTAGTTCAATCTACCGTTTTTGTAGCAAGCGCGATGCGATCACTTCCAAGCAGTGAGGATGACTCCCATGACCAGGTAGCAGACCAGCTGGTAGCCGGTATTAATCGCGAAGAGCTTCATGCTCTGCTTCATGAATAGCGCACCGGTCAGTTGTACAGTTGCGACGAATCCGAGCCACACATGAAACCCAACCATCAAGCCGAAATGGATGTTGTCCGCGTGAAGTCCATGCAGGATCAGAGCCAAGGTGAACGCGGAAAGCAAGCCGGCCGCGAAGGAGCCAGCGTAGGCTGGGCCGGCACCTTTCCTCATTTCATCCATTTTGGCTTTGTCGTTTAGATCGTAGCCCATTTCGCGCGTCCACGCTTTTGCGAAGAGCAACGGCGAGTACCAGAGGAATCCCACAATCATCGTAGATATCGCGGCTACCAAGACCGCCACCCAATTCAAGTTGTGCATTTGCAGATGCATGAAGAATTTCCTCCTCTATGTGGTGAGGGAAACTGTGCGCGCCATCCTATGACGCACCTCGGTGGTATGCAATGGGAAACCGGCGGCGAGACGTGAGTGGAGGGCGGCCGTTCCCTTTTCGGAAGCAAGACGCGAAAATCTGCTATTCATTTGGCAGGAAGATGGCCTAAAACGTAGGGAACGCCGGGTCGGCCACAAAAAGGAAACAATGCGGAGGCCGCATGAATCTGCATCGCCGGGCACGCCTCGTAGGCGGAGATGAAGGCCAGGCAGGCAGACGAAAATAGGTACACAATTCGGCGGTCCGAACCGAAATTCGGACGAGAGGAGTTTTTCATGAAAACGAGAGTCGTGAGTTTCCTGGCTTTGGCGTCTTTGCTTATTGCGTTTACCTTCATCGCGACGGCGCCGGCTACGCCGCACAACGCTAACGTTCCGGCAGCATCGGCAGCGAGCGCCCTTCCAGCCACAACGGCGGCAACTCCGGCGGCCGAACCACATCCGGAGATTCGCGATGCTATCGCCGCGCTGCGCCGCGCGAAAGAGCATATGGAACATGCCGCGCATGACTTCGGCGGCCATCGCGTGGAAGCCATTCGAGCCACCGACGAAGCCATTCACCAACTCGAGATTTGTTTGAAATACTAAAAGGACTAAGACACAAAACAACAATTTTTCGCCATTGAGCGAAGGTTCAAAAAGGAACCCAGGCCGACAGCAATTTCGGCCCGGGTTCCTTTTTTCTGAGCAACCGCGAATTAATGCGCGCGGTGAAATTCCACGTAGTCCTTGCCGATGTACAGTCGATAGCTGCCCGAGGTGACCGAAGCGAGCACTTGGAGCGGCATGGCGCGCTTTAGTTCGGCGTCGTGCTGCGCAGTCCCCTGCAAGACGTCGTTGGCGCCAAGGTCCATGGCCACAAATTTTCCTCCCGTGAGGATGCCAATCCCGTAGGAGCCAGGCTTCAGCGTTTGTCCGCCAATCTCGAGACTGACTTCATTGATCAGATAGGCTTGATACTTCTCCTTAATCCCCGAGGCGTAACCGGAGCTGTCCACGAGCCCGGCGAGGACATACAGATCATCAGCAAAGTGCACGCCACCGCTGTTGCGAAGTTGCACGGGGGCAACTTTTCCACGGAAGAAAACCTGCTCCGGGAAAATCTTCGATGAGACGTCTGCCGCTTTGAGGACAACTTCCTTCCCATCAGCGGGAGGATTGCCGGCTATCGTCGTTTGCAAATGCCGGACCGAGAAAGCGAGAAGCACCAGCGGTAGAAAAACAAGAAACCTCTTGAGTCGAGTCATGAAGACTCCTTTCAGGATGCAGAAATCGTACAACAATTGGTTTCGCTACGGAAAAAAGAAACAAGGATCGCCGGCGCCGTTCCAGCCGACAGCATTTTCGGGAACAAAAAGAGCCGCAAGCCGGTCATAGCGATGGTGTGGTATCTTACGCGCGCGTTGCGGGGGATGGCTCCATCGGGAGGATGAAAATGCTGGATCGGCGAAATTTCATGAAGACGTGCTCGGGGATAGGACTAGCGGGAACCCTGTTTCCCGGTGTGCTCTGGGCGCAAGCGCAAGCGGAAGGTGCGAAGAAGATCACCAAGGAAATGATCGAGAATGCGGCGGCCATCGCGGACGTCCCGATTTCCGAAGAATACAAAGAAATGATGCTGGAAACCCTGAACGATCAAGCCAAAGGTTACGAAGAAATCTACAAATTGCATATTCCAAACTCTGTCGATCCGGCGATGATTTTTGATCCCGTGCTGCCGGGGATGAAGCTTGCCACCGAGCGTAAGCCGATGCGGATCTCCGCAATTGCGCGCACTGTTCCCGCGAGCGCACCTAAGAATCTGGAGGATTTGGCATTCGCCAGTGTGCGAGAACTTGGCGAGCTCGTTCGATCGAAGAAAGTTTCGTCGCTCGCGCTGACGGAAATGTATCTGGGACGCCTGAAGAAATACGATCCAACTCTAAAATTCACCGTGACGCTGACGGAAGAACGGGCGCTCGCGCAAGCCAAGAAGGCGGACGCGGAAATAGCGGCGGGAAAATATCGTGGCCCGTTACACGGCCTTCCTTGGGGCGCGAAGGATTTGCTGGCAGTGAAGGGTTATCGAACGACGTGGGGCGCAGGCGGTTTCGAAAATCAGATGATCGACGAAGACGCGACCGTGGTGAAGCGCCTGGATGAAGCCGGCGCGGTGCTGGTCGCCAAATTAACGCTGGGCGCGCTCGCACAGGGCGATGTCTGGTTTGGCGGAGTGACGCGCAATCCTTGGAACACGAATCAAGGGTCGAGCGGTTCATCGGCAGGACCAGCTTCCGCCACCGCCGCAGGCTGTGTGGCGTTCAGCATTGGCTCGGAAACGCTTGGCTCGATTTCCTCACCGTCCACACGCTGCGGATGCACTGGTCTTCGGCCGTCGTTTGGCCTGGTGCCGCGTACTGGCGCTATGGCGCTTTCCTGGAGCATGGACAAGTTGGGCCCCATCTGCCGAACCGTGGAAGATTGCGCGCTGGTCCTGAATGCAATCTACGGCCGCGACGGCCAGGATCGCACCGTGCAGCCTGCGGCTTTCAATTGGGATGCTAGTCTCGATTGGCGGAAGCTGCGTGTTGGCTATCTGAAATCAGCGTTCGAACAGAAACCGGACGAGCAACAACCCGCCGCGAAACAGGAGCCCCCCGCGACACCCGAAGAACAGAAAAAGCGCGAAGAACAAAAGAAACGCCGGGAAGCTTCGCGAGCGAGAGCAGAATACGACAGAAAATACAACGATGCCGCGCTTGTGAAATTAAAGGAGATGGGCGTGAATCTCATGCCCGTCGAAATGCCGAAGTTTCCCTACGATGCCATGATCACGATGTTGACGGCGGAATCGGCAGCGGCTTTCGACGATCTGACCCGCACGGGCAAGGACAAGCTGCTTACGTCGCAGAAATTTTTTGACTGGCCGAACACGTTTCGAACGGCGCGTTTCATCCCCGCTGTCGAATACCTCCAGGCCGCGCGTGCTCGCCGTATGGTCATGGATGCGGTCGCGAAGGTCTTCTACGGTTTCGACGTGATTGTAGCGCCGACCACCGGCGAGCAACTCGTCATCACAAATCTAACGGGACATCCGGCGGTGATTTTGCCGAACGGATTGCGCGGAAACGACGCGCCCAAGCCGCCATCCGACGACGTCAGCGACTTCCAAAACGCCGGCGGCCCAGGTACTCCCACCAGTCTGACTTTTCTCGGAAGACTTTACGGTGAAGCAGAGCTGCTCGCTTTTGGGCGCGCCTATCAGGATGCGACGGGATTTCATCTTCAGCATCCAAAGCTGACGCCTGCGACTTGATCGATTCGAACCGGTCGAATTCGCGAAACTATGTCCCTTTCTGAACGGGATATCCCTTGTCGGCCCAATCCGCCGCGAAACTTGTGGGCAGTGCGAGCACGCGCAATCTCTTGAATCCCATTTCGCTCATAGCCGCGAACGCCGGGCGAATGTTGGGACACTTTTCGAGAGGGCAGCATCCGCAGTAAATAACCAGATTCGTTGTGCGCGGCAAAGCATCCGCCCATTTCTTCAACTCCGCCAATCCCTGCTCAGTCGAAGCGGTCCCGTGAAACGTAGCGCCAGGGATATGGCCGCCGGCAAAGAGCGTGCGGAAGCCCACATAGACAATGGTGGGCCGCGTCTCGTTCGTTTCCCCGAGTTCACGAACAAAATCGCCCGCTTGAACGATCTGCGCTGAGGTCCAGGGATCGGAGGGTTTCTTTTCGTCTGCTCGCGAGGCGGGAGCAGAAACGAAAGTCGCTGCTGCGGCAAACAAAATGGCAAGGCCTGAAAACGGGAAAAGTCTGCTCAAACGATTTCTTGCCAGCGTCAAAGAAGTCCTCCGAGAATCGTCCCGATTCTAGACCCAAAGGGTATTCAGGTTCAAAAAACTTGCTGCTATTTCTTAAGTTCCGCGCGTGTGCGCTGCAGCTTGGCGGCGGTAGTGCGGAGCGTTTCGGGAACATTCTTGTTGGAAGTAAGACGCTTGAGGTCAATGGCATTGAGCATGGGAAGCATGTGCATGGTGACATCCAAAGGTGTTTTGGGATTGTTCATGAGGTTGCGGATGACGCTGTAGTTCTTGCGGAATGCACGATTGTTTGCAATGAGGCGCAGAATCTCGTCGGTGAGGCTGGTCATCGCGGCAAACGCCTCGACCTCCTGGTCGGTGAGTCGCGGCGACTGCAGCACCGCGCGCTGGACTACCTTATTGCTGTCACGAATGAGTGTACGGCGCGCCTCGGATCCACCCTTCATGGCGAATTGCACGCGCTGCGCCACGGTCATTTTCGCCAGCCGTTGAATCAGCGTCTGCCGCCGCGCCAGGTCTGATTCGGCCGCCGCTGCGGCTTCCGCAAGGGCCGTTTCGTCAATGAGATTGTCCGAGCCGTGAAGTTCGTGAAGCTGATTTTTTTGATCGACCGTCAACGAGGAGGAATGTTCGAGCGCCGAAGCCAGTGCAGGAGATTCGCTGATGCGATCGAGTTCCTCCATTAGCGCCTGGATCCCCAAAGTAGAAAGGTGCCGAACGATTGGAACAAGCTGTTCTGCCGGACAATTTTTGTTTTGCACCATGGCGTCGCATACGCCGGGCTTGTCGGCAAGATTCTTTGCCGCGTAGGCAAGAAGAGCGGGAAGAACCTGCTCGCGTTTCAGGGCTTCCACGAAGGATTCCACCGGCTGCGAAAGAATGGCATCCTGCGCCCGGGCTGACACCATCTCGTCGGCATCTCCGGCAAGCACCGTCAGAATTTCCGCGCGATCCGCGGGAGCGAGATGCGCACCACCCGTGCACACGGCAATTTTCCGCTCGCGCGTCGCGCGGCCGTGGCGCAGATCTTCCAGAATTTCCGGGCTGAGTGCTTCCACTGGGCTAAGGCCTCAAATCCTTCCAACCAAACACCATTCTACCGGACGTGCCGGGCGAACCGAGCGGTGGCATGGCCGTACCGTTCAATTCCAGCAACACCGCCGAGGAGTCCCCGGCGGTCACCTCAAATTGCTGATGCGCTGAAAGGTGACGCGTTTCCCCGGCAGGCAGATCGGCATCGAGAAGAATCTTGTCGTCAGCCAATACGCGGACGTGAGTCGCCGAAGATGTGGAAACAGAAAGGTCAAGGAGAGCCGTTGAACCGGCCTGTTCCGTCGATCCAGCAGGCGTGGCTCCCGCGGGAGATTGCATTTGCATAGTCGCGGAAGCAGCAGAAGACTTTTTTGTAGCGCGATAATCCATGTAGCGACGCCAGCCATAGCGCCCGGCGTAGAAGAGTCCGGCGAGCAGCAATAGCACGAAGAGGACCGCCCCAACGGGAAGCCATTTCGGCGGCGATGGAATGCGTTCTTCGGCTTTTTGAGGCGCAGGCGGCAAATTCTCCGCGCGGGCCAGATCGTATTCGCCAAGCAGCGCTTCTTCATTGAGCCCCAAATAGCGCGCAATCGTGCGCACAAAGCCGTGTCCAAAGACACCGCCGGGCAGCTTCGCCCAATCTTCATTCTCAAGGGCTTCTACGAACCGCGCACTTATGCGCGTGGCCTTGGTCAGTTCCTCCATGGAAACTTCGCGCATCTCGCGCTCGCGCTTCAGGCGTTCGCCAAAATTCCCTTTGGCCATGAATCGGAACCTGTCCTCGACAGACTAATTGTAACCGCGAAGCGGTTAACAAGGCGGGCGCTCGCAAAAAAAACGCGTGGGATCGCTCGACGGCACTATAGGCGGGGCGATAAGGCACTGTCAAATTTGCCGGTTGGTTGCAGGAATTCGACCTGTACTGTGGGCCCAGACGGCCCAAGCCTACAGGCTTCTCGGAGGATAGCAAGATGGCCACGCCTGTACCACGACCGTGTTGCGCCCCTTTTTGAGAGAGGCCTATACTGACGAAGATTCGCTGCTTCCGGGGTGCAGCCGGCGAATTAGTGTTTTTGGCGAGATGAGGCACGAACTAAGAATCTAATGGGACAGGATCAACTGAGCGTGGAAGAAGTAAATCAATTTCCGGCCGTCGAACGCCGCCGCAATCCCGCGGTGCCGTCCGAACAACGCGAAAAGGGAGAGGTTGCCGTCTTCCAGGAGTTGGGGAAGGCGCTCACCTCTTCGCTGGAACTCGATCAGGTTCTCCGCACCATTATGGAGAAGATCGATGAATTTCTGCGACCGGACAACTGGTCGCTGCTACTGCTCGATGAGGACAAGCAGGAACTGTACTTCGAGCTGGCCGTCGGCAAAGCCTCGCAAGCCCTGAAAGACGTGCGCATCAAAATGGGGCAGGGAATCGCGGGCTGGGTTGCGCAGCACGGCGAAACCGTCGTCGTTCCGGATACGGCGAAGGACACCCGCTTCTTCTCCAAGGTGGACGAGAAGACGAAAACCGAAACTCAATCCATCGTGGCTGTGCCGGTAAGGTTTCGTGACACTTGCCTGGGTGTCATCGAACTGATCAATTGCATGGGGCCGGAGGGATTTGATCCTCGTGACCTGAAGCTGCTCGAAGCGCTTTCCGATTTCGCAGCCATCGCGCTGGAAAATGCGCGGCACGTCAAGAAAATTCACGAGCTGACCATCACCGACGATTGCACATCTCTCTACAACGCGCGGCACATGGGATTCATTCTGGAGACGGAGATTTACCGTTCACAGCGCTACAACTACGAATTTTCCATCGTGTTCATCGACCTCGATCATTTTAAACAAGTGAACGACACTCACGGGCATCTCGTCGGTTCGCGACTCCTTGCGGAAATCGGAAACGCTTTGAAGGAGCATTGCCGGCTGATCGACTACGCCTTCCGCTACGGTGGGGATGAATTTGTAATCCTTCTCCCACAGACTTCTAAGGACAATGCTTTGAACGTGGCGAGGCGCCTGCACAAGCTGGTCCGCGAAGCCGTCTGGCTTCAGGACACGGGGTTAAACATCCATCTGACCCCCAGCGTGGGAGTAGCTTCCTACCCCGTGGATTCGCGCACCAAAGAAGGCTTGCTGCATCTCGCCGATGAAGCCATGTATCTCGTAAAAAATACCAAGCGCGATAGCGTTGCGGCAGCGAACATCGGAATTCTGCCAGCTTCCGCGGTCACTGCCGAATCCGCTGGTTAAACCTCACCTCTTTCTGAACAATCCTTCCCTCTTCTATACAGTCCGGCGAAAGTTTGCTTAACTGATGGCATGAAGCGCAGTGAAGCAGCGAAGTATGCGCGCTGGTCCGCGGCGGCTGCATTGTTATTGGCATGCCTGACGGTCGGGGTGTACATCGAGCGCAAATGGGTCGCCTATCGCGAGAAGCAAAAGGCGCCACCGCCAGCCCCGCAAAATGTAACGCGCTTGTCGAGCGGACTCACTTTTTCCAAAGGGGAGGGAACTCAAAAGATCTTCACGGTGGAAGCTTCAAAGGTGACCGATTTTTCCGGCACGGCCGCGAGCTTGCTCGAGGACGTAAAGATCACCATTTTTGGGAAGCGTGGCGAACGCCACGACACCATGCACACGCAGAGCTGCCAATACGAAAAAGCAGGCGGAGGGATCGTTTGCAGCGGGCCTGTGCAAATTGACCTGCAGAGCAAGGCCGAAGCGGAGAAGGCAACGAATAATCCCAAGGGCCCGGCGGATCAGAAAGTGCACGTGGAGACCAGCGGCATGACCTTTAACCGTGCTACCGGGATAGCCCAGACCGGCCAGCCGGTGAAGTTTGTCTTCCCCAGTGGGAGCGGAGAAGCCGTGGGCGTCGAGTATCACTCAGAAGAAGGAGCGATGCGGCTCCTGAAAGACGTGCGCTTGTCCTTGTTGCCGCCACCGGGAAACACGCTAGCAGCGCAAAAGACGCCGAGTCCGAGTTCGAAAGAACCTGTTCGCGTGAAGGGCAGCAGCCTCGATTTTGCGCGCGACTCCCACATCATGCACCTCCTCGGACCGGCGGAAGCGGAAACTCACACTGAGCATTTGCGCGCAGGTGAACTGACGCTCACGCTTGACGCCGCGTTTCGCGCCGAAAAGCTTGTGGCTTCGTCGGGAGCAAATGAAAAAAAGCCGGAGCTGGAGTCGCAGCAACCCGACGGCTCTACAAATTTGATCGCCGACACATTCACCGCGCAATTTGCTCCCGAGGGCTGGCTCACGAAAATTGAGGGCACTGGGAATTTGCACGGCGCGCGGCGCGCAGGAACAGAGCAAGATGACTTCAGCGCGGACAATGGAGCCCTGGATCTGCGGGCGAAAGTGAACCAGCCGAAAGAGTTGCACCTGAAAGGCCACGTGCAGTTGAAAACACTCGCGGGGAATTCCGCCGAAGCTAGAACGCTGCAGACCAGCGAATTGCTCGTGGAATTCGCCGAGGGGAAAAAAGGTCAGGGCAGCAAGCTCAAGCACGCAAAGACTTTGGCACCTGGCACTGCCGAATGGACAGAGGCAATACCGCAAAGCGGTGCCTCGGTAACTCCCGCGAAGATGGAAGCCGGCCACACCAAGCTCCAGGCGGACAGGCTGGAACTCTATTTCGACGCCGACGGCCGCGCCAATCAGATGGTGGCGACCGACAACGTTCGAACCGAAAGATCAATGACGGGAAAGCCTTTGCAGATCGCCACCGCGAGGAGCGGGGTCGCTAAACTCGCAGCAGCAGGCGGCTGGACGCAGATTGACATGCACGGCAATGTAAAACTAACCGACGGCGAGCGGACCGCACAGGCCGGACAGGCACTCTTTCGAAAGGAGGAGCAAACGGCAACGCTTATAGGAACCGCGATCGTCCGCGACGCGACCACTGAAACTCAAGCTCCACGTATCACCTTCAATCAAAAGACGGGAGACATTCGCGCGGAGGGCGGCGTGCGCTCCACGGATTTTGCCGCGAAAGGTAGCTCGGCACAGTCAGCGCCCGAGCCGGCGAACATCACTGCGGACGCCATGCAGGCGAATTCCAAGTCCGGCAGAGCTCTCTACACAGGACATGCGCGCCTATGGCAGGGCGACTCCGTGATGGAGGCGGATGCGATCGAGCTCCTGAGAGAAGCCAAGATCATGAATGCCACAGGAAATGTTCGCGCCGTTTTTCCTCAAGCCACGGCGCAATCCCCCGCGCAGCCCGTAGCCGCGCAAGCCGGGCCGAAGAAGCCGACACTTTGGCACGTAACCGCGGGGACGCTCACCTACCGCGACGCAGAGAGTCGCGCACATCTGGAAAAAAACGTGGTGGCGCAATCGCCGGACCAGAGGATGCGTGCCGCAGCGGTGGACTTGTATTTTACGAAGTCCGCGAAGCCCGATTCGAATGCGCCGAACGCTGCAACTCCTGTCAATTTAGCGCCCGGCGCCCAACAAGTCAGCCGCGCCGTGGGCACCGGCGGCGTAACCGTGGACCAGGGGACCCGCAAAGCCACCGCCGAGCACGGAGAATACACCGCCGCCGATGGAAAATTCGTAATGAGCGGTGGAAATCCCACTATTTTTGACGCTGTTGAAGGCACAACCACCGGCCGTCAATTGACCTTCTTTTTAGCGGATGATACGATCATCGTCGACTCAGAAAATGGTTCGCGGACGTTGACGAAGCACCGAGTCGAGAAATGACGCACTCCTCCGCGGCCGCCCGTGAAGAGGTATGCTGAAGCTCCAGGCCGTCGATCTAAGCAAGTCTTACCGTGGTCGCAAGGTCGTTGACGACGTTGAACTGGAGATCGGACAGGGTGAAGTCGTCGGGTTGCTCGGCCCTAACGGCGCCGGTAAGACCACAACCTTCTATATTCTTGTAGGTCTTGCCCGCCCCGACTCCGGCCGCGTTCTCCTGAACGACGACGAAATCACCGACCTCCCCATGTACCTCCGGGCCCGCAGTGGAATCAGCTACCTCCCTCAGGAACCCTCGGTTTTTCGCCAACTGACCAGCGAAGAGAATCTGTTAGCTGTATTGGAGACGCTGCCGTTGACTCCGGAACAGCAGCGCGACCGTTTGGAGGAACTCCTGGTGCAGATGGGTCTCGAAACCGTTCGAACGAGCAAGGCCTACACGCTCTCCGGCGGGGAACGCCGCCGCCTGGAGATTGCGCGCTCTCTGACTTTGCAGCCTTCTTTTATTCTTCTCGACGAACCTTTTTCGGGAATCGACCCTCTAACCGTTAAGGATCTGCAGGAAATCATCCGGGATCTGGCAAAGTCGGGAATTGGCGTGCTGATCACGGATCATAACGTCAGGGAAACTCTTAGCGTCACGGATCGCGCCTACATCCTGAAAAATGGCAAGATATTCAGGAAGGGCCGCCCGGACGAGTTGAGCAACGATCCTGAAGTCCGGCGCGTTTACCTGGGCGATCATTTCCGCCTGAACTAGTTTTTGTAAAATTGATTTAGAAATACGGGTTAGAAAAGGAACCACGGAACCATTCATGGCTTGGCAGGGACTCAAACTCAATCTCCGCGTGTCACAGAAGCAGATTCTGACGCCCGGCCTCGTCCAGATGGTGAGCGTCCTGGCGCTGAACCGCCTCGAACTGCGCGAGATGATCAACCAGGAGATGATTGCCAATCCGGTCCTGGAAGAACAAAACGAAGAACCCACCCAAACCGACAACTACAGCGACGAAACTTTCCTGAAAGCGGAGACCGAAAAAGTTCCCGAAAAGCCCGAAGCCAATCCTTTTGACGAATTCGATGTTGGTAGTTTTTTTAACCAGTACCTGGATACCGGCGGCGACGGCGGTCAATCCCAGGAGCGCGAAGTTTCCGAACGGCCTTCCTTCGAAAAGTTTCTCTCCTCACCTAGCGGTTTGACCGATCATCTCCTTTGGCAGTTGAGCGTCACTGTTTGTTCGGAGACGGTGACCGAGATTGTGGAGAGCATGATCGGCAATCTCGACGAGAACGGCTACTTGACCGCTTCCACCGAAGAGCTGGCGCAGAACGGAAAATATTCGCAGGATGATCTCGATGACGCGCTCGCGGTCCTGCAGGACTTCGATCCCATCGGCGTGGGTGCGCGTGATTTGCGCGAGTGCCTCCTGCGGCAATTGAAAGCCTTTGATCCGCAGAATACGCTGGCTCAGCAAATCGTTTCCGAGCATCTCAAGCAAGTGCAATCCAACCAGCTGAAAGAAATCGCGCGCGCGCTGAACCGTCCGCTCGAAGTTTTGAAGCGCGCTCTCGACGTGATCAAAAAGCTCGATCCCCGTCCCGGCCTGCGCTACAACAAAACCGAGCCGCGTCTCGTCGAGCCCGACGTTTATTTCCGCAAAGTGGATGATCAGTGGCAGGCGTTCTTGAATGAAGACGACATGCCGCAACTCCGCCTGAGCCCCACCTACCGCCGCCTTTTGGTGAAAGACGCCGCGGATCGCGACGTGCGCAATTACGTGAAGGAACGCTTCACCGCTGCCGTCCAATTGATGAAAAACATCGAGCAGCGCAAACACACGATCCTGCGTGTCTGCCAGTCCATCATCGCGCGCCAAGGCGAGTTCCTCGATCACGGCCAGGATGCGTTGAAGCCCATGATGATCAAGGAAGTCGCCGAAGAAGTCGGCGTGCATCCTTCGACGGTAAGCCGCGCGGTGGCTAGTAAATACGCGCACACATCCCAGGGCGTGCTCGAACTACGATCTTTCTTCAGCGAATCCGTCAACGGCCCCGAGGGCGGCGCGATGTCTCTTCTTACGCTCAAGCGCGTCGTTAAGAAAATGATCGAAGAAGAAGACTCCGCGCATCCGCTAACCGACGAACAGATCGCCAAGAAGCTCGATGACGCCGGCATCCACGTCACCCGCCGTACCGTCGCCAAATACCGCGAAGACATGCGCATTCCCAGCACTCACCAGCGCCGGGAAAAGAGCTGAGCGGCGTCAACCGTGAAGCCGCAGAACCGCCACGACTCCCGCCATCTTGTCATCCTCACCGGACTATCCGGCTCCGGCAAAAGCACCGTCCTCCACGCCTTCGAAGACATGGGTTTCTACTGCGTGGACAATCTTCCCGTCGAGCTCATCCCCATTTTTGCCGAGCTGCACGCCGCCGGCGAAGGTGACTTCACTCGCGCGGCGCTCCTGGTGGACGCGCGAGAAGGCGCTCAACTAGAAAAGTTGCCCGCGCTCCTCAAGCATCTGAAAAAAGATCATCCCATCACGCTCGTTTACATCGAAGCGAACGAAGACGCCCTCTTGCGCCGCTACAGCGAGACGCGGCGCCCGCATCCGCTTGGCAAGCATTTTTCCGTCCGCGAAAGTCTCTCCCACGAACGTGCGCTCATGGAGCCGATTCGAAAGCTCGCTGACGTGGTCATCGAAACCACTCAATTCAACGTTCACGAATTGCGCCATTTCGTCACCGCGCGCTTCAAGAATCCTGACAAGCGCCCCATGCTCGTTTCCGTCGTCAGTTTCGGCTACCGCTACGGTGTTCCCTCGGACGCTGACCTGGTTCTCGATGTGCGTTTTCTTCCCAACCCACATTTCGTCCCGCGCCTCCGCCCCTTCACCGGCAAAGATCCCAAAGTCCGCCGCTACATCTGTTCGTTCCCGCAGACTGGAGAATTCCTGCGCCGCATCGAAGGCCTGCTCACCTACTTGATCCCGCACTATATCCGCGAAGGAAAAAGTTATCTCACCATCGCCTTCGGCTGCACCGGCGGGAAACACCGCTCCGTCATGCTCTCCGAGTCCGTGAAAAAATCCCTCGAAAAGCGTGGCTATTCCGCCAAAGTCATTCACCGCGATATTGAGAAGTAGGCCGGCCGTTTCCCTCGCCACCGAATTCAGCGGTCGGCTCAAGGAGGTTAGTGGATGTATGCAATCACGGTGATCTTCTTCTTGATTCCGATGATGGTTTTAGGGATTGCATGGCGACGTGAATTCAGAAGCGAATATGGACCGGCCCATCGGGACTGGCGCTCATACTGCCTAAGGCTAGCGTTATAGCAACCATAGCAACGACTACAGCAATGGGCTTAGCCCTATCTAAGTTGTGTGTGCTCCAATTTGTCGGAAGCTATCACCTAAGGGCACCAGCCTGTGGGGGATGGGTGTTCCCTTTGCGAGAAATCACGAAATGGTCGGTCGTTGCAACTCTGAGCATAGGGGTTTTCGCAAAGAGCAAGGGAAGGCTGTTCCTAATAGGCGCAGTGCTTTCCCTTGTCCTCACCCTGATTCTGTGGACTGTAATAGCCATCCTCTACGAAAATCATCGATAACAACGCCAACTCTTGATTGGTCGGATTACGGGGAATTGACCCAATATTGCGGCCTCCGAAACTTGACACGCCGCGACGCGGCGAATAGCGTACCAAGTGGGTAAGTCAGGGAGCCTGCAGCGTGGCCTCGTTGTTTTCACCACAATTGAAAAGACTCTTCGCCTACGTCCGGCCGTATTCCTTCCGGCTGGGAATCGGTGTGGTCTTAGTGGCATTCACTGCTTTGGCTGATGGTATCGTCGCGCTGATGCTCCGCCCTGGATTTGATTACGTTTTGAACCCGTCCGTTGTCGGTTCGACTTTGCCTCTGGTGACTTTTCCGAACGGCTACACCATCTATCTCAACCGTTTTTTCCCGCCCAGCATCCACAACGTGTGGACCATTTTTGCACTGACGGTGATCTTTCTCTATGTCGCGAAAGGCGTCACCGAGTATCTGGGCGTCACCCAAATCCAGTACGTTGGGCAAGCGGCGGTGACCGGACTACGCAATCAGGTCTACGCCAAGATCATTCGTCAGCCCATTGGCTTTTTTCAGAACAATCCTACCGGGCGCTTGCTTTCCACTACCATCAACGACGTCGAGCGCACCCGCATCGCCCTCTCTGAATACCTCGCCGACCTGTTCCAAAAAGGATTCACGCTGATTGTTTTCCTGGTGGTCATCGTCGTGCTCAATTGGAAGATGGCACTGGGAACGGCCATCCTCGTGCCTCTTGTTGTCGTGCCCGTGGGAAAACTGGGAAAGAAAATTCGCCGCTCCTCAGAAAACAGCCAGAGCAGGCTTGGTGACCTCAGCCAAATCCTGCAGGAGACCGTCAGCGGCAATCGCGTCGTGAAGGCTTTCGGAATGGAAGATTTCGAAATCGCTAAGTTCAAGTACACCGCTCAGCGCCTTCTGCGTGAAAACATGCGCTGGGTTCGCGCGGCCGTGGCCACTGGGCCCATGATGGATTTGCTCGGTGCCTTGGTCATCCCTTTACTCATTTTGTTTGCCCGCGACCAAATCAAGCACGGCCTGATGACGCCGGGAATATTCATGGCCTTTCTTTTTGCCATGTTCAACGCCTACATGCCGCTGAAGCGGATCGGCCAGGTCTACCAGCAGTTCCAGCTCGCTCAGGGTGCCAGCACCCAAGTCTTCGCCTATCTCGACCGCGAAGAAGAACAAAGCGAGCAACCCGGCGCCAAGCCGCTGCCCCCGTTTTCGAAGGAAATTGTTTTTGAGAACGTGGGCTTTTCCTACGACGATGATTCCGCCCGCGTCCTAAATCAAATTTATTTCCGCGCGCTCCGAGGAGAAGTCATCGCCCTCGTCGGCTCCAGCGGCGCCGGAAAAACCACTCTCGTCAATCTACTCCCTCGTTTTCACGAAGCCAGCACTGGCGCCATTCGAATCGACGACCGCAACATCCGCGACGTAACCATCAAATCCCTGCGCGAACAAATCGCCATGGTCACCCAGGAAAACATCCTCTTCCACGACACCGTCTGGAACAATATCTGCTACGGCCTGACGAATATCCCCAAAGAAAAAGTTGTCGCCGCCGCGCAAGCCGCCCTGGCCCACGATTTCATCACTGAGCTCCCGCAAGGTTATGACACTCTTATCGGCGAGCGCGGCACGCGCTTGAGCGGAGGCCAGCGCCAGCGCATCGCCATCGCTCGCGCCATTCTGAAAGATTCGCCCATTCTCATCCTCGATGAAGCCACTTCCGAGCTCGATGCGGAGTCCGAGATGTTCGTGCAAAAAGCCCTTGCCAATCTAATGGTCGGGCGAACCACTTTCGTAATCGCCCATCGCCTCGCCACCATTCGCCGCGCCGACAAAATTCTCGTCCTCGAAGATGGCCACATTCGCGAAAGTGGCACACATACCGAACTGATCGCTCGTGGCGGCACCTACGCCCGCCTGCACGATTTGCAGTTTGCCGACGACATGGTGGCCGCCTCTCAAGCATCCGCACCAGATTCGAAATCCCCGGCCGATCCCTTATGACTGAAAAAATAAAAACACCCGCAAGATTACCCGAATGCCTCTCCATGACCGGCTACGCTCAAGCTCGCGCCGAGCACGATGGCTGGGCCGTGCGCGTCAGCGTCAAAAGCGTCAACCATCGCTTCCTCGACCTGAAATTGCGCATGCCCGAAGGTTTCGACTTATACGAACTGCGCCTACGCCAAATCGTCCGCGATAGAATTCACCGTGGCCACGTGGAAGTAACCGTCGGAGTGGATCCCGGAAAAGCCTCGCCCGTCCAAGTCAACAGAGATTTGGTGCAGTCGTATCTAAGAGCGGCGGAAGCCCTGCGCCAGGAAACCAGAGCCGCCACGGACATGGATGTCGTCGCCCTCTTGCGGTTGCCCGGAGTGATCACCGGAGTCACCACCGCCGTCCCGGAAACGGAAGAAGAACAGGAAAAACTGGGACAGGCCCTGGACACTGGCTTGCGCGATGCTCTGCTCAAGTTGGATGATATGCGGCGCGCCGAAGGCAAGCATCTGGTCGAAGAATTGCGCGATCGCCTCGCGCGCATCGCCAGCCATGTCGAGCAGGTGCGCGGACTGGCCGCCACCTTGCGCCCGGCTTTTGCGCGCAGATTGGATACCAAGCTGAAGGAGCTTCTCGGCGGCACCTCCATCGATCCGGCGCGTCTTGCGCAAGAGGCTGCGCTGCTTGCAGAACGCAGCGATATCAGTGAAGAATTAGACCGCCTGCGCAGCCATCTGCAACAATTCACCAAGTTGCTTGATGGTGCCGGCGAGCTCGGCAAGAAACTGGATTTTCTTTTGCAGGAAATGCATCGCGAGGCCAACACCATGCTCTCCAAGACACCCGGTGTGGAAAGCGAAGCGTTGGCCATCACTGGCGTCGCGCTCGAAATAAAATCGGAGATTGAAAAACTCCGCGAGCAGGTGCAAAACATCGAATGAGCACGGAGACTCAGATCGCGCCGCTGGTATTGATTGTGTCGGGGCCGTCGGGATCAGGAAAATCGACTTTGGTGCAGCGCATTCTGGATCTTCCCGGCACCATGCCCTCGATCTCATGTACTACACGGGCGCGCCGCGCGACCGAAGCCAGTGGGAAGTGCTATGATTTCGTTACGGAAGCTGAATTCGACGCCATGGTCTCGCGAGGTGATTTCCTCGAGTACGCGCGGGTCTTTGGCAAGCATTCCTACGGCACTCCGAAAAAGTGGCTGGAGGAATCGCGTAAGAAGGGACTCGACCTCGTTCTCGAAATTGACGTGCAAGGCGCGGCTCAGGTAAAAGAAAAGCTTCCGGAGTCTGTCGCGATTTTTATTTTGCCGCCGTCGCGAGAGGAACTGGAACGCCGCCTTCGCAGCCGCGGCCAGGATTCGGACGACGAGATTGCCAGGCGGTTGGCTAAGTCCCGCGACGAAATTGCGCAGTTCGGCAAGTATTACGATTTTTGCGTTGTGAATGAAGATGTGGAACGTGCGGGACGTGAAGCGCAGGCAATCGTCACCGCCTTGCGTTGCACCACCGCACGGCGGAGGGCGAGAGTGGATCAGCTTTTGGCATCGTTTGGGAGGGAATGACTGACATGACTATGGAGACCAAAGCTCCGCAGAGCCAGTTTGCGTACGTGGTTCTTGCAGCGAGGCGTGCTCGCCAGATCATGGCCGGTGCACCGTCGTTGATCGAAAATCCAAGAACACTTAAGGCCACGCGCATCGCGTGCGAAGAGCTGGAGAATAGCCTGATCGAGTACGAGTTCACCGAACCGTCTTCGATCGATGTGGACAAGGAAGGGAATAAGCGGCGGAAGTAACGGGCCGCATAGTGCAGCGATGCGAATTACGCTTGGTGTGACCGGCGGAGTGGCGGCTTATAAAGCTGCGGAACTCGTGCGCCGTTTACAGCAGGATGGGTTTACCGTGCAAGTGGTGATGACCCGTGGAGCGCGCGAGTTTGTCACTCCACTGACATTCGCGGCGCTCAGCGGACAGAAAGTCATCACCGATCTCTTCGGTGATTCTTCCGGCGGTGAAGCCAATCTCGAGAGCGCCATCGAACACATCGCCGTAGCGCAGCGTACGGATCTTCTCCTCGTTGCGCCCGCCACGGCCGACATCATTGCAAAGTTTGCGCGCGGCATCGCTGACGACTTTCTGACAACTTTGTACCTCGCATCCACCGCTCCGGTGGTGGTTGCGCCCGCGATGAACGTGAATATGTGGAATCATGCAGCCACTCGGGAGAATGTCGAGATGTTGCGCGCGCGCGGCGTAAATATCGTTGATCCTGCGGAGGGCTACCTTGCTTGCGGAATGATTGGCGCGGGACGCCTGGCAGGGCAGGAAGCTATTGTCGCCGCGGTGCGGGAAGCCCTGAAAGCTCAACGCGATTTGGAGGGCGAAACAGTTTTGATCACTGCTGGCCCCACATGCGAAGACCTCGATCCCGTTCGTTACATTACCAACCGCTCGTCCGGAAAGATGGGTTACGCTGTCGCTGAGGCTGCCGCGCGTCGTGGGGCGAAAGTCATTCTCGTAAGCGGCCCCGTAAATTTGGAAGCGCCTGCCGGTGTCGAGCGCATTGACGTGCGCACAGCGAAGGACATGCACCACGCTGTCGTGGACCGCATCGCCGGTGCCTCGATCGCCATTCTTGCCGCCGCTGTTGCAGATTATCGCCCGGTGGAGACGCACGCGGAAAAAATCAAGAAGAGCGACGCCGCGCTCACGCTGTCTCTCGAACCGACCACGGATATTCTTTCTGAAGTCGCAAGAAACAAAGGTCAGAAAATCGTGGTGGGTTTTGCCGCCGAGACAGACCGCGTCGCGGAAAATGCACGCAAAAAACTTTCCGCTAAGAACGCCGATCTGATTGTGGCCAATGACGTCACCGCCGAAGGCGCTGGCTTCGATCAGGATACAAACATCGTCACGATTTTCTCCCGCGATGGCCGCGATCTGGCGCTTCCGAAAATGAGCAAGAGCGAAGTGGCACAGCGGATTCTGGACGAAGTCGTTCGTCTCCGAAGTGTTCTCCACACCGCTCCTGCTATGAAGCGCTCCAGCGTTTGATTCCGCCATGGCCGAGAGCATTCCCGAGACTCTCCAAAAAAAACTATCCGAACGCCTCAGTTTCTATGAAGACCTAGGAATCCGTTTGTTCTATCGCGACCGCGGAGCCGGTATTGCCGTCCCGAATAGCGAGCAACGGTTGGAATCGTCTGTCACCACTCAATTTTCAACTCCCGATCTCCAAAAGGAAGTGACCTTGCCGAAGCTCCCAGCAAAGCCCGTATTGCAAAAGCCTTCTCTGCCCGTGATTCCAGCGAATCCGAAGATTGCGCCTCTCCCCGTGGTAGCAGGACCATCGCTGTTCGAATCTATGGAAAAAGTTGCCAACGATTCGCTCCCAAAGATTCGCGAAGATCTCGGCGAATGCGCCCGCTGCAAACTCCACACTACCCGACACAAAATTGTTTTCGGCGATGGAAATCCAAAAGCTCAGCTGGTTTTTGTCGGCGAAGGCCCGGGTGCCGATGAAGATGCTCAGGGTTTGCCATTCGTTGGCCGCGCGGGAAAACTCCTCACGCAAATGATCGAAGCCATGGGCTTGCAGCGAAAAGATGTTTACATCTGCAACGTCGTGAAATGCCGTCCACCGGAAAATCGCCAGCCCGAAGAAGACGAAGTTACTACTTGCTCGCCATTTCTTTTGCGCCAGATTGACACCATCGCCCCAAAAGTAATTGTCTGTCTCGGCGCTACCGCCGCAAAAACTTTGCTCCAGACCAATCGCGGTATTTCCCAGTTTCGCGGCGAGTGGCTCGAATTCCGCGGCAGAAAATTACTGGCCACCTATCACCCCGCTTATTTGCTGCGCAATCCACCGGCAAAAAGTGAAGTCTGGAAAGATCTCCAAAAAGTCATGGCCGTCCTAGGCCTTGAAGTAAAGAAAGGCAAGCCTGCCGAGGCAGGCAAGTCCTCCTAACTCATCATGGGAATTCTGCTGGGCCTCTTGACGGCACTGACCTGGGGCGGCGCGGATTTCATTGCGCGTTTCGCAACGCACCGAATCGGTGCGCTTCGATCCATGCTTTATATGCAGTTGATTGGTTTCGTCTTGCTGAGTATTTCGCTGCCGATCCTTGGTGGCTGGGGACATCTCGCGGATGGTTCCGGCTGGCAACCGTGGGCTTGGGGAGTACTCGCGGGATTCTTCAATGCCGTGTCTGGGCTGGCGCTTTACCGCGCGTTTGAGATTGGAAAGATGGCCGTCGTCGCGCCGCTCTCCGCCAGCTATCCAGCGCTGACTCTGATCCTTTCGTGGATGACCGGCGAGCGGCTGGGCGCCGTTCGCATTGCCGGAATTATTTGCACCTTGGTCGGCGTTGTTGTCGTTGCGGGCGGAGAAAAAACAGCAGCCGAGAATGATGCTGCAGCCGTGCAGAGGAGCGGCCGCGGAATCGGTTGGGCCATCTTCGCTTCCGTCGGCTTCGCACTGCTGTTCTGGCTGCTCGGTGTTCGAATCATCCCACGGGTCGGCGCCGTGCAAACCGTCTGGATGATTCGCTTGACGAGCACCGTGCTGATCGCCGCAGTCATCCTACTTTCGAGACAACCCATACGTCTTCCTCGGGGAGAAGTCCGCTGGATGGCTCTAGGCATGGGCGCGCTGGACACCGGCGCATTCGTATTGAGCAACCGCGGAATGCAAATGGAGCAAGTCGCAGTGATAAGCGTTCTAGGTTCACTCTACGGAGCGGTCACCGTCGGGCTCGCGGCTATTTTTTTGAGAGAACACGTTTCACGCTGGCAATGGGTGGGAATCGTTACGATTTTCGTGGGCATTGTTCTTATCAGCCGCTAGAGAATTTATTTCATCGCGCATCTTTCTGTGTTTTCGGAGCATTCTTTCCTTTTTCTTTGTGCTGATACACTACACGTCGAGATGAGTTCTCCTTTCTGCAACGTGGCGTTGCCGATTCCGCTACGCAGCACGTTTACGTACGCGATCCCCGAAGTGCTGCGCGAATCGGTGCAACCCGGCAGCCGCGTCCTCGTGCCCTTTCGAAAGAAGTCGCTCGTCGGTGTCGTCGTGGAATTTGCAGAGAGTGCACCCGCCGGAACAAAGATTCGTGAAATCGCACGCGTCCTCGATTTCACTCCGGCATTGACGCCAAAATTAATCGAACTCGCAAACTGGATCGCCGGCTACTATCTCGCACCAATCGGCGAAGTCTTTCGCGCCATGCTCCCGCCCGTAACCGAGCTGAAATCCCAGCGCCAGATTATCTTGAGCAATGCGGGCCGCGAAGCCACGGAAAGCTTGAGCGGCGGCGAATTGTCCCACGGTCTGAACGGACTCGAAGTTGCCTTCCTAAGAAAACTGAACGAAAAGCAGAAGATGTTATCGCTCAGTTCCGCAGCGAATCAGGGAATTGATGCGGCCGCGTTGCAGAAACTGCAGAAGCAAGGACTCATCGAAATTCGCGAAAGCGTTCAGGGACGAAGACAAAGGACACAGCGCGTGATCGCCTGGAAAGGCGATCATTCGACATCTGATCAATCTTTGAAACAAAACAGTCAGCAAGAGGATAACGCGGAGACGCAGAGCGCGCAGAGGAAGCGCAGAGAAGAAAAAATACGAGAATTGCTTGAAACGGAACGCGGGCCGCTGCCGTTGCCGCAACTTTTGAAATTCGCGCAAGTCACGCGCGCGGTGATCGAACGAATGTTGCGCGACGGAATTCTGGAAAGCTGGGAGGAGCCGATTGATTCGGCGGAGGATCCGTTTGATACGGGGTACACTCCGCCGGCGCATGAATTGAATACGGAACAGGAAAGCGCGATGAAGTTGATTCGCGCGCGATTCGAACTGGGCGAATTTGGCGTTCAGTTGTTGCATGGGGTGACCGGAAGCGGAAAGACGGAAGTTTATTTGCGCGCGGTGCAGGATACGCTGGCGCACGGAAAAACGGCGATTATTTTGGTGCCGGAGATCGCGCTGACTTTGTGGATCGGCCGTCAGTGCAGAGCATGGTTTGGTGCGCGATTCGAAGGCGTGGCCGTGCTGCATTCGGCGCTGAGCGATGTGGAGCGCGCGGGCGAATGGTGGCGGGTGCGAAACGGCGAAGCGCGTGTTGTTGTGGGGACGCGGTCGGCGGTGTTCGCGCCTCTGGAAAATATCGGGCTCATCATCGTGGATGAAGAGCAGGAGAACAGTTACAAGCAGGAAGAGACGCCGCGCTACAACGGAAGAGATGTGGCAATCGTGCGCGCGAAGATCGAGGGTGCGGCGGCCCTGCTGGGCTCGGCGACTCCCTCGATGGAAACTTATCATCATGCGAGGGAGGGAAAATACGAATTGCTGACGCTGGCTTCGCGCGTGGCGGACCGTTCGCTGGCGGGCGTGGAGATCGTGGACCTGCGTGAGGATTTTCAGCAGACACAAAAAACAAGCCCGATTTCCGCGGCGCTGCATGCAGGAATTGAAGAATGCCTGGCGAACGGCACGCAGGCGCTGGTTTTGATTAACCGGCGTGGATATTCGTGGTCGGTGCTGTGCAGGAGTTGCGGCGCGTCGGTGCAGTGCGTGAATTGCAGCATTTCGATGACGCATCACAAGCACCGCAATCGGCTGGAATGCCACTACTGCGGATCGATTCAGGCGATTCCGAGAGTTTGTCCGAAGTGCCAGTCGAAGTATGTTTATTTTTTTGGCGAAGGCTCGGAGCATCTGGAAGAAAGATTGCGCAAGGAATTTCCCGGCGCGCGGATTGCGAGGCTGGACCGAGACACGGCGCGAACGAAGCGGCAGTATCAGGAAACGTTGGGTGCGTTCGCGGGCGGAGCGCTGGACATTCTTGTTGGAACACAGATGCTCGCGAAAGGGCACGATTTTCAGCGAGTGACGCTGGTCGGCGTCGTCAGCGCAGACTCCTCGCTGAGCCTGCCAGATTTTCGCGCGGCGGAGCGGACATTTCACTTGCTGACGCAGGTGGCCGGGCGCGCGGGGCGCGGGGAATTGAAAGGGCGCGTGTTGATTCAAACATTTTATCCGGAACATTACGCGATTCAGGATGCGGTGAAGCAGGATTACATTTCGTTCTTCGAAAGAGAGCTGCACTTCCGTCGAATGATGGCATATCCACCGTTCACGTCGCTGGCCAACGTGATCGTGCGCGATACGAATCTGGAAAAGGCGATTCGCTGGTCGCGGCAGCTTTCGGAATATTTTTCTCCGCGTGATGGGAAAGGCGTGCGCATCCTGGGACCGGCTACGGCGCCACTGGCGCGATTGAAGAAAGAACACCGGTTTCAATTCCTGCTGAAGTCGCCGAAGCGGTCGGTGATGACGAAATTGTTGAGCGGCGCGATGGCCTATTGCGATGTGAAAGAAATTCCACAGATGGCAGTCCTTGTAGATGTCGATCCACTCAGCTTGCTTTAGTGGAGAGAAGTGTGGAGATACGGGGACCGGGGGAAAGCAATCGGAGGTATGGAAAGTGAAGGCACTGGAATGGAATCTGGCCCCACCCCCTGGTTTTTTGTAAGTGTTGCAGCTAAAGAGCTTAGCTGGAACGTAAGTCTTTTGGATGCAACACTTGCGGGGAGTCTCGTAAATGTTGCAGGTAAAGGGCTTACAGGGTGTTGCAAACTCCAACTGTCTAAATGTCTGAACGTCGCACGTCGGGGGACCCGCCTTCGCTGAAGCTATGGCGGGCGAGGGGGGGTACCTGTGATCTTTCAAGAGGTTGTCCATTCGATTTGACTCGGAGAAGCTGGTTGTGACGAGCAACTAGGTTTCTTTGGAGGAATCGAATGGACATTCATAAGAATGCCCGACTGAGCTT
>JBGPDI010000032.1:0-42986 GCA_041482215.1 Candidatus Acidiferrum sp. | reverse complement strand
GGCTCGTTTTCGGGAAGCGTGAGTTCGCCGAGGCCGCAGCGCGGGCCGGAGGCGAGCCAGCGAATGTCGTTGGCGATTTTCATGAGGGAAGCGGCAAGAGTTTTTAGCGCGCCGGAGGCGAAGACAACTTCATCGTGCGCGGAGAGGGCAGCGAACTTATTGGGATGCGAGCGAAAAGGCAAGCCGCTCAGTTCCGCGATTTTGCGCGCGGCGCGCACGGCGAACTCGGGATGCGCGTTGAGGCCGGTGCCGACGGCGGTGCCGCCGATGGCGAGATCGTAGAGGCCGTCGAGGGCGACAGCGATGCGGCCGCCATCGCGATCGAGAAGATTGACGTAGCCGGAGAATTCCTGGCCGAGAGTGAGCGGGGTGGCGTCCTGCAGATGGGTGCGGCCGATTTTTACGATGTCGGCGAATTCTTTTGCTTTGGCGTCGAGCGCGTCGCGGAGATTTTTCACGGCAGGGAGCAAGCGGCGCGCGGTTTCCGAGGCGGCGGCGATGTGCATGGCGGCAGGAAACGTGTCGTTGGAGGATTGCGACATGTTTACGTCATCGTTCGGGTGGATGGGCTTCTTGCTGCCCATTTCGCCGCCGGCAATTTCGATGGCGCGGTTGGAGATGACTTCGTTGACGTTCATGTTGGTCTGCGTGCCGCTGCCGGTTTGCCAAATGCGAAGAGGGAAGTGGGCGTTGAGTTTTCCTTCGATGACTTCATCGGCGGCGCGGGAGATGAGGCTGCACTTTTCGTGCGAGAGCTTTCCCAAGTCTTGATTGACGAGCGCGGCGGCTTTTTTGAGGATGCCGAAGGCGCGAATGAGCTCGGGCGGCATGACGTCCTTGCCGATGTTGAAGTGGATGAGCGAGCGGGCGGTTTGCGCGCCGTAGTAGCGGTCGGCGGGGACGTCGATCTTGCCCATGCTGTCGGACTCGGTGCGAGTCGGGATGGACGTGAGTGGCTCGGTGGATTCAGACATGAATGGCTCCTAAATGGTTTGCGCCAGAGAGTTTAGCAGCATCGAGGCGGTGAGGTAATGAGGTAACGAAGTAACGAGAGGTTGAGGGTTGCAAGGTGGGAGGGGGGTACACCCCCCCCATCAAAATGCATAATTTTCAAAACAAAGGAGTTGCGCGAAGAGTATTTTGTAAGTGTAAGAAATGAAAGAACATGTTTGATAGTAAATTGTGGAGATTGAAGGTGTGCGTGGGGGCAGAGCTCCAAAGGGGTTAGAGGTGCTACTTGGAGAGGACCCATGATTGGGAGTCGCGCTGAAGGAACACCTGAATTATAGCAGATCGGTACTCATTGTCAAATATTACTTGTAAGTAGTTCAATTTGCGAAGGATAGCTGAATCGTTGGCAAGGTCGGCGCGCGCAAATACCGGGGAAGAGGATGCAACACGGAGTTCACTGAGGTTCGAGCACAGAGGGAAACGAGAAATTAACGCAGAGACGCAGAGGGCGCAGAGAAGGCGTCAGCGACCTTAAATACTGCTACTCGTAGCGCAGGGCTTCCATGGGATCAACGGAGGCGGCGCGGCGCGCGGGCACGAGGCAGGCCAGCGTGGCGGCGGCGATGAGCAGCAGCGTTACGCCGATGAGGATGAGCGGGTCACGGGAGCTTTCCATCACCCACTTGGTGGCGAGCTTGTCGAAGGCTACGCTGAGCAAAAGACCTACCAGCACACCAGCACCTACATTTATGGCGGTTGAGGACAGGACGATACGAAAGACGTCGGAGGATTTCGCGCCGAGGGCCATGCGAATGCCGAATTCGTTGGTGCGGGTGGCGACGCCGTAGGAGACAACGCTGTAGAGGCCAACGGCGGCGAGAGCGAGAGCAAGGACAGAAAAAATACCGAAGAGTGTGGCCACAAGGCGCTGCTGGGCGTACTCGGATTGGCCGGTGATCCAGGTATCGAGGTCGCGTACGCGCATGACTTGCTGGTCGGGGTCGACTTGCACGAGCTGAGCGCGAATGTCGCGCAGGATGGACATGGGAGCGACTTGGGTGCGCACGAGGATCTGAGTAAACATCCACAGACGCAAGGTGAAAGGCACGTAGACGGAGGGCTTGATGGTGTTTCGCAAGCCGTCATTGCGCGCGTCGGCGACGATGCCGACGATTTGCAGCCAGCCGTCGCTTCCCGGAGCGGAAGGATTGTACGGGGGGGCACCCTTGAGCTCGGGAATGCGGACTTGCTGGCCGATGGCGTTGCCGTTGGGCCAGTATTGGCGCGCCATGGTTTGGTTAATTACCGCAAGCTGGGCGCCGCGCATGGTTTCGGCATGATCCCAGATTCGGCCTTGCGTCAGAGGAATGCGGAGGAGCGGAAAATATTCAGGATTGACAAAATTCACCTTGGTCTCGAGCTTCTCGCCGTTTCTTCCCAAGATTTCGATTCGTCTGTCCCATCCGTTGGAAGGCGGGGTGGCGTTGGTGGAAATACCGGCGGCGATGACTTCGGGCATGGCGGCGATTTTGGCGCGGAGCTGTTCGAAGTATTGGGAACGGTCCTCCCAGGAGACATGAGTATTTTCGTGGATGGGAATGGGGACGGACATGGTGTGGCTGGGATCGTAGCCGAGATCGGTTTTTACGAGCTTGATGAATCCTCTGCCGGCGGCGCTGGCAACAGTGAGTAGGAGGAGAGTGAGAGCGACTTGAGCGGCTACCATGGCGCGATGAGTGCGGCGCGCGTGGGCGCTGCCTGCCACGCGGCGTACGCTACTTTGCATCAGGCGGGCGATGTCGGGCCGCGAGAGTTGGAGAGCAGGCCAGAGGCCGAAGACGACGGCAGTGGCGACGGCGAGAGCGATGCTGAAGAGCAGGACGGGGACGTTCATCTTGATAACGGATTCGGCGGGGAAGGAGCCTTGCGGGAGGAAGGCGGTGATGAGGGCGAGGCTCTTCCATGCGAGGAGAATGCCTAACACCGTTCCCGCTCCGGCGATGACAAGCGACTCGGTGAGGAGTTGGCGGACAATGCGGAGGCGGTCGGCTCCTACGGAAGCGCGCACGGCTAGTTCGTGCTGGCGTTCGGCACCGCGGGCGAGGAGCAGGATGGAAACGTTTCCGCAGCCGATCAAGAGGAGCGAGGCAACGGCGCCGAGAAGGAGATAGAGCGTTGGGCCGAGGGGCCTGGCATATACCTCAATTATGCTGCGCAGGCTGACGCGGAATTTTTCGGGGAAGCGCTCGGGAGACTGTTTGGCGAAGTCTTCGAGGATGGGCTGGAGTTCTGCACTGGCTTGCGCGGCGGTGACTCCGGGACGAAGCTTCAGCGTGCTGGCAAAATTAATGTGTGGATCCTGCGTTACGTGAAGCGGTAGATAAATTTCGCCTTCGCCCCACTTGAAGCGGGGCGGCATGACGCCGACGATTTCGTAAGTTTTGTGAACGAGCTGCATTTTGCGGCCGACGATGTTGGGGGCGCCGCCGAAATAGCGTTGCCAGAACTGGTAGCCGAGAACGACGACGCGCTGGGGATCTTCGCCCGGAGGTCCATCGGAGGGAATCAACCAGCGGCCTTTGAGGGCGGGGATGCCGAAATGGTTGGGAGAGTCGGCGGAGAGGTGGATGGACTGAACGTCTTCGGGGAGGTCACCGTCGGTGGTGGTCAGATTCCAAAAATCCATGCCGAGGACGCTTTCGAGGGATTTGGCCTGGCGGAGCTGGGCCATTTGGGGGCCGGTGAGACCGGAGAAGCGGTCGTTGCCAGCTTGGTCGACTAGGCGAAGCTCCATGATGCGATCAGAGCCTGGGTAGGGGAACGGGTCAATGAGGACGGCGTAGATGACGCTGAAGACAGCGCTGGTGGCTCCAATGCCGAGGGCGAGGGATAGCACGGCGGTCAGCGTGAAGCCGGGGCGCTTGCGGAGTTCGCGTGCGGCGTAGCGCAAGTCGGACGTCAGAGATTGCATGGGTACCTCGCGGGCAAACGTGCGACTACGAAGACCTTCGGAGGATTAGACGACGGAGGGGTGGGGATGGTTAGGGGGCTGGGAGGATTACCGTTTATTTATGGAAGCAGCTGACGTGGGGGCATTGCTGTGGATCCGACTGAGGAAGTTTCGACCGCTATGCACTTGCGCTTAGGGCTTTGAATATCCATCTGCCGGTTAATGCTATACGTTGTGGTAGGATTCGCGGCGGCGGCGAACTTTCATGGGTAGAAGCGAACGATTCTTCAGGAGCATTCCACACAAATCGCTGGCGATTTTCCTGCTTGGGGTTTTCTGCATTTTCAGCACGTTTGGGATTGCCAACGACATTCTGGATATGGGGCGAGAGCCGTGGCCGCGCTTTGTTTTGGGCGTGGTGCTGGCGGGTTTGGCTTCGATCGTTTATGCCCTATGCGGATTCATTCTTCGCAAGGATTTCTGGAAAGCGTTTATTCCGCTCTTTGCAGTGCATTTTACGCTGATGAACGTGCTGGCGCGGATGCTACCTTCCGGTCCGCAACTCCCGCAGATGGATGGTGCGGAGATCGCCCGTCTACACAATCGGCTGGCGATGGACGCGCTTGGTGTAGTCACGGCAATGGTGCTGGGGTATGCATTTTTTCTGTATGTGTTCATCACTGAGGGGCGGCGATATTTCCGCGTGCATGCGGAGATGGCTCTAGCGGCGGAGATTCATCACGTCATCGTGCCGGCGATTGATATGAAGCTGGGGGCATTTGAGTTTTACGGGCGATCGGTGCCGAGCAGCGAGGTGGGCGGCGATTTGATTGATGTAGCGGGCTCGGAAGAGAACTGGGTGGCTTATCTGGCGGATGTGTCGGGACATGGCGTGGCGCCGGGAGTGGTGATGGGCATGGTTAAGAGCGCGGCGCGTATGCTGCTCAGTTCTGGCGATGACAGCCGGCACTTGATGTCGCGATTGAACGAGGTGCTTTACCCGCTGAAGAAGCCGGATATGTTTGCGACGTTTTGTTTTGTGGCGAAATGCGGAGACGGGTTGCGTGTGGGACTTGCTGGGCATCCGGCGATTCTGAAGTTTTCGTCGAGGACGGGCGAGATTACATCTCTGGAAGGTCTGAACATGCCGCTGGGGATTTTGGCGGATGGGAATTTTGCGACTTCAGAAATTCAGATCGAGGCAGGAGAAATGTTCGCGCTGTACACGGATGGATTTCTGGAGGCCGCGAATAAGGCCGGCGAGGAGTTTGGAATTACGAGGCTCGAGGCGCAATTGCGAACGCACGGCAAGAGACCGCTGGATGCGATTTATCGATCGGTGCAAGAAAGTGTGGCACGGCATGGAGCGCAGTTTGATGACCAGTCCCTGCTGCTGATTCGAAGGATGTAGAAGTATTTACGCCGGACGCGCGGCGGAAACGAAATCTTCAAGAAATTATTCCCCCAGCTTTTCATCGAAGAACTTTGCCATCAGCTTGAGTGCTTCTGTGGTTTCCGGCAACTCAAAGTGATACCAGAAGGCGTGGGGCAGGGCTTCGAAGACGACGAGCTGCGCGTCAACATTGGCATGGAGAAGAGCGCGATGGAAGGTGGAGGTGTCGCTGAGCAGAATATCGCGTGTGCTGGTAACCAGCAGAGTGGGTGGAGTGCCTTTGAGGTCGGCGTAAAGCGGAGATAGGACGGGATCTTTGCGGTCGGTTTCGCGCGCGTATTCATCGCCTGTGCGGCGATTGGGATCTTGCGGCTGAAGACCGCCGGGAAAACCGTTGAGCGTGAAAAGCTCGCGAGAGTCGGAAGGGCGGGAATAATCGGCGAGTACGGAGAAGAGTCCGAGAGCGGCGGGCAACGGAAGTTTTAACTGCTTGAGGCGAACGGCGACTTCGGCGGTGAGGATCGCGCCGGCGGATGTGCCGAAGATTCCGATGGAACGCGGTTTGTAAGTCTTAAGAAGCTCTTTGTAGACAGCGACCACGTCGTCCACGGGAGCGGGGAAGGGATTTTCAGGGGCGAGGCGATAGTAGACGGAAACAACTTTGATCTTCGCCAGATTTGCGATGGGGACGCCTTCGATGAGCGAGCCGGAATCGGAGTTGAAGCCGCCACCATGAAGATTGATGAGCACGCGATCGCGGTTTTGGTCGGGCGTGGTAAGCGGAGTGATGATGTCAGTGCGAACTCCGGCGATCGTGGTCTCTTCCACGTTGACGGGGAAGAGGCGGCGAGCTTCGGCGGATTGTTTGACGCGCCATTCGTCGGTGCGCTTGCGGCGCTCGGGAAGCGACTCGGGACCGGGAGTTGCGTGTGCGAGCGAGGCGAGCCACTTTTGTGCTTCCGGGCTGATGGTGGAGGGCATAGGGACCACGCGGGTGAGGTGGGCAGTGCCGTCGGGATCGAAGGTGGCGGAGTCTTGCGAGGCAGGTTGCGTGGGCTTGTTGCAGCTGAACGTTAAGACGCTGATCAACAGCGACAGCAATGCAATCATTCTTCTCGCCATGAAAGGATCTCCCGCGGCATATTTCTCTAAACGTTGGCAGCGACAAAGAGGATACAGAAACATGGGAGAAAAGGCAGCAAGTTGGATGGGCGGGGAGGCTGACAATCTTGTGGCCAGGAATTGGAGTACAAAGCGAACTCAGAATTTCTGGGTGGGATTTGAGATCGGAAGAGGATGAGGCGGGCCGGGCTCAAGCCCGGCCTCTACAATTTCAAAGACGATTTAGCGGCGGGAGTGCTGAGACCACCAGTTGCGCCAAGCGTTGGGGTCGGAGCCGAGCCCGGCGGCGGTGATGTCTTGCAGGGCCTGGAAAACCCAGCTGCGGGTGGTGGGATCGAGCGTGGGATCGTCCATCATTTTCAGGAGGCCGGGGACAGCGCCGAGACGTTGCTCGTCGCGAAACATGCCCGATTGGGCGATGGCGCAGGCGGCGCCTTCACGGACGTGCGGCGAAGGATCGTTGCGGAAAGCTTCGAGCAGCGGCGCGATGGAGCTGTCGGTGGCGAGAAGTCCGAGACCGGTGACGGCGTAGGCACGAGTGGTTTCATCGGGATTGTGGATACGATCGAGAAATACCGTTTCGAGGCGCGCGGTCTCCACGCCACGATTTCCGAGGACGCCGAGAATCCACAGCAGCCACGCGCGATGCTCGGGCTCGTCTTGCAAGCGCACGAGAAGTTTGTCTACGCTTTCGGGAGATTTGGGCAGGTCGTATCCGGCCAGAGTAATTTCCAGCGAGGCGGCGCGCACGCGAAGATCGTTGGCGTTGATGGCGGTGTAAAGCAAGCCGGCGAGCGGACCCTTTTGCACTTCAAGCTGGCCGTACCACGAGGGGACGTTTTTATCGATGAGCTCGATTGCGCCGTCGTAGTGGTTGATGGCGCGCTCGAGCAAGAGCTGGGCTTGCTGCTGTGGGGCCATGTTGGGAAGTGCTTCGATTTCATGGTCGGAGAGTTTTGCGGGCGAAGCGGGGAGGGGTTCGCCCTTTAATTGGATGATGCGTTCGAATTCTGCCCAAGCGGCCTTGACGGGGGCGGGATTCACGGCGGCGAAAAGAGTAAACGCAAAGGCGATAAGCAAAACGACCAGCCGGCGTTTGCCAATGCAGGGCGTTGCGGGGCGAATTCCTTCCGGGGAATTGAACTGATTTTCAGGGCTATTCTGGGCCGGCTGCTGATCCATGCGGAAACACCCCTCATGTACAGCAATTAGGTTAGAGAGAGGGTTTTCCTAGGGCAATAGTACGAGTGGGGCAATAGGGCAGCAGCGTTCGATGAGGTCATGTATAATTTTTGGCAGGGGATTCTGCGTTTTTCATGGCGAAAGAAACAAACGTAGTGCGGGCAAGTGCAAGAACGCGGCTGCGCAGGAGACTGCGCTTCTTGCGGACGCGTGCGCGCGAACTGAAGATGATCGCGTGGGCGCTGGTGTCCACGAAGCACCCCGTCCTGGTGCACATCATCCCCATGAGGCAGTGCAATCTGGCTTGCACTTATTGCAATGAATACGATGATTTTTCGAAGCCCGTGCCGCTGGAGGAAATGAAAAAGCGGCTGGACCTGCTGGCGGACATGGGGACTTCGATTATCACGATTAGCGGCGGGGAGCCGCTGATGCACCCAGAGCTGGACGAAGTGATCCGGTACATGCGGCGGCGGGGCATGATCGCGGGGTTGATCACCAACGGATTTTATTTGAACAAAGAACGCATTGAACGATTAAACGAAGCGGGGCTGGAGCACCTGCAGATCAGCATTGATAACGTGGTGCCGGACGAAGTGTCGAAGAAAAGTTTGAAAACGCTGGATGGCCGGCTGGAGATGCTGTCGCAATATGCGGTGTTTCAGGTGAACATCAATTCGGTTCTGGGCAGCGGTGTGAAGGATCCGGAAGACGCGCTAAAAATTGCGCATCGGGCAGTGTCGCTGGGGTTTACGAGCACGGTGGGAATTATTCACGACAACAACGGGCAATTGAAACCGTTGGGAGACCACGAGCAGGGAATTTTTGAAGAAGTGATGGCGCTGGGGAAGCGGTCGTTTTCGCGATTCAATGAATTTCAGCACAACGTGGCGCGCGGGCGGGAACACAACTGGCGATGCCGCTCGGGCTCGCGTTACTTGTACATTTGCGAGGACGGGCTGGTGCACTGGTGCTCGCAGCAGCGCGGGTATCCGGGGATTCCGCTGGCGCAGTACACGCCGGAAATGCGACACCGAGAGTATTCGACGAAGAAGTTTTGCGCGCCGCGGTGCACGGTTTCATGCGTGCAGCAGGTGGGGATACTGGATAACTGGCGCGACCCGCAAAACCTGAAGCCGACGCCCATGACCCCGCCGGCGGCGCAGCCAGACTTGGTGCAGATTGGGCAAGTACGCGGCGATACCTGAGTCGAATGTTCTGATTTGACCTGTAGTCTTCTGTCTAGTTTCACTCCATGCACATGCCACTGGCTGGACGATTGACGGTCAGCCTCCGCTTGCTAACAATGAATGCATGTCAGGCGCAGCGATTGAGATTGAAAATCTGACCAAGGAATATCCCTTCGGGTTTTTGCACCTGAAGAAGAAGACCTCGCTTGAAGGTCTGAACATGCAAGTGGAGACAGGCGAGGTGTTTGGTTTTATTGGGCCGAACGGCGCCGGTAAATCCACGACCATCAAGCTGCTGATGGGGCTGATCTTCCCGACGGCGGGAAGCGCGCGAATCCTTGGCAAGCCGATCAGCGACGTGAAAATGCACTGCGACATCGGTTACCTGCCGGAACAGCCTTACTTCTACGATTATCTGACGGCGGCGGAATTGCTCGACTACTTCGCGCGGTTCCACGATTTGACGGCGGCGGACCGGAAAGATCGCGTGGAGCGCATGCTGAAGAAGGTGGGTTTGGAGACGGCGCGCAAAATACAGCTGCGAAAGTACTCGAAAGGGATGCTGCAACGCGTGGGATTGGCGCAGGCAATTCTGCACGATCCGAAACTAGTGATATTGGATGAGCCAATGTCGGGGCTGGACCCCGTCGGCAGACGCGAAGTACGAGACATTATTCTGGAGCTGAAGCGCGAGGGGAAGACGGTGATGTTTTCCACGCACATTCTGTCGGATGCGGAAATGTTGTGCGACCGCGTCGGCGTGATTGTGGGTGGAAAGCTCCGCGGGGTTGGCGCTCCGGGAACGCTTGTAGACATGAAGACGCAGGGCCTGGAAATACTTTTTGAGTTGGCAGGAACGAGCACTGCGCCGATGCTCTCCAAGGCCACGCGCACCGGTGAGTATTACCGGCTACAGGTGACGGAGGAAGAGCTTTACGCGGCGATCGAACAACTGCGCGGGGCTGGAGCAAAAATCCATTCGGTGGTGCAAGTGAAGGCAACGCTGGAAGAATTCTTCATGCACTTGGTAGAAGCGGACCGTGCGCAAGGAGCGGCGGTTGAGGTGAGCGGGAAATGAGGCGCGTGGGCGTAGTGGCGTTGAATACGTTTCGTGAAGCAGTGCGCGACCGCGTGTTGTACAACCTGGTATTTTTCGCTCTGCTGATGATTGCCGCATCCATCCTGGTGGGACAGATTTCGATCGGTATCGAGCAGAGCGTCATCGTGAGCCTGGGGTTGAGCGCGATTTCGGTGATCGGGATTTTGATTGCAGTTTTCCTGGGCGTGGCGCTGGTTTCAAAAGAGATGGACAAGCGCACACTGTACGCGCTGCTGGCGAAACCGGTGCGCCGTTGGGAATTCCTGCTGGGAAAATTCGGCGGCTTGGTGCTCACTCTGGCGGTGAATACCGCGGCAATGACGCTGGGGCTGCTGCTGGCGATGGTCTCCGTGAAGCATTCGCTGGAAACAAGCGATACGGCGGTGTTGGTGGCGGTGTACTTCATCTTGCTGAAGCTGGCGCTGATCGTAGCGCTGGCGCTATTGTTTTCGTGCTTTACGACGCCACTGCTGGCGATTCTTTTTACGGTGGGACTGTACATCGTCGGTTTGTATGTGCAGGAGCTGCGAAATCTGCCGGCGCAGGTGATGACTCCGGCGACCGCGGCGTTCACCAAAGGGCTTTCTTATTTGCTTCCGAACTTTGAAAATTTCAACGTGATGGCCATGGCCGCGCACGGGCAAACGGTTCCCGGGACATTGATCCTGCAAAACACGTTATACACGGTTGCTTATTGCACGATCGTGCTGGTAGCGGCGTCCGCGGCGTTTTCGCGAAAAAATCTGAAATGAACTCGCAGAAATCCATTCCGTGGCTATTGCCGTTGGTGTTGCTCGCGGGATTTGCGGGCATCTGGCGGCTACAGCACAGCATTGACGCGCAGCGCACTTCTCTGAGCCAGGAGCGCGACGACATCCTGCTGCGCTCGGGAAAGCTCGTGAAATTGATGAGTTTGGAATATGCGCCGCTGGCTGCGGACATTTACTGGACGCGCGTGGTGCAGTACTACGGAAACAAGCACGTGCGAGGGCAGGCGGGCCTGGAACTGCTCTGGCCGCTGCTGGACATCACCACGACGCTCGATCCACATCTGCTGATTTCTTACCGTTTTGGCGCGATGTTTTTGAGCCAATCGGCGCCCACCGGAGCGGGGCGGCCAGACCTGGCGATACAACTGGTGCAGCGCGGCATCAAAGCGAATCCGGATTACTGGCGCCTGTATGAAGATCTGGGATTTATCTACTACTTCGACCTGAAGGATTATCCAAAGGCTTCGGAAGCTTTTCTGGAAGGAAGCAAGAAACCAGGGGCGCAGATGTGGATGAAAGTGATGGCTGCCAAGGTTGCCGCGGAAGGAGAGTCCTTCGATACCTCGGCGAAACTTTGGCAAGACATTTACGAATCGACGGCCGACCCGACAGTCAAGAAGAACGCAGAACTGCGTTTGCAGCTGCTTCGGGCAAAAGAGGACTGCAGGCAGATCGATCTGCTGGCCGATGCGTATGCGAAAAAAGTTGGCCGCCGCCCGACGCGCATGATCGAATTGGTTCAAGCCGGCTTCCTGCGCGGAATTCCCGGCGACCCGCTGCGTTACGCTTACGTCTTTGGGGAGGACGGGAAAGCGGAACTCAATGTGGAGAGCCCGCTCCTGGAACAGCAATTACTGCTCGAACGCTATAACAAAGCTATTCCGCAGAATTGATCGCCATCGTCTTGCAAGACATGTGAAATTCCCATCTGAAGTTTGCTGAAAATGTTCGCGTTCCGAACAGATCAGCGTTTCTACTATTCCGAAGTGCAGAGCAGCGTCATCTGCGGATCAACGATAACTTTGTGCGGGGGATTCTGGATGACAAAGTGGAATGACGTTTCAGGACCACTGGCCAGAACCGTGCCCAGGTAGGTACCGTGTCCCGCGCCGCTGGCATAGAGCGGAACGCTTGCGAGAAACGAACGCGGCACGCCCGTCTGAAAGAGTTTCCCGCGGATCGTAAGACCCTTCTCCGTGTGATGCGTGGTGAATTCCACGCGGTAATGGGGGATTCCCGTGCCGCGCACCCATTCTTCAAAAAACCATTCCATGGAACGAGAGCCTTCGAGATCCATGGCCGGAGTCATGACGGCTTCCACTTCGTGTTGCAGATCCGCGGTGGAGAGCGCACGGTAGGCGTACTTAGTCGCAAGCGTTTGCAGCAGCGCCATGAACCGCGCATCGGGATTCTTCGTGCCCGGCTGGCCTGCCCCGGCAGGCTGGCGCAGCATTTCCCGCAGCATGTGAAAGACCCACGCGCCTTTCCTATAGATGACTGCTTCGTAAGCGTCAGGGGACTTCGAGGAATTGAGACGCGTGCCCATGGTGAGTGCGCCAGCATTTACTTCGGTTTCAGTAGCGCCGGGCGATTTCTCAACGAGCCGCTGGCGATAGCGTGTGAGCCAGACGCGTAGGGTACGCTCCGGGTTTTTCTTGGTGTCGGCGAAAAGCACCGCGAGATATTCCGCGATGGCTTCGTCAATCCATTGGTCACGGTAACTCGACCAGCCAACGACGTTGCCCCACCATTGATGCGCAACTTCGTGATAGGGAACCAGCTCGGTGTAATGCTCCTGGCCCGCGATGCTAAGTCCGGCGCGTTGCTGTGCCTCGCTCGACAAGAATGAATAGGTGGATATGTAGAGAAGTCCAGGCCAACCCTGAGCGAAAGTTCCGGGAATCTGGGAAACGCTGAGGTTCTGGAACGGAAAAGGGCCGCTGAATGACTCGTAAAAATGAATCGAGGAATCAATCTCCTTGCCGAGTTGCTTGAGGGCATCGGCGGGGCGAGGAGGAATCGAAGGGGCTGCGAGGGGGTGTCCCGTCGCGGCCGAGCCAAGCCTGCCGGAAGGGATACCAAGGAGATCTGCCTCCGGTGCGGATAAGCGCTTCCGAAGATCTTCCTCGAGCTCACGATTGGCGTAGACATCAATGGAATGAGGACCAGAGGACACCGAGTTTGAAACGTATTCGCCGAGGTTGAAGCCCGCAATAGAGATAGGTTTCTCTGATTTCCAGTGGCCGGCGCGAAAGTCTCCTTCTTCGTGCTCTTCGAGTTTGGAGCCGGTGGCGATCAGGCGTAGCTTGCGCGGCCAGCGCATGAGGAAGTCGTAGTCTGAGAATTCCGCGGTGTCCCCGAGGCGTGGATACCAGCTCTCCCTGGCGCCGACGTACAACACACCGTTTCCTGCATCTTGGATGACGTTGCCGCGGTAATGAAAATGAAGAGTGAATTCCTGATGAGGCGCGGGATTTTGCGGGAGAACCACATTCAAGTAGTCGTTGCCGTGCGCGCTGCGCTCCTGGAGGGTCAAACCTTCATTTTGAAAAAAAGCCAGGGGCTCATTGCTTTCGCCGGTAACGCTATCGATGGTCAGGGCGCGGGAAAGTTGGAAGGAGAGTATGCGCTGGGTACCGGTTTCCGCGCGCAGAAGTATGTTGGCTTTGGCTTCCAGTGAGTTGTTAGGGGAAATGGTGGTCTCGAGGGAATAATGCAATGCGCGAAAGGCCACTGGAGGAACCGGAGAGTCCTGGACGCGATGCGAAGTCCAGACATCGTAAAAGGATTTGCCGGCGTTTTTGGTGGATTGGCCGAGCAGGAATTGTTCGTCGCGCTGCGAGTCGAGTGCGATTTCGAAAGGTCCGGTGGATACGCCTTCGATCTCGCCATAAAAGCAGGGCTTCGGGTTTGTTGAAAGAAGATCAGCGAGAATGCGAAGCGTGTAGCCAGGATTGAGTAGAGTCAAAGCGGCATCCCATTGGCCCGCCATGGAACTATCGGTCTGAGTTGCGAGATTGGCGGCCTTGAATTGGCGAAGAAGTTCGCCGGCGGTGTCGTCGGTGAAGCGGAGATACGCGCTGATAAACTCCTCGTCGAGAACCGGCGCGCCGAGGAAACGCCCCATCTGCTGTTTTTCCGCGGGATCGCGCGGAGCAGCCAAGACGTGGCCGCGACCGGAAAAGACTGCGCCGGAGATCTTTCCGTCGAGCGGAGAGAAAAACGCGAGCGTGCCTTCATCAAAGGAAAGAACAGCATCGCCACGCCGGAGCTCGATGCGGTTGGCGATAGCGAGGCGGTAAACGTTAGCAGGATCGACGCGCAGCGCTTTGAGCGCATCATACAATTCATGTGGCGATCGTTCCGCCGCTGGCAAAATCGACGGTACCAGGAAACACCACAGCGCGAAAAATATCCCCCCCGCCCTCATACAGGAAGTGTAGTCACTTTCGGCATGCGGGAACAAGGCGGGGCGCGCAGACTATGGACTGCGGACTAAAATGAGAAGATACCGCGAATGAATTCAGCTGGCCGAATCCGTGCTGTAGTGCTGTGCGCTGCGCTCTTTTTCATGGGCGGGCGCGCGGTGGCCGACACCATTGTGCTGAAAAACGGGCGGCGTATCATCGCGTTGAGCGCCTTTGAAGAGGGCAACAAGATACGGTATCTGACTTCCGCCGGTGAGTTGAGCCTGCCGAAATCCATCGTTGATCATATTGAGAAGGGTGGCGCAGTTCCGATGGCTGGTGGGCCGGGAGCTGACGCCGCAAATCTGGCGATCGCACCACCTTCGGAACAACCGGCGGGCGGCGGCGAAACGGATGCTATCGAACGCGCGGCGGTGCACGATGGGGCGATCGACCGCAGTTACATCGCCAAGCTCGAGGGTGAAGCGCACGGAGGCACCAAGCAGGCCAATTTCAACGCCGCGATGGGGCACCATGCAGCCGCTACGTTCGAATTGACACACGGCGATATGGAGCACGCGCTGGCCGACGAGCGCACCGCGCTAATTTACGATCCGGACGAGCCCGCTCTACTGATGAATGTGGCGTACACCCATTTGCGGCGCAGCGAATTCAAACAGTCGCTTGAATACCTCGAACGTGCGAGGCGCGTAGCTCCGGACAGTGCGGACGTGGCGAAACTCGAGGGCTGGGCCTACTACGGCCTGAACAAGATGGATCAAGCTGTGGCGGAGTGGAAGAAGGCGCTGGTTTTGCGGCCCGATACGGAAGTGCAAGCGGCTCTCGACAAGGCGCTGCGCGACAAAAAGGAAGAGGAAAACTACAAGGAAAACGAAAGCAGCCATTTCACGCTGCGTTACAGCGGAGCGGCTGCACCGGCGCTGGCGCGCGATGTTTTGCATACGCTGGAATTTCACTATTCGGCAATCGAATCTGAATTGAACTTTTCACCGCCGGATTCCATCGGCGTGATTTTGTATACGCAGGAAGCGTTCGCGGACATCACGAAAGCGCCGGGATGGGTGGGCGCGTTGAATGATGGGCGGATTCGCGTGCCGGTGCAGGGGCTGACCGGCGTGGATCAGGAATTGTCGCGCGTGCTGAAGCATGAATTGACGCACAGCTTTGTTCAGCAGAAGACGCACGGACATGCGCCCACGTGGATTCAAGAGGGTTTGGCGCAGTGGATGGAAGGGCAGCGGAGCGGCGAGAATGGCGCGGTCCTTGCACAGATCTTCGCCGAAGGGCACGCGGCTTCTCTTGGTGCGCTCGAGGGATCGTGGTTGGGATTGGGCGGAGATGCAGCGCGCTACGCGTATGCCTGGGCGCTGGCGAATATTGAATACATCGTGCAGGCCAATGGGATGGGCGACGTCGAACGCATTCTGGATCACATCGGCGCGGGCATAACCACGGACGCGGCGTTGAAAGATGTTCTGCACAGCGATTACGCCGACTTGATGCAATCCACGGCGGAATATTTGCGGAAGACCTACGGGCATTGATCTATTTTTTTTTGCAGTTGAGTCCTCATTCTCCGTTCAAGATTTATTTTCACTAATGATAGTTTTTTTGCACTAACTCGTTGCAAGAAGCGCTGCCAGAAGCGCGGCGCGGGTGGGCATAGTGTTGATGAGAACGTGCTCGCGCGAGGAATGCGCGCCATCGCCGACGGCGCCGAGGCCGTCGAGGGTTGGAATGCCGAGCGCGGCGGTGAAATTTCCGTCGGAGCCGCCGCCGACGGTGCATTCGTCGAGAGAGAGACTCATTTGCTTGGCGAGCAATTGAGCGCGCGCGAAAAGCGTTGCGCTCATTTTGCGTTCGAGCGGAGGGCGGTCGAAGCCCCCGGTGACTTCGAGGCGAGCGCCTTTTTCGAACGGGCGCAGGTCGCGCAAACGGTGTTCGAGGCTGCGCATGTCAGAGACGCGGAGCGCCCGCAGATCGAGAACGACTCGCGCGTGATCCGGGATGACGTTAGTGCGCGTGCCGCCTTCAATAATGCCCGCATTGATGGTGACGCCGAGGCGATGATCGTTCCATTTTTCAATGCGTGTGAGCTGCCGGGCCAGCTCGTGAATAGCGTTGATGCCCTCTTGCGGCGCGAGTCCTGCGTGCGAAGAGCGTCCGTGCACGATCAGTTCGGCTTCGCCGACACCCTTGCGCGCTGTCTTCAGCAGGCCGCGCGGGCCAAAGGACGGCTCGAGAACGAAAACGGCGTCGCTGCGGCGAGCTTCTGCTTCGAAAAATTTGCGCCCTGCTTCGCTGCCGATCTCTTCGTCGGATGTCCAGAGGAAGACGATGCGTTTGCCGAGCGGTGTCTTGCTTTGCTGAACCGCCCACAGCGCGAAGAGCGCTTGAACGATTCCAGCCTTCATGTCGAAGGAGCCCGGGCCATAGGCTTTGCCCCCGGACACGCGGAAAGGCATCTTTCGCAGCGTGCCGCTGGAATAGACAGTGTCGTAATGGCCGAGTACTAGTAGCTGGCCAGAAGCGCGAGATTTATCTGGTGCGTGACTGATGCGCAGAATATCGCCACGATGTTTCTGCGCAATTCGTTCCACGCGCGCGCCCTGGCTCTTCCATTCTTTGGCGATAATGCCGCAACACCGATCGGCGGCGGCTTTCTCCAGGCTGGGCGATTCCGCAACCACGAACCTGCGCAATGTCTCGAGCATCTGCAGCATGCGCGGTTTCAGAAGACGCAAGAGTTCTTTAGGGAGTTTCACATCGGACATGGCGCGGACATGCTATCAATGCCTCGCGATGAGAGCAATGAGGCAAAACATCGGGCTGCGGCGGCAAGGCAAGAGCGCGTATCGCAGAGGGCGGGGGTTCGCATATAATTAGGAGTTTGACGGAGGAGGGCCAGGCGCCGCAGCGCTAGTGTGCGGTGACGGAGAGCGCGAATGATACTGGACAGTGTGGAAATACAGAAGCTGCTTCCGCATCGTTATCCATTTCTGATGGTGGACGCGATCCTAGAGATCGAGCGGCTCAAGCGCATCGTTGGCATCAAGAACGTCACGATGAACGAATACTATTTCCAGGGACATTTTCCTGGGAGGCCGGTCATGCCGGGCGTGATGATTATCGAAGCCATGGCGCAGACGGGCGGCCTTTTGCTGCTGCTGGATATTCCGGACCGCGCGAACAAGCTGCTCTTTTTTGTGGCTGTGGATGGCGCGCGCTTTCGCCGGCCAGTGGTGCCCGGCGATCAACTGCGCATCGAGTGCAACGTACTCAATTGGCGCGGCGACTTCGTCAAGCTCGCAGGTAGAGCAACAGTGAACGGGGAATTGGCCGCGGAGGGCACGGTGATGTGCAAGATGATTGACCGCGAGCCGCCCGCCAAGGCCGAAGAACCCGCGAAATGACGATGCCCGAGATTCATCCGCAAGCCGTTGTGGCGGCGAGCGCAAAACTTGGCGAGGACGTCAAGGTCGGCGCATATGCGGTGGTCGGCGAAGAAGTGGAATTGGGCGATGGCTGCGTGTTGCACGCGCACGCGACTGTCGGTGGTCCGTCGAAGTTTGGCAAGAACAACGTGTTTTACCCGTTCAGCGCGATCGGCGGCGACCCGCAGGATTATACGTTTCGCGGCGAACGAACCGAACTGGTGGCTGGTGACGATAACATTTTTCGCGAATACGTAAGCGTAAGCCGCGGCACACAAAAAGGCGGCGGCAAGACTTCTCTCGGCAGCAACAATTTTCTTCTGGCGTACTCGCACATCGGACACGATTGCGTGATCGGCAGCAACACGCTGTTTGTAAACGGCGCGACCCTCGCGGGGCACGTCACGGTGGAAGACTTCGTTACCGTTGGCGCGTTTTGTCCAGTACACCAGTTTTGCCGGCTTGGGCGATACGCTTACATCGGCGCTTCCACGGTGATTACCCAGGATGTGCCGCCGTTTTCCAAGATCGTCACCGAGCGCGAGACGAAAAGTTTCGGCATCAACGCCATTGGGCTGGAGCGCAAGGGATTCTCGCCGGAGCGTTTGCAGGCATTGAAGCGCGCCTTTCGTTTGCTCATGCGCTCGAAACTGAACACCTCGCAGGCGCTAACAGAAATGCGGAAATCGCTTGGCGATTTTGCCGACGTTCAGGAATTGATCAAGTTCATCGAAAGCGCCGAGCGCGGCATTGTGAAGTAACGCCTGACTGTTGATTTCATGCCCGACGGTAATTCCAATTCGACAGGCTGGGGACTTATTGCCGGAAACGGGCGCTTTCCGTTTCTCGTGCTGGAAGGCGCGCGCAGCCAGGGAATCGAAATGGCAGTGATCGCGCTGAAGGAAGAAGCGTCGCCGGAGCTGGAGAAACTTGCCAAACGATTGCACTGGGTCAGTCTCGGCGAATTGAGCAAGACGATCGACTTGATGCATCAGGAGGGCGTGAAGCAAGCGGTGATGGCCGGGCAAGTGAAGCACAACAAGATTTTCAGTGCCATCCGGCCGGACTGGAAATTGGCCAAGCTGCTTTTTTCGCTGCCACGAAAAAACACGGATTCGTTGATTGGCGCCGTGGCTCGAGTGTTGGAAGAGGAAGGCATCACGCTGGTGGATTCGACGATGTTCTTGAAGCCTTTGGTGCCGGACGCTGGCGTGCTTACACGGCGCGCGCCCAGCGAACACGAAACGGAAGATATGGCGTATGGACTCGGCGTGGCACGGCAAATTGCTAGCATGGACATTGGACAAACCGTGGTGATTTCGGATCGTGCTTGCGTGGCAGTGGAGGCCATGGAAGGCACCGACGAAACCATCGCGCGCGCCGCGCGAATCACCGGCGGCAAGCCTCTGGTTGTCGTGAAAGTGAGCAAGCCGGGGCAGGACATGCGCTTTGATGTACCCGTGGTCGGATTGCCCACCATCGAACAGATGAGGGATTCGGGGGCGACGGCTCTCGCGGTGGACGCAGGGCGGACACTTCTTTTCGACCGTGCAAAATTGATTGAGGCTGCGAATGGGGCAGGGATCGCGATTCAGGCGTTTCCTCCGCTCGCTGTGCCGGAACCAAACAGCGTTTCGAAGGGAATGAATAAAGAATGAGCGCGGCGGCGGGAGGTTCGAACAAGATTCGTGTCGCCGTCGTGGGCACAGGGGAATTTGGGCGCAATCACACACGCGTGTACCGCGAACTTCCCGGCGCGGAACTCGTTGGCATCTTCGACCAGAACGCAGAGCGAGCTGCGGCTGTGGCGGCGGAATTTCAGACGCAAGCTCTAAAAAGTCTCGATGAGTTGCGCGGACTCGTGGATGCCGTGAGCGTGGCCGTTCCGACGGTCGCGCATGCGGAAGTAGGCTGCCAGCTCCTGGAAATGGGACTCGACGTTTTGGTCGAGAAGCCCATCGCTGTGAACCTCACGGAGGCTGATGCACTGCTCCACGCGGCAAAAAAGAATGGACGCATTCTGCAAGTGGGCCACGTCGAGCGTTTCAATCCCGCCGTGGTGGCGGTTGAGCCGATCTTGAACAGACCTCTGTTTTTCGAAGTTCATCGTTTGGGCGTGTTTACGCCGCGCAGCCTCGATGTGGATGTAATCTACGATTTGATGATTCACGATCTGGATATTTTGCTGGCGTTGGTCAACGAACCGGTGACGGAAGTAAAAGCCGTGGGGATTCCAGTCCTCACGGACAAAGTGGACATCGCGCACGCGCGGCTGGAATTTGCCGGCGGCGCGGTGGCGAATATCACCGCCAGCCGCGTTTCCACCGAGCGCGTTCGAAAGATGCGCTTCTTCCAGCAGCACGAGTACATTTCGCTGGACTATGCGCGGCGGGACGCCCTGCGCATCGGTGTGAAGAAGCCGGGTCCGGCGCCGGAGTTTGGATTTGAGAAGTTGAATGCGCCCGCAGTCGAGCCATTGCACGCGGAGCTGGAGGCGTTCATTGATGCCGCTCGCTCGCGCAAGGAGCCGCGCACAAACGGAGCCGCAGGACGCGCCGCACTTGAATTGGCAACCCGCGTAATGGCAAGCATCCAAGAGCACGCAACACGCGTCCAAATAGGCTCATTCGCCTCACAAGACAAAACAAGATGATTCCACGGATTCTAGTTCCGAAAGATGCTCGTCCCACCACGGCGCTAGATGTGCCGACGCAGCGCCGTCGCCCCACCACCATGGACGAGCGCACGCTGATGCCCGGAATGCTGCCCATCGTGCAGCTGGATGGGCACTCAACGATTCCCACCAATTTGCCGCTGGAGTCCATCGCCACGCGCGTAGTCGTGCCTCGCGATGTGAATCGCGAAGCCTACGGCGTAATCGAGGACCAATCGACGCCTGTGCAGTCCACCGACATGGACGAGCGCATCGCCGTGCCGTTGGGTGCCGCACCGCTGGAAATGAGTGAGCATCCGCTTCACGTGGCGGAAGATCTCGTCGGCCCCGATGTTTTCAGCACCGGGGAAGTCCAACTAATCGCGCAGACGCAAACGGAAGACAAGACCAAGTGGCAGCTCATCACCCGTTTTTCTTCCGTCGCGTTCCACGTCCTCCTTTTCATCTTGCTCTTGTTCCAATCGAAATTGTTTCCATCGCACCCACCGTCCCAAGCCGATTTGGACTTGGCGCAACGGCAAATGACGGTGCTGCTTCCTCCGGGCACGTTGGAAGCATTGAAACCAACTACGCGGCCCGGTCCACCCGCGCCGAAAGTTCATGTGGATCCGCGCGTGCTACGGGAAGTTGCACCCACCTACCAACCAGCGCCGGCGCCGACACCGGAACGCCCGGTGAAAGAATTGCCGAGCGCGCCAGTCCCAAAGCAAAACGATATGCCGCCGGTGACTCAGCCAACTCCCAAGACGGATGCGCCAAAGCCACAACCAACACTTGAAACGCCGGATACTCCGCAGCCCAAAAGCCAATTGCAATTGCCGACTGGTCATTCACCCGGCCAGAGCATTCAAGACATATTGAAAGGAACGCGGCCTTCTGGCCCCCGCGCGATCGGCGGTGGCGGCCAATTGCCGGGCGGCAGTGGAAGAGGCGGCGGTGGTGGTGGCACAGCTTACGGTGGCATTGAAATGCTGACGCCGGATGAGGGCGTGGATTTCAACAGCTATCTGCAGCGCGTGTATGTGAAGGTGAAACGCAATTGGTTTTCTGTGATGCCTGGGTCGGTCGAGCTTGGCGAGAAAGGCATCGTTTATCTCACCTTCAGAATCAATCGTGACGGTAGCGTGCCGTCCGACGAACCGGTCATCGAGCGCAACTCCGGGAAGGAACCGTTGGATCGCGCCGCGTATTCCTCCGTGCGCGCGTCGAATCCTTTTGAGCCGTTGCCGCCACAATTCAAAGGCCCCTACATCGAATTGCGTTACAGGTATTACTACAACATTCAGCCGAACGATTTTAATCAACAATAATGAAACTCACGCGCCAACAGGTTTTAGGCAGTCTCCTCCTGGCGATCTTCGTATTTATTTTTATTCTTGTCCGCGCGCGACATCTCCTCGTTCGATGAGTGAAAAAAATGTGTTACTGCCGCTCGTTGCCATTGTCGGTCCGACGGCATCGGGAAAATCGGCGCTAGGTGTGCTGCTCGCCCAGCAACTGGGCGGCGAAGTTGTAGCCTGCGATTCGACGCAGCTTTATCGCGGGTTTGATATCGGCACCGCCAAGCCCAGCATGACTGAACGGAAAGGCATTCCCCACCATCTGATCGATGTTCTTGGCCCGATGGACAATGCGACCGCGGGAGGCTACCGCGAATTGGCTTTGCGAGTTCTGGAAGACCTGCGCCAGCGTAAGCGCCTGCCCGTATTCACCGTCGGAACGGGATTATATTTGCGCGCATTGCTCGATGGTCTGGCGGAGGTGCCGCAGCGCTCGGACGAATTGCGAGCCAGGCTGCGCGCAAGCATGGAAGAGCACCTTACCGGCCACTTGCATCGCGTGCTAAAGCGTCTCGATCCCGAAGCAGCAGCCAAAATTGCACCCGCGGACGAGCAAAAACTCATCCGCGCAGTCGAAGTTTGCTTGCTGACGAGCAAGCCCATCTCCGAGGCGCATCGAACTGGCCGCACTCCGCTGGAAGGTTGGCGCGCCCTAAAAGTGGGCTTGATGCCCCCGCGCGAAGAACTCATCAAGCGTGTCAACGGCAGAACTGACTCCATGCTTGAGCAGGGATGGCTGCGCGAAGCGCAAGCTTTGCTCGAGAGCGGCTTGGGCGAAGACGCCAAGCCGTTTGATTTTATCGGTTACCGTGAAATGCGCGCGGTGCTCCGCGGCGAGATGAAATTGGAGCAAGCGCGCGCGGCCATTCAGCAATCCACGCGGCAATACGCGAAGCGCCAGCTCACCTGGTTTCGCAGAGACCAAGGTGTGCGTTGGTTCTTAGGGTTTGGTGACGATGCCGAAGTGCAAGCTAGCGTCATCGAGTGGCTGAAAACAGAAGGCCTAGCGATGCAGAAGCAAGTCGACTAAAGCAGCCGACAAGTCCCCGCTATCAGTTTTTCTCGTGCGCGTCGTTATTGTGGCGGGGCTTCCGGTTTTTCCTTGTCCTTCGCATCCTTTGGCTGGATCGAGATCAGTTCCAGTTCAAAAATGAGAGTGGCCCCGGGACCAATGCCAGAGCGCGGGTCCGCGCCGCGATCACCATAACCCAGATCGGAGGGGACAAAGAGTTGCCATTTCGATCCCACGGGCATCAACTCGAGTGCTTCCGTCCAGCCTTTGACCACTCCATTCACCTGAAATGTTTCTGGATGGCCGTGCTTGTACGAACTGTCAAACTCCGTGCCGTTCAGAAGTGTGCCGCGATAGTTGCAGGTCACCGAGTCCGTCGCCGTAGGTTTCGGCCCCGTGCCTTCGGTCAAAATTTTATATTGAAGGCCGCTTGGCAAAGTGACGACGCCCTCTTTTGTTTTGTTAGCTTCCAGAAACTCGGCGCCTTCCTTCTTGCCTGCCTCGGCGGCTAGTTTCTGCTTTTCCATCTGCCGGGCGCGCACCTCGATCTGGAGCTGCGTGAGCGCGGCTTTCATCTCTTCATCGGTCAGCAACGTCTTGCTGCCCGCCAGCGCATCCTTAAGTCCCCGTAAAAGGATGGCCTGGTTCACCTCCACAGACTGTTGCTTCAGATTTGCTCCCAGACCTTTGCCCACGTTCATTCCCAGCGCGTAGCTGGCTTTGTCTCTCGGCGTCTTGAGCACTAGCGGAGCCGCGGCAGTCTTTGGCGTGCTTGCCTGCGCTGTCTTTGCCGCCGGAGCTGTTTGAGCGCCAGCAGTGGCAGCGGGCGCCACTTTTGCTGCGGGAGCTTGCGGCGTACTCGCCGCTGGCGCTTGCTGCGCCAAGGCATTTCCGGCCAGCATCATTGCAGCCGCCAAGGAACTTAACGCGGTGATCCATCGTTTTTGTATGTAGTGATTTTGCATTCAGCTATTTTCCCATGGGTCTGCTCGCTCCGCAAACTCCCTCTGCTCCGCCGGTTCTTCGCATGGTCAGAGGCAGGTCGCGAGGCTGGGGCGAGAGGCGTATAATTCCATGCAGGGATGAATCTGCCAGACGTACGCAAGTCCGCACGATGGCTCCCGGCCGATCCGAGTGACGAAAACGCAACATCAAGTCTCGAATGCAGAGCGCGCCCTGCTCGTGGGCGTGGGATGGAAGCGTGCGCCTCGATTTCCCGGCATGCCGGCGGGCGAGCAGGGCCGCGAATCGCTTTTGGAACTGGTGGAATTGGCGCGCAGCGCAGGCGCGGAAATTGCCGGGACCGTTTTCCAGGTGCGGGATACCGCCGATCCAGCGACACTGGTGGGCCGCGGCAAACTGGATGAGATTCGCGCCGAAGCAACGGCACACCAGGCGCCGCTGATTATTTTCGACAGCAACCTTTCTCCCGTGCAGCAGCGCAACATCGAGGAAGCGACGGAGCGCCGGGTAATCGACCGGACGCAATTGATTCTGGATATTTTCGCGCGGCATGCGCGCAGCCGCGAAGGCCAATTGCAGGTTGAACTGGCGCAGTTGAATTACATGTTGCCGCGACTGACTGGAAAAGGCACGGCGATGTCACGCCTCGGCGGTAAGAGCGGTGGTGGCGGCGCCGGTGGGGCGGGCGGCGGAGCGGGACGCATTGGCGTTCGCGGACCGGGTGAAAAGAAATTGGAAACAGATCGCCGCCGCATTCGCGACCGCGTCAGCAAGATTCAGAACAGCATCGAGGATGTGCGCAAACAGCGCGCGCTGCGGCGTGAGGCGCGCAACGCCGTGCCTCTAGGGACCATCGCGCTAGTGGGTTACACGAACGCCGGCAAATCCACTTTGTTCAATGCCCTAAGCCGCGCCGAAGTCCTGGTTTCCTCCCGGATGTTTGCCACGCTTGATCCTACGATTCGCGCGCTGCGGCTTCCTTCCAACCGTCGTGTACTGGTCTCCGATACCGTAGGTTTTATCCGCGATTTGCCAAAGGGCCTGCTCACCGCGTTTCGTGCCACTCTGGAAGAAGTGCAGGAAGCTGCCCTGATTCTGCACGTGAGCGATGTTTCGAACCCCCATCACGATGAACTCGACGAGGAAGTGGACAAAATCTTGCGCGAACTTGGAGTCGATGGCCGCCCAAGGTTGCGCGTGCTGAATAAAGTCGATCAACTTACTCCGGAAGTGCGCGAAGCCCTCTCGAACAGCGCTGAGAGAAGCGGCTCCGGTGCTCCGGTGCTGGTTTCTGCTTTGACGGGGGAGGGGATCGAAGAGCTGCTGCGGCGCATGGATGCGGAAATGCCGACCGACCCGGTTGTAACGCTATCGATCCGCTTGCCGCTCGCCGAAGGGCGCACGCTGGCGATGATTCACGCGCTAGGACGCGTCTTGCACTCGGAAATTGACGATTCACACATGCGGCTCGATGCGGAAGTACCCGAGTCCATCGTCAAACGTTTGCGTCTCAAAGAGTTTGTCATCGAGGAAACTTTTCCGCGCTCGCTCTCGTAAGGTAAAGTAGAGGCGGGCGGTGCTGTGGTCAGAGCTTGCAGCATAATAGACTCCGCCGCCACATACGAGGTCACCATGGCTGCTTTTTTACTGTGGATCATCTTGTTCATTCTGTGCTGGCCACTCGCGCTGTTGGCGCTGGTGCTTTATCCCATCGTTTGGCTGCTGACGCTGCCTTTCCGCATCATGGGAATTGCTGTTCACGGAGTTCTCGGTCTCATTAGTGCTATCTTCATGCTGCCGATCCGGCTGCTTCGCGGACCGCGACTCATCTGAGCAGCGCGCGCGATTTTGAGCCTGCTAACTCGGTAGTAAAATCGTGGAAAACCTCTGTTTTTACCGACTTGCAGCCCTTCCAATGCCCCCTAATTCTCTAAGCCAGAAAACCCAAGCTTCTGTGGAAAACGTTGTGGAAACTGTAAGTTCTTCATTCCGATTGGCTTGCGGGTGCCACTTGAAATTCTGGCTTGCGCAGAAATTGTATCCCTGTAAGACATTGAGATGAAAAGGGTTATTTCCGAAGAACGACTCGGGGCAGTTGCCCTACCTCCCTATTTCCCGCGTCCGGTCACTTTTCACATTTGCACAGGTTTGCAGCATCTGAGTGACGAATGAGTATCGCTTTGCTCGATTATATTCTTGGTACAGTGATGCTTTCGAAGTAACTACTCCCTGGCTAAAATAACAATAAATTGCTGCTATTCGGAGTGCTCTTGGGGCCGCCTTTGACGTGTTGACGCATTCCTACACCAAGACTATAGTGAAACGGCGGTGGCTGATGCCGCGGGGCGGCACTCCCTCCGCGATGCGCCCATGAATCTTCCTAACTCACTGACGCTGTTGCGGATTTTTTTCGTTCCCGTCCTCATCGTTATCCTGCTGACACGCAGTCCCAACGTCGAACTTTGGGGCGTTTCCATGCATTTCGAAGTTTGGGGCGTGCTGATCCTGCTCCTCGCGGCGGCAACCGATTGGGCCGATGGGTATCTGGCTCGGCGGCGACTGCAAGTTACCACGCTGGGAATTCTCCTCGATCCCATCGCCGATAAGCTTTTGATCTCCGCGGCGTTCGTTTCGCTGGTGGATATGCACCTGGTGAAAGCCTGGATGGTGGTGATCATCATCGGGCGCGAATTCACGGTTCTCGGTTTGCGGAATATTGCCTCTGCGGAAGGATTCACGATTGAGGCGTCTACCCTGGGAAAGACAAAGATGGTCTTGCAGGTGTGCGCCGTTGCAGTGCTGATCGCCGGTGCGGGGCATCGTACGGGCCTCCCTTGGTTGTACTGGCTGGCGCAAGTGCTGCTTTGGCTTGTAGTTATCAGCGCACTAGTGTCTGCCGCCCAGTATTTTCGGCGCTTCTGGAGCCACGTGGACGACAGCATCAAGCAGCGCCGCCGGCTGCGGATGCTCGAAGCCCGCAAGAAGTCAGAGGATGCAGTCACTCTCTGAAGCAGACCGCCGCGCCGCTCTGCAACTGGCCCGCCAGGCGGTCGCCGAAGCAGTCTCCCACCGCAAGTTTTCTGATGTGATTCCTCCCCAAGAGTTTTTCGCGGAGCGCCGCGGCGTGTTCGTGACCCTTCATGTGCGCCAACGTCTTCAAGGCTGCATCGGGGTCGTCGAAGCGAAAGAGCCGCTGGGAGAAGCTATCATTCGTTGTGCTGCCAGTGCAGCAATGGAAGATCCGCGGTTCACCCCAATGGAACCGGACCAGCTTGGCGAACTCAACATCGAAATTTCCCTGCTTTCGCCCGTGGAACCAATCGTCCCCGACTCCATCGAGATTGGGCGTCACGGACTGCTGGTCCTTTTGCGCGCGCACCGTGGCCTGCTGCTCCCGCAGGTTGCCATTGAACATCGTCTAACACGCGAACAATTCCTCGAGGAGACTTGCCGCAAGGCGGGGTTGCCCCGCGAAGCCTGGCACGATCCCGAGGCGCGCATCTTTGGATTTACTTGCGAAGTTTTCTCGGACAGATCCAATCGCGAAACTGTCTGAGACTTTGGAACCCTCTCGGAAGGCAGAAAGAATCCGGACCCCAGAAAAACAAAAGGGCCCGCGCGGGGAACCGCAACGGGCCTAAATCACTTCTCGGGACAAGAGGCAGCTACTCGATTTCGACGTAGTCGCCCGCGTAGGCTTCAGCCGAATCGAAGGTTATGACCATGGTCGAGGCATTGCGGCTCACGTTGATGACGATGCCTTCGCCGATCACTTCCCTGGGCAGGTCGTTCCACTCGTACTTCCCTCCGGCACTCCCGAAGCCGTACATCGTGTACGCGTAACCTTTATTCTGCGGAACAGTCTCCGCCATCGAACCCTGATAGCGGAAAATGCGGAAATAATCGCCGACCTTGACTCCCTGGTTGGCTCCGAGATTTACAAAGACCGAATTGAGCTTGCCATATTGCTGTGAGAAGTCTTTTCCCGCCACCACCATGGCTACGGGCTTGCCGCTGACCGGCGCAAAATGATCGAACTTGGCTGGGTCCTTGAACGGCGGCATGGGACGATCCTGATAGGGCAGTACGATGTCGCCGCGCTGCATGTAGTCGCAAGAAAACAAGACCTGAGCGACAGAAACCTTGGGCTGAACGCTGACGACGCGCAGTTGTCCGGCATCCAGATAAAGCTGGCCCATCGCTTTCATCAGTTTGGCCTGCCACTTGAACCAAGGCACGTCTGTTGGATCCTTGTCCGGCCGCATCACCGAGAATCGGTCGCCTACGCGAACACCCTTGTCCATGCCGCGATTGATGTGCACGTACTCGCCGCGGGACCAAGTGATCTTGTAGTTTGATTGCTCGCCGGAGACGATCCGGGTCTCGTCGGGCAGTTTCTGGTCCGAGACGAAACCTGAACAATTCACCGAGCTGTAATCCACTTGCTGCGGTCCCGCAGCCGGGGATGCGTTTTGTGCCGAACTAACTGTGGCACCCAGGAAGACCGATAGAGACAAAACAGCGATTCTAGCGCGCATTCCATTACTCCTTAGAAGACGGGCCCGACGGGCCGTGCAAGGTCTTTTCCTAGCGAAAGTATCAAGGCCAGCACCCTGCGTCAACCAATAGGGCGAGGCCGCTTTACATTTTTGATACGGGTACCGGTGGCGGATACGGCATACTAGTAGCCGTATTTTCAATAGCTTGGCGGCATAAGGCAGGGTATGGCCCTTTTTGGCTCCGGGTTACGGCGGATTTGTGCGGTCGTGGCAGCCTCCACGGCGGCGGAAATGTCGAAGCACGTGCGCGCGGCCCTGAAGGAAGCCCGGACTGTCGAGTTGCGCATCGATTGGCTGCGGAGTGATGCAGAGCGCACCCGCTTTCTCGCCTGGCTCAAGAAGAGCAAATTTCGACAGGCCACGTTCATCGTCACTTGCCGCCGTCGCGAAGGAGGGGGCAAGTTTGCGGGTGGCGTTGACCGCGAACTCTATTGGCTTATTCAGGCGCGCGAGGCTGGTTGCCAGTGGTGCGATCTCGAAGTCGAAACCTTGCGCAAACTTCCTGGCCGGTCAATCCGGGATTTTCCCGTACCACGGCGCATCTTGCTCTCCGTTCACGACTTCAAGGGAACTCCGGATTTGCGCCGGTTCCTGAATCCTCGAAGTTACGGCGAGGCCGATGCCCTGAAGATCGCAGCAAGCGGACGAACCATCATGGATAGCGTTCGGCTTATTCGCCTGGCGCGAAATTCCAAGAATCTCGTTGCCATTCCCATGGGAGACTCTGGCTTGCCCGCGCGAATCCTTGCCTTGCGTGAGGGAAGTGCGCTGGCTTACGCTCCCGTCGCCGCTGCCACCGCTCCCGGGCAGGTAACTCTGCACGACTTGAAGTATCTCTATCGAGCCCACGAGCTGACTCGCCGCACTCGCGTCTACGGCGTGATCAGCGACCGGGCAGGGCACTCCCTTTCGCCGTTGATGCACAACACGGGATTCATTGCGCGCAAAATTGACGCTGTGTATTTGCCCTTCCTCGTTAAAGATCTTCGCGATTTTCTGAAGGCTGTGCCGGAATTCGGCGTTCGCGGCTTTAGCGTGACGATCCCGCACAAACAATCCATCCTGAAGTTCCTGAAAGAATGCGATCCTCTCGCCGCCGAAATTGGCGCTGTCAATACCGTCGTCGTCCGCCGCGACGGTTCGCTCTACGGCTGCAATACCGATTACGTCGGCATCCTGCGCGCCCTCGAAAGAAAGCTCCGTCTCGCCGGGAGCCGCGTCTTGATCTACGGAGCGGGCGGCGCTGCAAGAGCCGCGGCGTTCGCTCTCGCAAAGGCGGGCGCTTTCGTTGGAATCTGTGCGCGAAGGGAAAACGCTGCGCGAGAATTGGCGAAAGCTGCCGGCGGAGAAGTCGTCCCGCGCCGCGCCTTGCGCAGCATATCTTTCGACGCCATCATCAACGCCACGCCGATCGGCATGCATCCGCACGGCCAAATTTCGCCCTTGTCCTCCCGCGAGTTAAATTGCCGCATCGTGATGGACCTCATCAATCGCCCGCAAAAGACGCAACTCTTGAAGCTTGCCGCCAGCAAAGGAATCGCCACCGTTCCCGGCGTCGAAATGTTCGTCCCCCAGGGCGTCGCCCAGTGGGAAATCTGGCTGGAAAAACGCGCCCCCGAAGCCGCCATGCGCCGCGCCGTCCTCGCCGCCCTCCGCGCCGAAGAGAACTCCCGTCCCGGCTAATCGTGGAAGCGCGGTACCATTTAAAGTATCAAGGACCGCAAAGTGAAACCCGACTTCGCTCAATACGGATTCGTTCACCAGGAAAACTTAATCATGGCGTGTATTGGCGGCTCGCAAGCGCACGGTGCAAAGCTGGGCGCGACGGACGACACCGACTGGTACGGACTCTACATTCCGCCACCGACCAAAGTTCTTGGCCTCGAACGCGAGGAGCATTTTGTTTTCACGACGGGAGGCAAACTTGGCGGCAACGGGCCACAAGATGTGGACGTCTGCCTATATACCCTGATGAAGTGGGCAGGACTAGCCGCCAAGGGCAATCCATCGGCTTTGCATTTCTTGTTTGCGCCACTTGAGTTCACGACCAAAACGTGGGGCCACTTTTCCGCCCGGCCTGAACTCTTCTTGGCGAAGGGCCATGTGAAGCCATTCCTCGGATTCGCAGACGACCAGATGAAGCGATTGCTCGGGCAGAAGGGCCAGAAGAACGTTCACCGCGCTGAACTCGAAGATAAACATGGATACGACACGAAGTACGCCATGCATGTAATCCGTCTGTACGGAGAAGCGAAAGAGTTGATGGAGCACGGACGCATCACGCTGCCGAGACCAAACCGGGAAGAGTTGGTCGAAATCCGTAGGGGCAAGTATTCTCTTACCGAAATTCGCGAACTCGGCGCGCAACTTGAGTCAGAAGCGCTAGCTGCGCAGGCAACTTCGCCACTTCCAGATGGGGTGGACCGAGACGGGATCAGTCGGCTGCTCGTCGATGCTCACCTTCAATTCTGGAACTCATCAGGAGCTTAAAGCCTCGCTATAGATGCGAGCCAATTTAGTCAAGCTGTGTTTGCCGTGCTACGCTGCAGCCGTACGGAGAGGTGAGTGAAATGCCAACTGTCGAAGGTAGGGAAGCTCGCGTCTGGATCGATGAATATGTAAAGAAGGCCGGAAAGTTGTCTGGAGTTGCCAAGACGGTGAGGGCACTTGTAAAGAAGTCCGTAGCCGGATGCGAGGAGTATGTGAATCCGTGGAAGATTCCCACATTCGATCTAAACGGGCCGCTATGCTTTTACATGGTGGCGAAGGAACATGTGATTTTTGGATTTATGCGAGGAGCGATGCTCCGCGATCCGGGGAAGTTGCTGGAGGGAACGGGAAAGTCCTTGCGGCACGTAAAGCTGCGAAGCGCAGCGGATGCACTCCGATCGGAAGTGCGGGCTCTCCTGGAACAGGCGGCGGAGCTGAACCGCAAGGAGCCGGTCACTGGCACCAAGGTTCAGATGAAGCAAAGCAGCGCAGCCCGAACGCGGAAGACCGGACGCCGCGCCACGACTCCTGGTTAACGCGGTCACCGGAAATGGCCGTTCGGTTGATTTTATATTTCACACAGCGGTTACTAATCTGATACGTTATCTTGGTGAAGTAGTTCGCCCCTCCGCACCGAAATTCCAGTTACAAACTGAATGTTTCTCCCTGGAGACTTCCGTGCCTACTCAGTGCTCGAGGGAGCGCCTTGCCGCACTTTCGCCTCACCAGATGGTAGGTCCAGGGGCGGACTAACCCATTTAGAATCAACACCCATAGGGATGCCCGCAAGTGTTGATTCTAAAGCGCTTACATAAGCTCTAAACTCTTTAGATGCAACACTTACAGAAAACATGGGGGTGGGGTCTGTTGTGGTTAACTAGCCTCCCGGCGACCGGTGTCTCTCGGCCTCGGACGAATAAACCGGGCCAGCCTGAAGTAATGTAATAATAGATTCCTTTTACTGAGAACTGAAAACTGTCGACTGTGAACTGATTCCATGATCCAGCCGGACTTCCGAGAATTTCAACGCCTCGCCAAACAGGGCAACCTCATCCCGGTCTACGACGTTTTCTCTGCGGATCTGCTGACGCCCGTCAGCGCCTATCTGCGCATCGCCCAGGGCGCTCGCTACTCGTTTCTCCTCGAAAGCGTTGAAGGCGGCGAGAAAATTGCGCGCTACACGTTTGCCGGCGCGAACCCCGAGGAAATTTTCCGTTACGCCAACGGCGCATGTGTTCTGGAGAGCCGCGATCGCGTCGTCTGGGAAGAACGCGATCCCATTTCATTTTTGCGCGAGCGCATTGAGCGATTTCGTCCCGTGCGCCTTCCCGGATTGCCTCCGCTAGTTGCGGGAGCCATCGGCTATTTCAGCTACGACATGGTGCGGCTCATCGAGCGCATTCCCAAGCGCCTGCGCGATGAAATCGGGCTCTATGACGCGATGCTGATGTTCTATCACGGCATCGTCGCGTTCGATCACGTGCAGCACCGACTGTGGATCGTTCGCAACGTTTTCACCGAGGGCCACGGCACGCTCCGCGCGAAATACAACGCCGCCGTCCGCGAGATCAAAGAGACGCGAAGGCTGCTCGAACAGCCCGTGGCCGCGGAACTTCCCAAGAAGCCTTCTAAAACAAAGTCGCGTAGCCCGCTGAAAGTGGTTTCCAATTTTCGCCGCCCCGAATACTTGGAAGCCGTGCGCAAAGCCAAGCAATACATCCGCGCCGGAGATGTTTTTCAGGTCGTCGTCAGTCAGCGCTTCTCCGCAAAAACGAAGGCTGCCCCCTTCGAAATATATCGCCAGCTGCGCGCGCTGAATCCCTCACCCTATCTTTTCTATTTGCAGATGAATGATGTCTGCGTCGTCGGTAGCTCGCCGGAAATGCTCGTCAAAGTGCAGGGCCGCGATGTTTTCTATCGCCCCATCGCTGGCACGCGTTGGCGCGGCAAGGACGAGGCCGAAGACCAGCGCCTCGAACGCGAAATGCTCGCCAGCGAAAAAGAGCGCGCCGAGCACATCATGCTTGTGGACCTGGGCCGCAACGACCTCGGCCGCGTCTGCGACTACGGCACCGTGAAGCCCGAAAAGCTGCTCACCGTGGAGCGCTACTCGCACGTGATGCACTTGGTTTCCAGCCTGCGTGGACGCTTGCGCGAAGATGTGGATTGCTTCGACGCGCTGATGGCCTGCTTTCCCGCTGGCACGGTTTCCGGCGCGCCAAAAGTCCGCGCCATGGAAATCATCGAGGAACTCGAGCGCACCCGCCGCGGAATCTATGCTGGCGGCATTCTCTATCTCGATTTCGCAGGCAATCTCGATTCCTGTATCGCGCTTCGCACCATGGTCGTGAAGAACGGCGTCGCTTACGTGCAAGCCGGTGGCGGCATCGTTGCGGATTCCACGCCCGAAGGCGAATATGAAGAGAGTGTAAACAAGTCGAAAGTACTATTTGCAGCGCTGGAAGCCGCGCACCGCGGGATTCGTCCGAGGAAGTCATCATGATTCTGCTTCTCGACAACTACGATTCCTTCACCTACAACCTCGCCCAGTATTTAGGCGAGCTCGGTTGTAACGTCGAAGTCCATCGCAACGACAAAATTACCGTGGAAGAAATCGCCCGCCGCAAGCCGGAGCGCATCGTCATCTCTCCTGGCCCGTGTACGCCGCAGGATGCCGGTATCTCGGTGGAATTGGTCGAACGCCTCGCAGGAAAATTTCCGATTCTTGGCGTGTGCCTCGGCCACCAGGCCATAGGCGCCGCATTCGGCGGCAAGATCGTTCGCGCGCCGAAACTCTTCCACGGCAAGACCAGCCAAATCCATCACGACCACAAAAATATTTTCCGCAAACTTCCCGATCCCTTCACCGCCACGCGCTACCATTCCCTCATCGTCGAAAGAAAATCACTTCCGCGCGAACTAACCATCACCGCCGAAACCGAAGACGGCATCATCATGGGCATGCGCCATCGCCGCTACAAAATCGAAGGCGTCCAGTTCCACCCCGAATCCGTCCTAACCGAATCCGGCAAGCAACTCCTCCAGAATTTCCTCTCGTTGTAGGGGCGCAGCACGCCACGGGTAGTGGGCTGTCTTATTTGGAGTATGGAAGAGATTGGTGAGACTATTAGAGCCAGAGAACAGTAGGAGTGGCAGCATGAAATACAGAATTGGTAAGTGGGCGATTGCAGGTTTTCTCGTAGCAGGATGCTGGGCACTCTATGCCTTAGCAATTACACCTCCAGCGTTTACCTCTGCCGACCCGATGATGACGCTCGTCCGATTAACTTGCCCAATTGCTCTTCTTAGTTTTTATCCGATTCGTCTTTATTGGGTTCTTCTTGCGAATGCTGCTACGTATGCTTTGTTCGGTCTGGTCGTGGAAACTCTGCGGCAACAACTAAGTCACGCAAAATAATTCAAAACGGCCCACTACCAAGCCACGCCCAGCTTGACAAGATCATCACCCTCGTTGAAATCTGCGGCTACCAATTCAAATCCGCCAAAATCGCTCCATAAATCTCCATCCCCTTCCAAAGATGCCCCAGCCGCACATTTTCATCCGAGCTGTGCTGATGATTGTCATAATTCACAATCGGCACGCCAATCCACGGCAAACCCAAATCATCAAAGATATACATCGGCACGCTACCACCAGACGACGGCATCACCACCGTATCGCTACCTGCTGCCGCTCGTACCACTTCGATGAGGGCCTTCGACACAGGCAAATCCATCGCCGTCCGCGACGCCCGATACCCGCCTTCATAAACAACTTTTGCGATTCGGGCATGCGCGCGCCGCTCTTCCATCGTCGGTTCGTGGTCGATCACAAAAAATCCCTGTTTCCCGATAAACCCCGCGATGCACTCAAACTTCTTCTGTGGATCTTCCCCCTTCACAAGCCGCGCATCGAGCGAAGCCTCCGCCCGGTCCGGCACAACGTTTTGTGAGTGCTCGCCCACATAAGCGCTGCGCAATCCTCGAATATTCAATGAAGGCTGCATAATCAATCCCACAAGCTTTTTCCCACCGCCTTCCGGTTTCGCGATGCCCAGTTCGCGTTCGAGTTCCGCGTCGTTATCGGGCATTTCCGCCAGCGCCTTTTTTTCCACTTCACCCAGTGGCGCAACGTCGTCATAAAATCCATCGATCAGGACACGTCCATCGGCATCCTTCATCGAAGCCAGCAGCCGCGACAATTCCATCGCCGGATTCGGCGCCCAATTCCCATAATGTCCGCTATGCAAAGCACGCACTGGCCCGTACACCGTGACCTCGAGCCCGATGTCGCCCCGGTTTCCAAAAAATACCAGCGGCCGTCCCGACTGATGCACTGGTCCGTCCGCCGTGATCAACAAGTCCGCCCCCAGCAAATTCTTGTGCAACTCAAGCGTGCGCTGCAGGTTCGTCGAACCCGCCTCCTCCTCTCCTTCAAAAATCACTTTCAGGTTTACACCGAGCGGAATCTTTTTGTCACGCAGAGCATCAAGGGCGGCCAACAAGGCCACGATTGGCGACTTGTCGTCCGATGCCGAGCGCGCATAGATGCGCCAGTCATCCTTATACTCCGCGCCACGCTGCCCAGCTTTTTTAGGGAAAGGGATCCGCTTCCCGCCTGCCTCGATCGCGCCGTCGCGAAGCACCGGTTCGAACGGTGTCCCATCGGTCCACGCCGCCGCTTCCACCGGCTGCCCGTCATAGTGCGCATAAAAAATCACCGTCCGCCTAGCTTCTGGCGTAATCAACTTGCCGAAAACCACCGGTCCACGCCCCGTGATCGGCAGCAAGTGTGCTTCGATTCCCCGCGCCTCCAGCAGCTCCACCAGATGCGCCGCGTTTTTCTGGATATTCGGCGTGTCACTCGCAATGTTCGGAATCGAAAGAAACTCGCTCAGCTCGCGAACGATGCGGTCCTCGTTGGCCATCCGGTAGTTATGCACCTCCTGCGCTACTTGCGCAGCGGCTGGAGCAACGGGCTTCTGTGCCAGTGCCACGCCCGGCAAAGCGCCAATCAATAAGGTCGCCACAAGATTTCTCAAAGCTTCCCCCTCTAGTGTCAGCCACCGATTCTAACTGACCCGCCAAGCCTCCGCTCGCTCACCCGCGTCTCCCGACCCCTCTCAAGACGTGCCCGGAGAACAAACATCCTTCGAGCAGCCGCTAGCAAACGGAAGGGGCTAGAGACTGTTTGGGCACAGTACCATGGCCTATGCTCTTCTTTTCCCTACACTTAGAGTGCATCTCTCTCGGAGGTTTTGCACAGTCATGCCTCGCCGCCTCTTGGCTACGATGTTGGTGTTTCTACTGGCGGGGATTCCCCTGTTTGGGCAAACCACTTCGCTTGGCGTAGTTACGCAGTCTTCCGGCGGGCATTTGAACAGCTCCGTTGCCACCGTCGGGGCTACCATCTTCAACGGAGATCTTCTCAACACCGAAGCGCCCGGAGCCTTGGCAGTGCGTGCCGGCTCCGTGCAGCTCGCCCTATCCGACGACAGCGCCATTTTGATCGGTCATGAAGGTGCTACCTTGGCTCCGGTTCTCCAGCGTGGCTCCGTAAGCTTCAGGGTGGAAGGCGGCGGGTCACTTCTGCTCATCGCCACGGACGTGCGCGTGCGTCCTCAATCGTCCGAACTGACCGTCGGCCAAATGACGCTTGAGACCTGCGCCGTGGTGATCACCAGCCGCACCCAAGCCCTCGAAGTAGTCGCCGGCAAGGAAACTAAAATCGTGCAGGAAGGGCAGTCTTATCGAGTTTCGTTCGAGGGCGCTTGCGGCAAGCGCTCCAACCAAGTACCCCTTGCCCCCGCGCACAGCCGGTTCCTCTTGATCCCCGTCATCGCCGCAATAGCTACTGGGATTGGGCTTCACAAAGCTTACGAAAGCCCCGACCGGCCCTAGTCGCGAAGTTTTCCTCAAAACAAACCACAATAGCAAATCTAACTTTCGTTCGTGAATTGGACGAGATTCGCGAGAGTTTCTCTCGCTGCGCCTGAGGAGATCACGAAACTGGCCAGCCCTGCCGCCTCGCGGAAATTGGAAGCCACGCCGGCCGCAACCAGAGCCGCAGCCGCGTTCATCACCACAATATCGCGCGCTGGTCCGGCTCCGCCTTCCAGGATGCGCACGATGAGTGCGGCATTTTCCCCGGCCGTCCCTCCGCGGATCGCTTCAAGCGGCGCTCTCTCCACGCCAAACTCCTCTGGCGTCACCGTAAATCGCCGGACCACGCCGCCCTTTACTTCCGCGACCATCGTCTCCCCGGCTAGCGAGATTTCATCCAGTCCGCCGGCGCCGTGCAGCACAAACGCGCGCTCGACACCCAATTCCGCTAGCGCCGCCGCCACTGGATCAATTGCGTCCGCTGAAAAAACACCCAGTACTTGCGATTGCGCGCCTGCGGGATTCGTTAGCGGCCCCAGCAAATTGAACACCGTACGCGCGCCGATCTGTTTCCGCGCCGGAGTAGCATGTCGCGTCGACGTGTGCGCCGCCTGCGCAAACAGAAATCCAATCCCAATCTCGCGGATGGCGCGCCCGTACTGTTCGAACGGAAGATTAATCCGCACTCCGAGCGCTTCGAGCACGTCTGCGGAACCACTCTGCGAACTCGCCGCTCGATTTCCGTGCTTCGCCACTCGTGCGCCCGCTGCCGCTGCAACAATCGCCGCTGCCGTCGAAATATTAAACGTGCCCGATCCATCGCCGCCCGTTCCGCACGTGTCTACCATGTTTGCGGGCAGTGCCTCGCCTTCCGCAAACACGCGCGTGGCATGCTTTCGCATTACGCGCGCAAATCCTGCGAGCTCCTGCACCTCAATCGGCCGCCGATTCATCGCCGCCAGCATCCGCACAATCTCCGCCGTCTCCACGCGGCCCGAAAGCAGCTCCTCCATCAGCGCTTCTGCTTCCGCACGCGCGAGAGCGTGCCCTGCCTCAACTCGTTCGATTAGCGAAAGGGTCATCGCCATGCTGCCGCACTCTGGCGATCCTGCCCGCGGGGAAACGCGCGTTTTTTCATCATTCTCTATGCGATCTCGTACAGCGATTCAATTTGACGGAATGCTCTCACTTGGATGTCGGCTCTCCAACAAATACTAGGCATCCGTTGGGATCTTCGATATGGAATTCCGTCATTCCGTATTCCCTCTCAAACAGATCTCTGATTCTGTACCGATCCTTAAACGCCTTAACGTGCTCCCACATGGAACCTATACCACGGACCTCGATGTATATCTCGGTATGCCCCCGGACACACCTCATGACCTCTTCTGAGGCGGCTTTCATAAAATGGATGGTCTGTCCGTCGCGTTCCAAGATCGAATACTCCGAAGAATTTCGAATCGCGGTGAATCCCAGCACGCTCTTGTAAAACAGGATAGTTTCCTCCATGTTGGCGGCAGCCAGCATGGGGCTTATTTTTTTCGTTATCGTCGGGGCGTTCATTCCGCGCGTCCTTGCTCCCTTTCCGCCTTGCTAGTAAACTTCTATGTTTCAGAGCACGTCAAAATTCTAACACTAGCAGATTGTTTCAAGGTCGAACGGAAAACGGAACCTCGATGAAGATTCACGAATATCAGGCAAAAGCGATTCTGGCGCGTTACGGTGTCACCACTCCCCGCGGCGAGGTCGTTTTCACCAAAGATGAAGCACGCGACGCGGCGCACCGTCTGCGTTCGCACGTCAATGTCGTCGTCGTGAAAGCGCAGATTCATGCGGGCGGGCGCGGCAAAGGAGGCGGCGTCAAGCTGGCGCGTTCTTCCGACGAAGCCGCCGACCTCGCAAGCCATATTCTCGGCATGAAGCTGGTCACTCCGCAAACCGGCCCCGCCGGCCGCATCGTCAAGCGCCTGCTGATCGAAGAAGGCCTGGACATCAAGCGCGAACTTTATCTCGGTCTCCTCGTCGATCGTGCCACTGGCCACGTCGTTTTTATGGCCAGCGCCGCGGGCGGCATGGAAATCGAAGAAGTCGCCAAAGACAATCCCGGCGCCATTTTGCGCGAATCGATTCATCCTGCACTGGGCTTCCAGGCTTACCAGGCGCGCAAAATCGCTTTCGGCCTTGGCTTGCCGGCTGAAGTCGCGAACTCCGCTGTCCCGTTTCTCCAATCTCTTTATCGCGCCTTCATTGACACCGATGCCTCGATGCTCGAAATCAATCCTTGCGTGCTTACCGGTGACGGCAAACTCGTCGCTCTCGACGCCAAGATGGCTTTCGACGACAACGCGCTCTTCCGTCACAAAGAGCTCCGCGAGTTGCGCGATTTCGATGAGGAAGATCCCCTCGAAGTCGAAGCCTCCAAGTACGGCCTGAACTACATCAAGCTCGAGGGCAGCGTCGCTTGCATGGTCAATGGGGCCGGCCTTGCCATGGCTACCATGGACATCATCAAATACGCCGGCGGGTCTCCTGCAAACTTTCTCGATGTCGGCGGCGGCGCTTCCGCCGAGCAGGTGAAAAACGCTTTCCGCATTCTTATGAGCGATCCCGAAGTGAAAGCTGTTTTCATCAATATATTCGGCGGTATCTTGCGCTGCGATGTTCTCGCCACCGGTGTTGTCGCTGCGGCTAAAGATCTGAAGTTGAGCGTTCCCGTCGTCGTTCGAATGGAAGGAACCAACGTTGAGGTTGGCCAGCAAATCCTTCGCGACAGCGGTTTGAACTTCACCATCGCCGACGGCATGAAGGACGGCGCGCAAAAAGTCGTGGCCCTCGCAGGAGGTGCGCGATGAGCGTTCTCGTAAACGAAAAAACGCGCCTGCTCGTCCAGGGTTTTACCGGCCGCGAAGGCACTTTCCACGCTCAGCAAATGATCGAGTACGGCACCAACGTAGTTGGCGGCGTGACTCCGGGTAAAGGTGGAACGAAACATCTTGAGCATCCTGTGTTCAACACCGTTGCCGACGGCGTGAAAGCTACCGGCGCAAACGCCTCCGTGATTTTTGTTCCGCCGTCGTATGCCGCTGATGCCATTCTCGAAGCCGCCGACGCCGAACTCCCGTTAATCGTCTGCATCACCGAAGGCATCCCCGCGCTCGACATGGTGCGCGTGGCGTCCGTGGTCGATTTCAAGAAAACGCGCCTCATTGGCCCAAATTGCCCGGGAATCATTTCTCCCGGCAAGTGCAAAATAGGCATCATGCCCGGCCGCATTCACAAGCAGGGGAACGTTGGCGTCGTCAGCCGTAGCGGCACACTGACCTACGAAGCCGTGCATCAATTGACGCAACTCGGCATCGGCCAGTCCACTTGTATCGGCATCGGCGGTGATCCGATCATCGGCACCACGTTTCTCGACTCGATCAAATTTTTCAACGATGATCCAGACACGCACGCCATTATTTTGATCGGCGAAATCGGCGGCAACGCCGAAGAAAAAGCTGCCGAATGGATCAAGGTCAACGTGAAGAAGCCTGTCGTTGGCTTCATCGCTGGCCAAACCGCACCGCCAGGCCGGCGAATGGGCCACGCTGGCGCGATCATCAGCGGTGGCCAGGGCACCGCCAAGGACAAATACGCCGCGATGGCCGCCGCCGGAATCCGCACCGTAGAGACTCCCGCGGACTTAGGCTCAACTCTAGCTGCTGCCTTGAAATAATGAAGTAAAGAAGTAACGAAGTAATGATAAAACGTCATGGTGGGGGAGTTGCGATGCCCATCAGGACGTATAAGGATCTGAACGTATTTCGTGAATCTTATGTGCTGGCGCTAGAGATTTCGCGTGCTACGAGAAGATTTCCGCCGCCCGAACAATTTGAATTGGCGAGACAGCTTCGCCGGGCTGCGCGATCTATCCCGGCTAATATCGTAGAGGGTTGGGCCAAGCGCTCATCGGCGGCTGAGTTCAAGCGATACTTACAGATTGCCATCGGCTCGTGTGATGAATGCAAGTTGTGGCTGGAGATGAGTCGCGATGAAGGCTTCTTAAATGCGACTGATTCTTCCTTGCTGACAAATAAGTTTAATGTAGTGGGAGCAATGCTGAAGAGTCTCTGGAGGCAGTGGAAGAATTTCCAGGTTTGAATTCTTCGGGTTTTCTTTATTTCGTTACATCTTTACGTCATTACTTCAATCTTCTGAGGAGATTCTCGTGGCAATCGAACGCACATTCGCAATCATCAAGCCTGACGCCGTCAGCCGCGGTCAGCAAGGTGAAATTCTTTCGCGCATTCATAAGGCGGGTTTCAAAATCGTCGCCGGCAAATCCATGCGCCTGACGAAAGAAGAAGCCGGTGGCTTCTACGCCGTCCACCGCGAGCGCCCCTTCTTTGGCGAACTCACCGACTTCATGAGCTCCGGCAAAATCTTTGCTCTCGTTCTCGAAGCCGATGGCGCCATCCTGAAATGGCGCGACACCATGGGAGCCACCGATCCCAAGAAAGCCGCTCCCGGCACAATCCGCCACGACCTCGGCACCAGCATCGGCAACAATTGCACTCATGGTTCAGACGCGCCCGACACCGCCGCCTTCGAAATCGGCTATTTCTTCTCCGGCCTCGAACTGATTTAACACCGATCAGTCAAGTTATCCCCTCATTCCGACCGGAGCAGGCCGGTTTTTTCTTGCGTCCGCGCCGCGCGGACGCCGGCCTGCGGAGCGGAGGAATCTCTCTTTGTTTGCTCCATCTCACGGACGCTCAGTTCCGTTAGAATGCTCCATGTGGACCCTCTCCGCGAACTCGGCCGCACCCTTCTTGTTCTCGGTGTTCTGTTCGTCCTCGTCGGCGCATTTCTCTACTTCGGCGGAAAACTCCCCTTTCGCCTCGGCCGCCTTCCCGGCGACATCGTCCACCGCGGCGAACGCACCACCTTCTATTTCCCCATCGTCACGTGCCTCGTTCTCAGCCTCGCCCTTTCTCTCCTCTTCTGGCTCATTTCCCACTTTCGGCGCTGAAGCTTGCTTTGCTACCGGCCGCCGATCCTGGCGTGACACGCCGGGCAGGCGAATTGACGCCCGCTATCTGCACCATTAGAGTTACTCGTTCTCGCGTGCAGAGTCACGCGAAGGAGCGGGCAGAGTGATTGTAAAAGTCTACGAAGACAAGCTTTCTCTCAGCATAGCCGCTGCCGAGCAAGCCTCCGTTGCTCTGCGCCGCGCCATTCTTGCTCAAGGGCTCGCGCGCATCATCGTCGCGACAGGTGCATCTCAATTGAATTTTCTCGATGCCTTGACCCACGCGGAAGGCATCGATTGGAAGCGCGTCGAGATGTTTCACCTTGATGAATACATCGGGTTGTCTGTGACTCATCCCGCTAGCTTTCGCAAATATCTTCTCGAACGCCTGATTCACAAAGTGGGCATCACAAGTTTTCACTTACTGGACGGAGAGGGTGATACGGAGGAAGTCGTCCGCCGCGTGGGCGAAGCTTTGAGTTCGGCGCCGGTTGATCTTGCTTTTGTCGGCGTTGGCGAGAATGGTCACCTCGCATTTAACGATCCTCCAGCGGACTTCCAATCGGAAGATCCTTATCTCGTCGTCAACCTCGACGAACCTTGCCGCCGCCAGCAAGTGGGCGAGGGATGGTTTGCGAATATTTCAGAAGTTCCCCGGCAGGCCATCTCCATGTCCGTGCGTCAGATCTTGAAGGCAAAAGAAATCATTGCCGTGGTGCCTGATGCGCGGAAAACGCAAGCGGTCAAGCTCTGCATGGAGGGAGAAATCAATCCGATGGCTCCGGCTTCCATTTTGCGCACCCATCTAGCGACAACGCTTTATCTCGACACAGAATCCGCCCGTTTGCTTAGCCCCGCCACTCTTGCCGCATTTGTGGCCACCGGATAATCCTTGAGCGCCGCAAATTTCATAAGTGTTTTCGGTGCACCGATGCCAGTGGGGCTCTCATGCCGCTAGCCGGACAAAGCAGTCCGGCCCCGCCTCGCTCCATCCCTTCGCTGCGCTGGTGGATTGGTGGAATTCTTTTCGCTTCCACCGTTATCAATTATATTGACCGCCAGACACTCTCCATCCTCGCGCCCTTCTTGAAGCAGGACTACCACTGGTCCAACGTGGACTACGCCAATATCGCCATCGCGTTTCGCATCGCCTATACCATCGGACAGTCTGTCTGCGGAAGACTGATTGATCGTGTCGGCACGCGCCGCGGCCTGACCATTGGCGTCGCCTTCTATTCCATCATCTCCGTCTTGACCTCCCTTGCTAACGGCTTCAAGAGCTTTGTTTCTTTTCGTTTCCTTCTGGGCGCAGGCGAATCCACCAACTGGCCTGGTGCGAGCAAAGCCGTTTCCGAATGGTTTCCAAAGCGAGAGCGCGGGCTTGCAGCTGCCCTCTACGACAGCGGCTCCTCCGTCGGCGGCGTGATTACGACCTTTCTGATTCCAATGGTGTACTTTCGCTGGGGATGGCGCGTGGCATTTGCTATTCCGGGGCTGCTCGGGTTTGTCTGGCTGATCGTGTGGCGCAGGAT
>JBGPDI010000031.1:0-43977 GCA_041482215.1 Candidatus Acidiferrum sp. | reverse complement strand
GTCACGGAAACTGAGTCGCTGTACTGGAAAGTATTCTGAACGCGTCCTTGAGGTATGCCGTTCCAAACGCCCATCCCATCCTTCTGACTGATTAAGGTCTCGGGTGCATACGGTTTCGAAAGGGACGTAAACGGCACAAAATTCGGATTGCTGCGGCCAAAGGCAAAGCGAAATTGATTGATTACGGCTGGCGAGAAAATGTGTGTGTAACCGAAGTTGAAAGCCCGATCCGTGTCCGTGACGTTTGCCCCATAGTTCGGCAAGTTCGTGAAGATAAAAGTGAGCCCGGGACTCACGGAGGTAACTGGGTTCGTCCCATACCTGGACGTGATCATGTCCTTGCCGCCCCGGAACGTTTCATCAATGCGCACCGACCAAGCGTACTGATCGCCAGCATTTGGACCAGCAGCGTTTAAGCTACCTGAAGGGTCGGTCGGCGCGCCCAATGCCGTGAAGAGAGCCTTCGAAGTCGGATCAGTGATGGCAGCCTCATCCGCGGGAGTTAGCACGCTTGCTGCGCTGCTGGAGCCGGCGCCTCGATTCTTGATGCCTTCATAATGCCCGAAGGCGAACAAATGATTCTTGATGACCGGGCCACCAGCGGTGAAACCCCATTGGTTCTGGATGAACGGCGTGGCCGCCCCTGTAGTATCAAAAAAGTCTCGAGCGTTGAGGGCCGCGTTCTGATGGAACCAGTAGGCCGAACCGTGGTATTGGTTGGTGCCACCTTTGGTGATGATTTGCACCTGGGATCCACCGTTGCGCCCGAACTCCGCCGAGTAGTTGTTGGTGATCAGCTTAAATTCTTCCACCGAGTCAAGGCTGAACGTGCCCATTCCCGAAGACCCTGTCGTCGAAATATCCGTGGCAGTACTGTTGTCCACAGTGATGTTGTTCCCGCGGCCTCTTTGGCCGTTGGCATTGAAACTGCCCGAACCGAGGAAAGGATTGTCCTTGCTAACGGGCGCAATCCCTGGCGCCAAAGTTGCAAACGCAACAGGATCCCGACCCAGGTTAGGAAGATCTTGAATGACCTCGGAAGTCAGCGAGGTACTAATTTGTGAACTCGCGACATCTAAGATAGTTGCCGCAGTCCCTTCAACAGTGACAGTCTCGCTCATTGATCCGATTTCCAGCGAGAGGTTCAAGCGAGTTACTTCGCCGCTGCGGATTACGATTTCGCTCGCCGCTGCCCTGAAACCCTGTTTTTCAACCCGTACTTCGTATGCTCCAATGTCCAGCTGCTGAGAAGAAAACTCACCCGAGTCGTTTGTGCTAAGTGTCCGTGTAGTGCCGGTAGCCAGATTCTTTACGGTTACAGTGACCTGCGATACAGGCAGTCCCTTCGGGTCAAAAATTGTCCCTTGCAGGTCGCCGGTAAGCGCTGCGAACACGGGAATTGCAACCAACAACAATGCCCCGCAAAGCGCCAAAAACTTACAAGTTGCAATCTTTCGATTTCGGACACACCCCGAGTGATTACGTTTCCGCACAGTTTTTTCCTCCGTCTTAGACCGTTCCCTTACCCAGCGGAAAGGTCAGGACCAGGTGAAGGTTCTATTGGTGTTCCACGATCGAACTGAAAACAGCTGACCCGACGATCGAGGACCGAAACTTCACTCCAGACGCCTTGAGGAAAACGAAGCAAGGAGCCCTCCAACCTACGAGTTATCTTAACTTCAGAAGAAATTACGATAACTCCTTTGTTTAGCGCTATGGTACTGGTACTTTTATTTGAAATTTAGAAGTTCTTTATCCTGTTAATTGTATGTCTAGAGCATATATCTACAAGATTTCGAAGCGGTTCAGAAATACCAAGGTGATAACGTTGTGGAATCTGCCTATAAATGAGGTAACTTCAGGCAACAAACTTTAGCAAGTTTCCGGCAGCTGACGAAAAGTCTGCTTCCAGGGTGATCAAGCTGACGATCAAATGTCCCTCGGAAGGAAAGTCGTAGAAATGGCCGGGGTGGACGTAGACGCCGTGTGTGCGGAGCAGTTCGATGGCGAGGTCGTCATCGGAACGGGTGGCAGGGACTCGCAAGACAGCATACCAACCGGCTTCCACGGCTTGGCGGGAGCACGCCCTTTGACCGGACAACTGACGGTCGAGTTCCGCGAGGTTGCGGCGGACTCGCGACATCAATTGTTCCTGGAAAGACTTGCGTTGGGCAAGGAAGATGGGCAGCGCGTGTTGCACCGGCGCGTTCATGGATAGATAGGTGTCGGCAATGAGTTCGAGGCGGGCGGTGGCTTCGTTTTTCAGTTGTGGTGGACCACTGGCGATCAACCAGGCGGCCTTCATCTGCGGCAGGCCGGAAATCTTGGAGACGCCGCTCATGGTGAAGGTGAGCGCGCCGGAATTCGAGGCGAAGCTTGAAGCACGATTTCCGTCAAGAGAGAAATCGAGGAAAACTTCATCGGCGATGATGGCCAGGTCGCGCGAGGAACAGATCGCATTCATCTTCGACATCTCCGCGGACTTTGTGTAATGCCCCGTGGGATTATTGGGATGAACGACGATGACACCGCGCGTCCGCGGGGTGATGGACTGCTCCAGCGCGTGAAAATCGATTTGCCATCCGTAGTCGTAGAGCAGCGGATAGCGCACCAAATTCACATCTTGGATGTCTGCTAGGAAATCGAAGAGCGGATAGCTTGGGGAAGGTATCAGGATTTCGTCGCCGGGATCGAAGAGCGTTCGAAAGACGAAGGAATACGCTTCGCTGGTGCTGGTGGTGAGGAAGATATCTTCAATCGGGACGTTTTCGTTTCGCTCCGCATAATAGCCCGCGACCGCGCGGCGCGCGATTTCCAGCCCCCTCGGATTGGGTTCGTAACCGAGCGCCGCGGGATTATTCAACGCATTCAGAATTGCGGCGCCGTCGTAGCGGAAGCCACATTCGGTGGGATTCGAAATGGTCAAATCGAGTAACGGCTTCCCAGTCGCGCGATACGCTGCGAGCGCTTCGCTCAGCCGGTTCGGTGTGAGATCCCAATTTGTGCGTTTTGCGAACATGACTTGTGCAAAAATGATCGGCGAAATGTTGCTGGAGCATTATATCCGGCAGTTCGGAAAACCCGCAGCGTGCGGTGCTCGCGTATACTCTATGAGACAGGATTAATGTTTATGAGCACTCCTTCCCATTCCGGTCCCATGCTTGAGCCAGTGCCGCAGCTTGATTTGGCGGCGCAATACGCGGCCATTGGTGCTGAGATTCGAACGGCGGTCGAGCGCGTGATGGCGTCGCAGCAATTGGTGCTCGGGCGCGAAGGAGCCGCGCTCGAAGAAGAGATCGCCGCACTCTGCGGGGTGGCTCACGGCGTCGGACTCGCTTCCGGAACAGACGCGTTGATACTGGCGTTGCGCGCTTGCGGGGTTCAGGCGGGCGACGAAGTGCTTCTGCCGCCTTTCACTTTTGTGGCCACAGGCAGCGCCGTCAGTGCTCTTGGCGCAAAGCCGGTATTCGCGGACATCCGGCCGGACACTTACAACATGGATCCCGCCGAACTCGAACGGCGTGTGACACCGCGTACGCGGGCCATCGTGGTCGTTCATCTTTACGGCCTCGCGGCGGACATGGACCCGATCCTCGCGTTTGCAAGAGCACGCAAACTGCCAGTGATTGAGGACAACGCTCAAGCCATTGGCGCGTCCTACAAAGGCCGACGGACTGGCTCGCTCGGCGATGCAGCTTGCCTCAGTTTTTATCCCACGAAGAATCTGGGCGCTTACGGCGATGCGGGAATGGTGGTGACGAATTCGGCAGAACTTGCGGCGCGCATTCGAACGCTGCGCAATCACGGGCAAACCGGGAAATATTTGAGCAGCGAGCCCGGCTGGAACAGCCGCCTCGACGAAATCCAGGCCGCGATTCTGCGCGTAAAGTTGCGCTATCTTTCGAATTGGCAGGGCGCGCGGCAATCCCACGCTGCGGAATACAACCGTCTTTTTTCACAAATCCCGGGCGTGATGCCGCCGCTCACGCCAGAGGGATTCGAGCACGTCTATCATCAATATACGATTCGCGTCGAATTCCGCGACGCCCTGCAAACTTTTCTAAGCGGAAAAAAAATTGGCAGCACGGTCTACTATCCCTACCCATTGCATCTGCAACCGCTCTACAAATCGCTTGGGCATAAGCTGGGAGATTATCCGCACGCGGAGCGCGCGGCGCAGGAGGTACTTTCGCTGCCAATGTACCCGGAATTGCGCAAGGAACAGATTGCGCGAGTCACGGAGGCGGTCGCCGAATTCCTGAAATGTTGAATTTCTTGATTTTTGAAAATTAGAAAATCATTTGCCCAAATAGAGCAGCGCCAGCAGGAAAACCCAAAGTCCATCCATGAAATGCCAGTAGTAAGAAACGACTTCGGCCGCCGTCGGCAGCGCGATCCCCGTGGTATCGAACTTTCGAGTTCGAACGTAAAGAAGCGCCGCAACTCCACCGAGGAGATGCAAACCGTGCGCAGCGGTAAAAATGTAAAAAAAACTGCTGGCCGGGTTGCTAGCCATGAAAATTCCCTGCGCGACGAGTTGCCGCCATGCGATCAGTTGTCCGATTAGAAAAAGCAGGCCGAGGGTCGTAGTCACGGTCCAAAGATTCTGGAACGCGGAAAAATTCAGCCGAGCAAGTGCACGCCGCGCCAGCTCGAGCGTGACGCTGCTGGCAATGAGCGCGAGCGTATTGATCCAGAGCACGGCGGGAAGATGCACGGGGACCCAGTCGCCGCTCGTGCCGCGACGCAGCAGAAAAGCGCTGGCCAGCGCCATGAAAAACATCAGGATGGAAACGATGCCGAGAGTTATGCCGGTGAAGTAGCGATTCGGCGAAGGTCGACCCGAGGAGGGACGTTGGCGCTTATCGTCGTCGCCGCCGTCATCACCCCCGCCGGAGGGTGGCGTTGCGCCGCCGCCTCCACCACCGATGTCATCGGCGATGAGTTCTTCGTCCGGAAATGCGGTTGTGCCCGGCATGATGCGCTTCTCTATTCTCCTGAATGGCGAGCCCGGACGACTTGCTCCCTTCGCTACAAAGTCCCTCCACGAATCCCAGGAGCCTGTTCTCTCCGCTCAAGGCAAGCTGGCGCGAGATGTTGCGGCACGAAATCCTCGACCACATCGGGCAAGCTGAATTCGTAAGCCCCACGATACACCACCGGGTCGCTCGGGCCAAAATCATCGGCGGGCGGCGGCGAAGGGACACTCCACTCGAGGGTGGTGGCGCGCCAGGGGTTGCATTCCGTAACCCTTTCGCCGCGGAAAAGGCTCCACAGGAAATTGATGAGGAAGAGGCCCTGCGCGAAAACAGTGACGAGAATCGCAATCGTGATGAAATTGCGGATCGACGCTCCTGCCGTAGCTACGAAGGCCAAGGCGTCCGCCGACGAAACGCGTGAATGGGCGATCAGGCCAAGCCAGTGCATGGGCATGAAGACGGAGTAGACCCCGGCGAAGGTAAGCCAGAAATGGACCTTGCCGAGAGGTTCGTTCAAGCGGCGGCCAAAAAGTTTTGGGAACCAGAAAAACAATGCGCCAAGAATGGCGAAGGTCGCGGCGACGCCCATGACGAGATGGAAATGGCCGGTGACGAAATCGTCGCTGACGGCAGCAGCGGCGAGATCGTGGCGCGCGAGGAAAATCCCGGAGAGTCCACCGGCCATAAATAAAGAGATGAAGCCGATGGCGAAAAGCATGGAGGTATTGAGCTGAATGCGCGCGTTCCATAGCGTGCCGAGCCAACTGATCAAGAGAATCGTGGCAGGCAAGCCGAGCGAGGAGGCCAAGAGCGAAAAAACAAGGGGTGAAAATGGGTTCATGCCGCTGGAAAACATGTGCTGGCCCCAAACGCAGAAACCGAAGAGGCCCACGGCGCACAGGGCCAGAACAACGAGGCGTTCTCTCCAGACTGGCTGGCGGGAGAACGTGGAGACCAAATGCGTGACCAGACCAAAGCACGGAAGCATCGCGACGTAAACCTGCGCTTGCGCGAAAAACCAGAAGAGACGCTGCCATAGAACGGGAACAGCGTTGGCAACGGTGCCGGCCGGCTGATTGGCAAGAAAATTCAGCAGGGGGAAAAAGTGCGTGCTTACGAGACGATCCGAAAGCAAGCAGACGCAGGCCGCCAGAAGAATACTGAAAATCAGCATTCCGAGGACGGCATTGATGAACCAGGCCCATACGGTGATGGGAAGGCGCGGGAGAGTCATGCCCTGGGCGCGAAGATCGATAGTGGTGACGCTGAAATTGATTGCATTGAGCAATGAAGCGGTACAGAAGATCGCAACGCTGGCGATCCAAAGCGTGATGCCCGACTGCGGGGACATGAAGAATGCAGCAGTCATTCCAATAAGCGAAGAAACAGTGGCCCAGAACGCCAGCAGGTTGAGGGAGGGGAATGCCATTTCGCGCGCGCCAATTTGCAGTGGCAGGAAATAGTTTCCGAAGCCGGCTTGTGGTGCGGCGGTAAGCACCAGAAAAACCATCAACGAGCCGTGGAGCGTGGTGAGAGCGGCAAAACGATCCGGGGAGTTGCCGAGGCTGGAGAGGAACAGAAGATGCGCGTCCGGCCAAGCGAGATGAATGCGCATGAGCAGCGACATGGCCATGCCGAGGAAAACGCTGAATAGCGCGAGCCACAGGTAGTTGAGCCCGATCGTCTTGTGATTGGTGCCGAAGACGTAGCGAGGCAGGAAGCTTTCCTGAGGCGAATCCTGGTGACTTGCGCTGGTATCGTCTGTTGCCATGCCCGCCCTGGAGATATCTGTAGGCCCGAAGGTGAACCGGGCGAAGGTCAAATAGAATACATCAGTTATGAAAAGGCAAGGGGTGCAGCGAGGGGTTTGCCGGCAAGGGCTGCCACCCTCCACGTAGTTTGCACCGCGACCAGGCTCCGCAGAAGTAGGCCGCTGGGGGTGTCCTAAATTGTACAGACAGTCTCTTTAGAGACAAGCATGTTATGTCCTCATGAAAAATCCGTTTGAGGTGAGCGATGAGGCGAGGTGTCTTCCTGGCGGCAATAAGCTTGGTGTGCGTGCCGGCGTGATCGCCCAACAGACGCATCCGGTCACGATGAAAGTGACGCTGAAGGAAGGCCGATACCCCCAGAAGTTTGAGACTAGCGCTGGAAATAAAAATAGCATACTCTTCCTATACGCCCGCCTGTTGGTTCATTTTCCATGAGGACCTTGATTGCCACGTTGTTTTGTTTCCTGCTTTGCGGTGCCCGTGCCCCTGCTCAATCTTCAGGGACGGCCGTAAGCAATGAAGTTCCAGTCGCCGCGGTAAAGGGCACAACTCCGGTCGCGCCCATGAAAGTCAAGAGTCCAGCTGCGCCGGCCAAGGGTAAAACCATTGAAATGGGGCTGGGATACTCCTACATGGTCCATGGACAGGGTCAGTCCACACGGGTGGGAATGCAGGGCGCGGATGCCAACTTCACGATCGGTTTTTCTCGATTGGGTATAAAAGCGGACTTCGGCTATGTGCGAGCCGGCAATATCCTGAACACGGGGCGTCATAGCGATGTCCTTAGCTACTTGATAGGTCCCGTTTTCCATCCAGTGTCCAATCGCAATTACGATATCTACATTCATGGGCTGGTAGGTGGTGCGAGAGTGACTGGTCCAATTCCCGCCAATGGAGGCTTAATCCTAGTCGGGGGATGGGCGACTAGTTACGCCTGGGCAGTGGGCGGCGGAGTTAAATACTGGCTGTCAGATACTTTGGCCGTTGGAACAGGAGTGGACTACCTGAGAACCGCATACTACGACCCTTCGCTGACGCTTACGGGCCAAAAAAACCTCAGGGCAACAGCGACGGTAACGCTTTATTTCGGAAGGCGGCGCGGGAAACTAATACGGGCGGCCAAATGACGTCTTACTGCGCCTAGACGAAATCCGAGAATGTTGGAAAGGCTGAAGGTCAGAAGGTTCCAAGAACAACTGGAAAGGTGCCTCCCTAAAGGGAGGATGCAGGACTATTGTTCGGGGAGTTTTTCTTCGAGCTCAGTAGCGAGCTTGCGGACATCAGTGGTTTCGCTAAAACCTTGGACCTGCTGAGTGGCGGATTTTACGTCGACGCCGGAGTGCTGACAGAGTTTTTGAAGCATCTGGAGCATCATGGTGAGTTCCTGCTCGGCAAGCATTCCGACTTGAAGATCGAGATGAGAACGGCGCTCTGCCTGGCGAGCCATGCGATTCTGGCTGATGAGCACGCAGATGGTGAGGAAAACGCTCTCGGAGGCGACAAAGAGCGCCAAGATGCCGAAGGGAAAAGGATCAAAGGATTTCACACTGGGAATCAAGTTGAGATTTAGAGCAATCCAAACGGAAACCAAGATTACGTGAAGGACGAGAAATTTAACGCTGCCGATAAATTTTACGATGGCGTCGCTGTCACGCTCGGTGCGGGTCCGGCGATCGAGGGCCTCTTCTTCCAATTTGGCGATGGCGGCTATGTTGAATTGCGTGGGATTCTCAGCTATTTGGTCAGACAGAGTTTTTTTCATGCGGGAAGCTCCGGATTTGTGAGGCGGAAGCCGTGACTCACAATCCAGAATCGCGGTTTACTTCTGTGATGAAACTGTAGCTTGTGCAGGGGCATCGGTATCAGCGGGATAGATGATGATTTCAACGGTGCCCCAACCGGAATCGGGACCGGAGCTCTTCGCCTTCCCAAGTCCTAGCGTTTTGAGCTGAGCGTCATCGAAAGAGAAATTTCCGACGAGGTAATCGCGCACGACCTTGGCACGGGCCTCGGTCAGCACCAAATCCTTTTGCGTCTCCCCTGTCGTGCCCGCGGAAACGACAACAACAGCGAATCCAAACTCCGTGTCGGACAGAAACTGGCCGGCAGCGCGCAACGATTTCTGGTTCTTTGGTTTGGCGCTGTCCACTTTGTCGAAGAGCTGCTTGGAGTCGAAAGTGAAAGTTTTCAGTGGAGCTACAGAGGGAAGTTGCGGGATTTCGTTTTTCACGAGTTCGGAAGAGTCTTCGTAACCGCGTTTCTTGAAGAAGCCGCGCAACAAAAAATTGGATTTCATGGCATCCATGTTTTCTTGAAAGGCGGTGACCCCCGCTTGCGCGTGGCCGACGGTGTCACGGAGACCGGCGGTGGTCTGGTCGAGTTGGTTGTAGATTTTTTTGTCGTTGACGAGGGCGCCGATAGTTCCCTGCCCCTGGTTGATCTTGCCGGTGATGGAGCCGAGGTTCGCGGTCGCGACGGTGACGTTGTCCAGAGCTTCCTGACTGGAGTCGAGAATGCCGTCGGCCTTCTTCATGAGATCGGCGATAACCAGAGGCGGCAGGGTGGCGATGGTCTCGCCATCCTTCACGTTAAGAGCCTGTGCCGATCCAAAAGTGATAGAGACATATTCGTTGCCGAGAAGGCCCTCGGTCTCGATGGCGGCGACGGAGTCTTGTTTGATGATGTCGTGGGTGGAACGCTGGAGATCCATCAGCACAGTGATCTTACCGGCCGGCTGACGCGGCAGCTCGATACCACGGACGGTGCCACTGTGCACACCACCTATGCGCACTTCCGCGCCGGGATCAAGGCCGGCCACGTTGGCGAACTGGGCCTGCAGTCGATAGGTGGAGGTGAAAAGGTATTGTCTGCTTCCAATAAGGAAAATGGCCGCCGCCAGAATTGCCAGCGTTGCGATGATAAAAGCTCCGAGCCTCGCCGCTCTTGACATATGCGCTCCCTATGAATCTCGCTTCAAAAATTCCGCGACAAATTCGTCGTGGCTCTTCTCCAGCTCCTCGAAGCTGCCATCGATGAGCACATTCCCTCTGTGCAAGAGTGCCAGGCGATCCGCGATGGTTTTTGCGCTGTGCAAATCATGAGTGACCACGATAGAGGCCATGTCGTGCTCTTCTTGCAGCTTGAGAATCAGTTCATCGATTTCGCCGGAGGTGATGGGATCAAGGCCGGCGGTTGGTTCATCGAGCAAGAGGATGGCAGGCTCGAGAGCCAGGGCGCGGGCCAGACCAACGCGTTTTTGCATGCCGCCGGAAAGTTCACTGGGCATTTTCTTGAGATCGCCTTCCATTCCAACGCCGTGGAGAAGTCCCTTGACGCGTTCCGATTGCTCGGATTCCGTCATTTTGGTATGGCGCTTCAGAGGGAAGGCAACGTTTTGCTCGACAGTAAGAGAGTCGTAGAGTGCGGCGTGCTGAAATAGAAAGCCCATCTTTTTCCTGAGCTCATTCATGGCATCGAGCGGGAGGCCGGCGATTTCCTGACCATGTATGAGGATCGAGCCAGAGTCGGGCTGCTGCAGGCCGATGATGAGCTTGAGGAGCACGCTCTTTCCGGTACCGCTGCGACCAAGCACGGCCAAGGTTTCGCCACTCGACACGGTGAGATCAACGCCGTCCAAGACAATCTGGCTGGCGAAAGATTTATGCAAACCTCGCAACACGATGGCAGACACGGCTTTTTCGCCGGCAGTGTTTTCAGGGGATGGACTGGAGCCGCTCTCGTCTACAGACTGCAAGACTTCTTGTCCTGAGGGCATCATGGAAAAAACACCAGGATTATCTTCACCAAGATAACGTCGGCGAGAATGACGAAGAGTGAAGAAATAACGACGGAACTCGTGGCGGAACGTCCCACGCCAGCGGTTCCACCCTGCGTGCGCATTCCCTGGAAGCAACCGATCATGCCGATGATGAGACCAAACACAGCGGTTCGAAAGGTGGGTGCAAGAAAGTCGCTGAAGCTGGTGCCGGCCAGTCCTTGATTGATAAATTTCTGGAAAGAGATCGGCTCGGCCAAGGTATTCGCGACCCACCCGATTACCACGCCACAAAAATCGGCAGCGAGTGTCAACAGCGGGAGCACCAGGATGCAAGCCATGATGCGTGTAAAAGCTAAGAACTTGTAGGGATTTACACCGGAAGCTTCGATGGCATCAATCTGCTCGGTGACCTTCATGGAGCCCAATTCAGCGCCGATGCCGGCTCCAACTCTGCCGCTGACAACCAGGCCGGTCACGACGGGACCGGTTTCGTGAATAATCGAGAAAACGATAGCGGCGGGAAGCATGGACTTGGCGCCGAAGCGAACTAAGCTGCTGCGGGTTTCGAGAGCGAGGACCGCGCCGATGGCGGAACCTGCCAAAGCTACAAGAGGCAAAGATCTGGAGCCGATTTCATCGAGCTGACGGATTAATTCGCGGCCCTCAAACGGCCGTCGCACTGCCGAACGCATCACCTGCCACGCAAAAATACCGATATCCCCGAACCACTCGAGGAAGAGGTTGATGGAATTCCAAACAAAGCCGAGCGCTGATGGGATCGGAGACGAAGCCTGGCCCGGAAGCGGGCTGATGGAGCTGCGAGGAATTCTGGTGTCGGGGCTGATCATTCGGATTTAGTGGCTAGAGACGCTGCCTGCGTCCGTTCCCGGAAATGCTGGGCGATGTAGATGGCTGAAAAGTGTGTGCGGTCCGCCATAGATGAATTCCAGAGCGAGGTTTTCTCCCGCGAAGGCGAGAAGGTTGTAGTTGCCCATACGCAGGGCGTCTTTTGGACCGTAGCGCGCGGGATACCATCCATAGACGGCGGTCATGGTGCCCGCGTAGGGCGCAATGATTGCAGGCAATGACAACTGGCGATGACCATCCGCGCCGCGGCGTGCGGTCACCGTCGAAAGCATGGCGTACCTGAACCGTCGAAAGATGCCCTTGCACTCGCAACGGTAGTAGACGGTGTCTTCGCGGAAAGCCTCCGCCAATCCGTAACGCGTCGTGGTCGTAACGGCCGCAATGGCAAGGTTGGAGCCGAATCGCTGGCCGTATCCTGCGGCACCTTGCTTCCACTCTGGCGGAGTACCCTCTGCTTGATTGACGCCAGCGACGAAGGCGGCTCCGAAGATTGGATAAGGACCAAACGCGTCGAAGACGAAGGTGCGAAGCTTCATTTTCTCCGTCGGACGAACGTATAGCAGGTCCGGTTGCGAGTGTCTGATGCTGGATGAGTAGGGGCCAGTAGTCGTAGGAGAAGAGGCACTTGCGTCGAGGGTGGATTGCCCCTTCGCGATGGGAACAAGAACAGCCATGCCTGCGAGAGCACATAGCAAGGGTACAGTCCAGAGCGTCTTCACGTGAAATTGTCTCCTGGCCTGGGACACTTATATTTAGATCGAGGATGGCGCGGCCTAGGCCAGAGAGGAACCAAGATCCTTCTAGTTAGAGATAGCATGCGGATAATTAATGTGTCTGTCCCAAAGGGGACACAACACACCGGACACAGCTTGTGCTTGAAGAGGGTTGAGGGCGCTGAATCTGATTGAGGGGTAAGGCGCTGCAAAAAAGACGGCCGACCTCCCGACCCGGTCGGGACAGGTTCCGGTTGCCGCTACGGGGCGACGCGGCTTAGATAGAAACGGAAGAAGGCGTCGGGATTGGAGTCGAGGCAGACTTGAGCGTTTGGCGGGCCGGGATCGGGGCGAGTGAAGCCTTTTTCGTCGACGCGAATGTGCATGGGTTGGACGGGGCAAAGCGTGGGATTCACAAGAAAGGCGATGGTCATGGGATCGAAGAGAGTGGGCGTTTCCTGGCCCCATTGGTGGTAGAGGAGCGTGAGAGCGTCGGTGAGCGCGGTGCCCTGGCTGAAGAGGAAGGCACGCTTGACCTCGTCCATTTTAAGTTGAGTGGAGTCGAGAGGCATTACGAAGAGCGGCACTCCGGCGGCGAAGAGTTTTTGGGAAGAGGGAATGTCGTTGAGGATATTCCACTCGGGTTGCGGGGGCACCGGTGGGCCGAAGCCGATACCGCCGTAGCCGCGCTTGATGGAACCACCCATGATGATGATGCGCTTGAGTTTTCGAAAAGTGGCGGGATCTTTATCAATGGCGGCGCCGAGGTTCATGAGCGGCCCGATGGCGATCAGCGTGATCTGGCCCGGGTAATGGCGAATTTGTTCGAGGAGGAATGTGGCAGCGTCCGGGTGGGAAGATTTGGCGAAGTGACCGCCTTCGGCGTAGCGACGCTGCGTGAAGGTGCCCTTGGGCGTGGTGGGAACGCCGGCGGCTACGGGAATTTCAGGATGGCCGACTTCCGCGAGGAAACGATCGAGGAGTTTGGCGCGGGTTTCGGTGTCACCGAAAGTGGTGGAGATGCCGAGGATTTGGAGTTCGGGGCTGCGCAGGGCCAGAGCGATGGCAAAGGCGTCGTCAATGTCGTCGCCGATATCGGTGTCGAGGATTACTTTTTCGGGGAGGGCCGTTGTCGATTGGGCGCGGCAGATCGGCGCAGCTGTCAAAATTGCGCACGCCAGGAGGAAGTTCAGGAATGGTGCGAGTTTTCGCATATTGAGCACTTCTGCTCCAACGGGTAGGCCGCCAATGTGACGAACAAATTGTACGAAGGAAAATTTGGTGCGGTCGAGAGGACTCGAACCTCCACGCCTTGCGGCGCTAGCACCTCAAGCTAGTGCGTCTGCCAGTTCCGCCACGACCGCGATGACATCCATCGTAAAGGCTAAGGATGCGGGGTGTCAAATGATGGTGCGAGAATTCAGATTCGAATGAGTTAGGGTTTTTTCGGCGGCGCTGGCGCGGGCTGCGAAGTTGCAGGAGGTTGAGACGCCGGTTGGGAATTGGATTGCGGCGTTGACGGAGTAGTGGTCGGCGTAGACGCAGGAGACGTCGCGGGCGCCTTTGCGGGAGCGGCGGGAATTGTGACCGTTGCGGGTTTGGGCGCGGGCTTGGAGACCTTTTGGAGAATCGAGCCGCTTTCGACAGCCCTATCCGAACGCAGGACCAGGGCCATAGCGCAAAGCATGAACATGATGGCGCACCAAGTGGTGGCTTTCGAAAGCACGTTGGCCGCGCCGCGCGGGCCGAAGGCCGTCTGGCTGCCAGCGCCGCCGAAGGCTCCCGCGAGGTCCGCGGCTTTGCCGCTCTGCAGCAACACGACGATGATCAGCACCAGACAATTCAGAATGAAAAAACCGGTGAGCAACCAGCCGGCGAATCGGAAGCCAACGGTGATAAGGGCTACCCCGACCAGGATTGCTATTCCCCACTTCACTGCCATTTTCGTTTCCATACCTGCCCTTTAACTTGAAGTCGAAGACCCCAAAAACGCCGGCCTTAAGGCCGCCGCTACGTGAAATTTACGAGCGCGGCGAACGATTTTGGATCCAGGCTCGCTCCGCCCACGAGCGCGCCATCTAATTCTTCCTGGGCCATCAATCCCTGAATGTTGTCAGGCTTGACGCTGCCTCCGTAGAGAATCCGGAGGGCACTCGCGTGGCGGACGGAAAACTTCTCGCCTGCACATCGCCGGAGAAACGCGTGAGCTTGGGAGGCGATTTCCGGGGTCGCGGTGCGGCCCGTGCCAATGGCCCAAACCGGTTCGTATGCAACCAGAATACGGGAGAACTCTTCGTTGGTCAACGCGCCCGGACCGCCGTTGAATTGGCGGCGGAGGACTTCTTCGGTAAGGCCAGCGTCGCGGTCTTCTTGTGTTTCACCGAGACAAACGATGGGGGTAAGGCCGCTTTCCAGGGCGATCAGGGACTTTTTGGCGACGTTGTCGTCGGTTTCGCGAAAAAGTTGGCGGCGCTCGGAGTGGCCAATGATGACGTAGCGGCAGCCGGCTTCGGCGAGCATGGGAGCGGAAACTTCGCCGGTGAAGGCGCCTTCCTTACTCCAGGAGAGGTTCTGGCCAGAGATAGCGACGGCGGAGCCTTTGGCGGCTTCAACCGCAGTGGGTATCGCGGTGAAGGGCGGGGCGATGACGATGTCGCAGTGTTTTGCGTTGGTGGCAAGCGGAAGGAATGAAGAGAAAAACGCGCGAGTGTCGGCGAGCGTTTTGTACATTTTCCAGTTACCGGCGATCACGCGGCGTCGCATGTCAAGACCTCCAAAGGAAAGAAAGGATAATGCAGAGACGCAGAGCGCGCAGAGATTACGCAGAGAGGAGGAGCGCTCATTTTTCAGTTAAGGCTTCGACGCCAGGAAGTTTGCGTCCGCCAAGGAATTCGAGCGAGGCGCCGCCGCCGGTGGAGATGTGGGAAATGTGCCCAGCAACGCCGCATTCATGGATCGCGGCGACGGAGTCACCGCCCCCAACGATAGATGTAGCACCGCTATCCGTAGCGTCTCCGACGGCTCTGGCGACTTCCAGAGTGCCTTTGGCGAACATGGGCATTTCGAACACGCCCATAGGGCCGTTCCAGACGATGGTCTTGGCTGAGGCAATTTTCTGGCGATAGGTATCAACGGTCTTAGGACCGATGTCGAGCCCCATCCAGCCGTCGGGTGTGTCATGGATCGAAACGGTTTTGGTGGCGGTGTCGGCTTTGAATTCGGCGCCGATGATGTGATCGACGGGCAACAGCAAAGGGAATTTTTTCTGCTGGGCTTCGGTACGAAGACGGCGAGCAAGATCGAGCTTGTCATCTTCGACGAGTGACTTGCCGATGGGGTGGCCCTCCGATTTGAGAAAGGTATAGGCCATGCCTCCACCGATGAGCATTGCGTCGGCGATCTTCATCAAGTTTTCGACGACTTCGATTTTGTCGCTGACTTTTGCGCCACCGAGAATGGCGACAAAGGGGCGCGCGGGATTGGTGACCGCTTTGCCTAGGTAAGCGAGCTCCTTTTCCATGAGCAGGCCGGCGGCGGATTGCTTGACGAAGCGGGTGATGCCAACCACCGATGCGTGAGCGCGATGCGCGGAGCCGAAGGCGTCGCAGATGAAGATTCCGTCGCAGAGGGCTGCGAGTTGTTTCGAAAAGGCTTCGTCATTTTTTTCCTCTTCTGGATGGAAGCGCACGTTTTCGAGGAGGAGGATGTCGCCTTCAGCTAGAGATTTGCTCTTGGACTCCGGCACAGGGCCGACACAATCGGAAGAAAATCGCACGGGGCGGCCAATGAGTTCTTGAAGCTTCTTGGAAACTGGCAAGAGCGAGTATTTCGAGTCTGGACCGCCTTTAGGGCGGCCGAGATGCGAAGCGACTACCAAACGGCCGCCTTTTTGAATGACTAAGCGGAGTGTGGGAATCGATTCGCGAATGCGGGTGTCGTCAGTGACCACGCCGTCTTTGAGCGGGACGTTGAAGTCCACGCGGATAAAGACGCGCTTTCCGCGGAGGTCGAGGTCGTCGATTGTCAGTTTGTTCATGGCGTTGTGTTCCTTGACCCGCGAAGAGAACGGGCGGGGCAAGCTACCGCCCCTCCATACAGGCGGCGGCACTGAAGGCTCGCCCCATGTTTAGAACTTGGAGGCCAAAAGCTTGATCAGGTCGCGGCACCGGCAGGAGTAGCCCCACTCGTTGTCGTACCAAGCCAGAACTTTTACGCAGCGGTCGCCGACAACCTTGGTGTATTCGGCGTCCACGATGGAAGAATTGGAATTGCCTTTGAAGTCGGCGGAGACGAGTTCCTCTTCCGTGTAGCCGAGGATGCCTTTCATCGGACCGTTCGCGGCGGCCTTCAGAGCGGCGTTGACGGCCTCTCTGGTGGCGGGTTTATCTACAAATACGGTCAAGTCAACGACGCTGACGTTGGGCGTAGGCACACGCATGGCGTAGCCGTCCAGCTTGCCCTTTAATTCGGGAATCACTAGATGAAGCGCTTTGGCGGCGCCGGTGGAGCTGGGAATCATGTTGATCGCGGCAGCGCGGGCGCGACGGAGATCTTTGTGCGGCAGGTCGAGAAGTTTCTGATCGTTGGTATAGGAGTGGATGGTGGTCATGGTGCCACTATGAATGCCGAAAGTCTCGTGGAGAACTTTCGCGACGGGCGCGAGACAGTTCGTGGTGCAGGAAGCGTTCGAAATGACGTGATGAGTCGCGGGGTTGTAAGTTTTGTCGTTCACACCAAGGACGAACGTCGCATCCGGGCCATCGGCAGGCGCAGAGATGATGACTTTTTTCACCGGCGCGCGGAGATGCTTCTTGGCGTCAGCACCCTTGGTGAAAAGACCGGTGGATTCGACAACGATGTCCGCGCCGACGGAGGCCCAATCGATTTCTGCGGGATCCTTGGTCTTGAAAACCTTGAAGCTCTTCCCTTCCACGGCGATGGAGTCTTCGGTGTGGGTAACGTTGTGCGGGAGATTGCCGAGGACGGAGTCGTACTTCAAAAGGTGCGCGAGGGTCTTGGCGTCGGTAACGTCGTTGACGGCGACGAACTGAATGTCTTTGTCGTCGAGCGCGGTGCGCATAATATTGCGACCGATGCGGCCGAAGCCGTTGATGCCAACCTTAATGGGCATTACTTCCTCCGATGGGGTGTCAGATATTGCGGCCTTACAGGAACGCAGAACGGCCGCAGGTGAACAGAAAATGCTATGGGTTGCGCGCGCAAAAGTCAACGCGCGAGGGAAATTATGTGAAATTAGCCGCTATAATGGCCGTCCATCATGGCATGGTCACCCGCGGCTGTCCTGCGTTGGCTTTTCGATACTGAACGCGGCGCTTCGGGCCGCCTACTTCCCCGCTGGATTTTCCTGCGCGCTCTCGGTCTGATCTACTATTCCGCCTTTTTCTCGCTGGTCTTTCAAATCCGTGGATTGATGGGGCCTCACGGGATTCTCCCCGCCCATGAATATTTGCAAGCCGTAGCCGAGAAGTTTGGCCATGTCGGCTACTGGTATGCGCCGACGCTACTGTGGCTTTCGAGCGGCTCGCACATCCTGACGGGAATTTGCTGGGTGGGCATGATCGCGTCGCTGCTGCTGCTTTTGAATTTGTGGCCTCGCGGCATGCTGGTGGTTTGTTTCGTGTGCTTCCTCTCATTCGTCAGCGCGGCGCAGGAGTTCTCGGGCTACCAATCCGATGGGATGTTGCTGGAGGCAGGATTCATCGCATTGTTTTTTGCTCCACGAGGATTTCGGCCGGGGTGGGGCGAAACGCAGGCACCTTCACGGATGAGCCTGTTTCTGCTGGTGTGGGAATGCTTCCGAATCTATTTCGAATCGGGCGTGGCGAAAATCATAGGTGGCGATCCGCAATGGCGAAACTTCACGGCACTGGACGAGTATTACCAGAACGGTCCGCTGCCAACATGGATCGGCTGGTACATGCAGCATTGGCCGCACTGGTTTCATGTTGCGACGGCGCTTGGAACTTTGGCGTTGGAACTCGGGGTAGCGTGGATGATGTTTTTGCCGCGGCGCATTCGGATTGTGTGTTTTCTCATTATCACGCCGTGGCAGATCGGGATCATTCTTTCGGCGAATTACACATTTCTGAATTACCTGGTGCTGGTCTTGGGGATTCTGCTTCTCGATGATCAGTTTCTGCTGCCCTCCTTGCCGCGATTTTTGAAAAAGAGTTTTCTTGCCACCAAAGAGGCCAAGCCTCTTCCCGTTTTAGATCCCGAACACGCCTGGAAAAAGAAACTCCGCGCACAACTTTCCGCAGTGAAGCTTGCGGCCTCGGCCGTGATGTTGACGTGGATTTTCTACGTGACGCTGGCGGAACTGCTGTGGATGGTTAGACCACTGCCGTTGCCGACGACGCCCGTCACGGCCCTGGAGCCCTTTCGAATCGCCAACCGCTACGGACTATTCGCCATGATGACGCGTGGCCGCTACGAGATCGAGTTTCAGGGTTCGGAGGATGGGCAGACCTGGATCGCCTACCCGTTCCGCTTCAAGCCCCAGGAACCCAGCAAAGCGCCCGGAATTTATGCGCCGTACCAGCCGCGTTTCGATTGGAATTTGTGGTTTGCGTCGCTGAGTTCGTGGCGTGAAGACTCAATTGTCGTGCGCACGGAACAAAGTCTGCTTCGCGGGGATGCCGAAGTGCTCTTGCTCTTTGCGGGCAATCCCTTCCCGCACGCCCCGCCTACACAAGTACGCGCGGTGATCTGGCAATACTGGTTCACTACACCGGCCGAAAAGCAGTCACAGGGATTCTGGTGGCGGCGAAAACTCCTTGGACTCTACGCGCCTACTCTCGAGCGCCAATCTGACGGAAAAGTCACAGTCTTAGATTGGCCGCAGTTGAGGGAGCCACAAGAATAAAAACTGAAGAATACTGTCTATTGCGGGAACTGCTTGATACTGGTCACGCGATCGCCCTGGAAGCGTACGAAGACGGTCTTTGACGGCGGCTGGCCGTAAATCCAATCCTCAATATCGTTGCCGTCGGAATCGCGCTCGCGCACTTTGTGGTCAGGCTTGCCAATGGCGGCAACCAGTTCCTCACGGTCCATGCCGAGCGCGGGCTTGCGATCCTGAATCGCCTTCTTCATTTCCGGCGGGAGCGTATCGAACCATTGCACGGCGGCGGAACGCTCCTTGGAAAAATTCAAAAAGGGCGAAAGGATTTTCTTCAATTCGTCCGGCGTAATGTCCGGGAGCGGCTTGCTGAAATCCAGAAAAATCGTACTGCCCATCCCGGGCTGCATGCCCGGAGGACCTTGATCTTGCGTGGTACTGCTCTGAGCCTGTGGCATGGTGGGGCCACCGAGGCCGATTTGGATGTGATCGCGCCAATGCTTTTTGCCACGGCCGCCGCCATTCACATCCACCACAATCTGACGATCCCGGAATTCCAGCTTGGTGATTTGAACGTTATCGCCGCTGCTCACCGCGGCACCGTGCGTGGCCACGGCGCGATCGAGCTGTTCGGCCTCCAGCGGCTTGCCGACCATCAAGCGGAAGCCTTCTTTGCCGGCTGGCAAGGGCTTGACAGCTTTAGCAAATTCCCCCGAAACGTAACGGATGAGATTTAGTTTCGAAAGCTCCTGAAGCGTGGCGCTCTTTGGTGCTCCGGGTGTACCGGACACGGGCTGGGCCTGGGTCTGCGGATTGTCAGAAGATGCTCCGGTGTTCGGAAAAAGAGGAATCTCTTCGTCAGAAGGAAAATTGAGGACTGGATTGGCAGGCGCACGAAGGCTATTGACGCGCGGGACGTCCGCGTCAGCCAAGAGCAGAAACGCCACAGATAAGGCCAGCCAATTGGACATATGCGTTAAGGGCCCCAGCCTGGCCAAGTCCCCTTTTCCTATTCTATGATGCAATTGGACGGCTGAACAGGTGTCCCAGCTTGGAAAAGGATACCTGTCAATTGATGCTACGCGATGAGGCTGGACGGTAACACCGGGCAGAGACTTGCGCCCCGGCTTCAGCGGGATACAACTTTGACGCCCTGGCGGTCGATGACCATGGGGAGAACCTGGGCGCCAGCTTCGCGGATTGCGCTTTCCACGCGTCCACGGGCATCTGGTTCGACTAAGAGGACCACGCAACCGCCTCCACCCGCACCGCAGACTTTGCCAGCTAGCGCTCCATTGCGGCGGGCGCTATCAATGACGCGGTCGATGGTCTTGGTCGAAATCGTGGGCAGGTTGCGCTTGCGGAAGGACCATTCCTCGCGCATCAGGCGGCCAGCTTCGGCCCAATCGGGCTTTTCGAATGCCACGCGCATTTCTTGTGCGACTTCGGAAATGCGCTCGAGGCTGTTTTGCACCGCGCGCTTGCCACCGATTTGCGCCTTGAAAACTTCCCAATTGTTGATGCCATGCTGGCGTGGTTTGCCGGTGTAGCAGAGCATAACGCGGCGCTCGAGTTCATCGAGATTGACGCGCAGCTCGACGCGATGCTCGCCGCCGGCGGGGAGTTCGATTGCTGCGGCGCCACCGAATGCCGGTGGGTAGTGATCCTGCGTTCCCGTGGGAACATTTATGACGATGGCTTCCGCGTCACGACTGATGTGAATCCAATCCACCTTGCTGCGGCCCGCGCCGGTAAAGCGGTCGAGCGCGGCGCAGATGGCTACGGCCATCGCACTCGAGCCACCGATGCCTGCACCTGCGGGAGCTTCAGAATCCGTGGTGAGCGTGAACCCGCCCTGCGGCTGGAAGAACTTGGTGATTTCCGCAAGGAGCGGGAGGCGGTAGCGCTTGGCTTTTACGAGCGCGGCAAAGGAAGCAAAACTTTCGTCGCGCTTGATGTCGCGAGAAACGAGCTTGATGCGATTGTCACCAACAGGATGCGTTTCGATGACGCACGAGGCGTAGAGGGAGATCGCCGCGTTCAGTGTGACCGAACCCGGATGGAACAAGTACAGCGGCCAAATGTCCAGAGTGCTTCCGGCGAAATCCACTCGGGTTGGTGCTTTGGATTCGATGATCATTTGTGCGCACTAGCTCGATTCGGAAGAGTTTTCGGTCGAGCCAGTTTGACGGAATAGTACAGGCATCTCAACAAATGAGCGCGATGGCTGTCAACTGAAAGACAATATCAACTGACGCCGGCGGCGCGGTTGCGGGCGATTAGTTGCGGGCCGTCTTTTTTCTCTTGCGCGAGGGCGGGATTGGGTTCGAAACAGCGGCGGCAGCGGGCTTCATAGGCGCCGCCTGCGCCAACGACGATGAGCTCTTCGCTTTCGACGAGGCGCTGGGTGTGCACCGCGGGATTTCCGCAGCGAACACAGATGGCCAAAAGCTTGGTGATTTCCTCGGCGACGGCCAGGAGGCGCGGCATCGGTTCGAACGGGCGTCCGCGATAATCGGTGTCCAGCCCTGCGACGATGACGCGTTTGCCGAGATTGGCGAGCTTGGTGCAAACGTCCACGACTTCGTCGCCAAGGAATTGTGCTTCGTCAATGCCCACAACTTCCGTGCGCGGCGACAACTTATCCATTATTTCGGCGGCCTTGAAAACATTGTCCGAGGGAATGCCCAGGCCGGAGTGTGAAACGATTTCGTTGGCCGCGAAACGCGAATCAATGGCGGGCTTGAAGATCTGCACACGCTGGCGCGCGATTTCCGCGCGGCGCAGGCGGCGAATCAGTTCTTCGCTCTTGCCGGAAAACATCGGGCCAACCACTACTTCAATCCAGCCCATATTGCCTTTGACGATGTCCACGTTTGCTCCCTCAATGTTCTGCGATGCGTTTGTAATCGCAAGGCACGATGGATCGTGCCTCTACACTTTTAAACCTGCAGCCGCGGCGGCCTGGTACATCTTTGTATTATAGAACGGAGCGAAGGCCGCGATCACCGCAACTCGAAATGCTTCCCGGCGAGTGATGAAATTGTTCGAAAGGACGCCCCAAGCGCCCTGCGAGTCGCGAATGCCCACGCCACCGGCAAAGCGATCGATGGCCACGGAAAGCTCTACGCCATCTTCGAGAACTTCGTGGGCTAGAGCCTGCGGTAGCTCGATGCTTCCTGAACGACCGTAATGGCCTCGCACGCCGTCGCTCACGTACGCCCAACTTTCCAGGAAAACGCGACGAAGCCCACTCTGCTTTAATGCCGAATGACGCAGCATCTCATCCGGCGAAGCACCTTCATGAACAACATCGAGGCCGCCTTCAAGCCCCACGAAGTATTGCCAAGCAGCTCCGCTTCGGCGCGCCATTTCCACTAGCGCTTCCGCGCGCTGGCGTGCCCCCGCATCAATTCATCCCGCGACGCTGGAGTGTGGCTGACTCCGCTTTCAACCTCATAGCCCACTACTTCGAATTGAGCGCCCTGTGCGAGAGCCGCCGAAAATGATGCGAGCGCTTCAGTAACGGCGTTGAGCTTCGGGCCGCGCTTGCTGCCAACAGCGATGGTAATCGTGTTCATTCGTGAGAAGGGTGACGGGCCGATTGTAACGGCACTTGAGTGGGAAAATTACAAAGAATTCGTAAAGGCTGAGGAAAACTCTGAAGAAAGATGCTCGTAGGGATCGTTGTAGGAGAAAGAATGGAGCGGCCTATCGGAATCGAACCGACACCTGAACCTTGGCAAGGTTCCGTACTACCACTATACTAAGGCCGCTCAACGACCTTCTTTTTATAGCATGCCCGCACGGCAGGGACAAGCCTCCTCCGCCAATGCCGGCCTAAACCTGTACGGTCAAACAACCAGAATAATCAGGAAACCTGGGTAATTCGCGCGGACTTCACCACTGGTGAGCGGCGCTGGCGCTCCGCGAAACGTGTGGCTTTATCCTTGTCCGTGTAAACGCGACCGAACTTTTCCCCGTCGGCGTAGAAAACACTGACGAGGAAATGGTGATGTTTGCGGCGACGATCTTTGCCGAATGAAGTCTTGCCTCGAGCCGAACTTTTTTTCGTCACGCCTTTTGTCACGTTAACCACCTTATCTGAAAAGCATACCTACAGCACTATCTCAAGGGTCTAAGCGCCGCACAAGTACCGGAGAAGATAGTAACACGTGCTCCATTAGTCCGGGGGGGCGAGAATGATTTGGCGGTTGAAGGGTAGCGCTAGCCTGCGTCCACTGTAGCATTCACAGTCGCGCCCGCAAATAGTAAGCATGAAAAAATGTGCACTTCGCTGGAACCCCGCCACTCGCTTTCCAAGCTACCAGAACCCCGTACCGCTGCATCTAAGAACCGAGGTTATTTCCGCCGCCAGCCACAAAATGGCAGGCCAATTTGTCTCGAGAATCGTTGCGACCCATGAAACATTTCTCGAGTTATTACGTCTTTACTGGAGAGGAGAAGATAAACTGAATGTGGCGGAGAAAGACAATGATGACAACAGTTTCAAAACGACCGCCCCTCGTGGAAGATCTGCGAAACCATTCGCAGGAACAGATCGCTGAATTGCGTCAACTTCTCGCAGTGGGTGCGCCTTCTCGGCCAGATCCGCGTCGGCCTGGTTTTTACGAAGTGGAAGGGCTTTCGAACACGTACTACGTGTTCAAGTATCCGACTGGCACGAAAGTGCTGCTGCTGGGCGCCTGGGAACGCGAGAGCGATCCCGTTGCCGCGTTGGTGGCATGTTCTTGCCCGGCGGCCTAATTCCCTTTTCTCTTTAATCCTGAGCACAAACAAATGAATGCGAAGCCCCGGCGGAAACCGGGGCTTCTTTTTTAGTCTTCGTCCAAATCCAGCGCCACGGAATTGATGCAATAGCGCATCCCCGTCGGTTGGGGCCCGTCCTCAAAGACATGCCCCAGGTGAGCGTCGCACCGGCTGCACTTCACTTCGGTCCGTTTCATCCCGTGGCTTGTGTCGGTTTCCGCCTCGACGGCCTGTTCATTGGCCGGAGCGTAGAAGCTGGGCCAACCAGAGCCCGAGTGGTATTTTGTTTCAGAACGAAACAACGGCTGGCCGCAGCAGACGCACTTATAGGTACCCGCAGTGTCAGTGTCCTCATACTCACCCGTGTGGGGTGGTTCCGTCCCCTTCTTCCTGGTTACAAAGTACTGATTCTGAGAGAGTTGTTTCTTCCAGTCCGCGTCATCCTTCCGAAGCTTATCTCCCATAGCCCCTCTCCTTATTGAGTCCCGTTTTGGTACATCCCGTGCAATATCAGATACAGCGCACTACCTTGACGATTCAACCGCTAGGCCGAATAGTGGTTATAGCGAAAGTCGGTCGCGAAAGCCACCATGCCAGAAGCCCCTGCAAAAGCCTATCCGGTTCAACGCGTTAGCCGCAGGGCGAAAATCGCCCGGCCGGTTCGCGTGCGGCCATCCGACCCAATGGACGAGCATTTCGAGGATTTGCCCGTCAGTGTAAATGCGTCCAAGGAAGGCATCTTCTTCACCTCCCGCCGGAAATCGTACTACAAAGGCATGCGCGTTTTCGTCACCTTTCCCTTCAGCTCACCTCACGATCCGATGAATTGTGAATACGTGGCGGAGGTCGTGCGCGTCGAGGAAATGCCCAATGGCAAATTTGGTGTCGCCGTGCACCTTAAGATGTCCATGAATTATAGCGGCTCGAAATCTTCCACCTGAATTTCCCCGCCTGGCGTACTCTCCCCACAACTGCGAAGTTCTTGGATTGCCGAAGGGTTGGAGAAACATTTCCAGCGCGGGGCCGTCTATGAGGGGGCGGAGGACTGCTCATGAAGCGGTTTCTTTTGATTTCTCTTCTTGCCCTGCCCTTGCCGATGCTTGCTCAAGAGGCGATGTTTCGCGGCAACGCGGAGCATACTGGCGTCTATGCCGCGGCTGGCGTTCCAAAATTCGCCGGCATCAAATGGCAGTTTCACACTAAGGGGCAAGTGCTCTCATCCCCGGCGATTGCAGGCGACAAACTTTTCTTTGGCAGCAGCGATCATTGTCTCTACGCTCTGGATCTCGCCACCGGTGCGCAGAAGTGGAAGTTCAAATCCGAAGGCCGCATCACCTCGTCACCCGCGGTATCCGCAGGCATCGTTTATTTCGGCAGCTACGACGGCAATTTCTATGCCGTGGACACCGCGACGGGCCTGCTGAAATGGAAGTTTCAGACCGGAGGTGAGCGCCGCTTTTCCGCGAAACATCTCCATGGCGCCGAACCCGCCTCGGAAACCATGCCCGACCCATTCGATATGTACCTTTCCTCACCGGTCATCTGGAATGGCGCAGTCTATTTTGGCAGCGGTGACACCAACGTGTACGCGCTGGATGCCGCCTCCGGCATTTTGAAATGGAAATTCAAGACTGGCGACGTCGTTCACGCATCCCCGGCAATTTCAGGAGGCAAACTTTTTGTGGGGAGCTGGGATAGCTATTTCTACGCTCTGGATGCCAGCAGCGGTAATGAGACTTGGCGATTCAAGACTGGCGAAGATGCAGAGATCCACAATCAAGTAGGAATCCAATCGTCCGCCGCCGTGGCCGACGGCGTGGTTTACTTCGGCTGCCGCGATTCGAAATTCTACGCTGTGGACGTAGCCACTGGCAAAGAACGCTGGTCTTTCCATAACAAGGGTTCCTGGGTCATTTCTTCGCCAGCCGTGCGCGATGGCAAAGTTTATTTTGCAACCGCAGACACGGGCTTGCTCCATGCGTTTGATGCCAAGGCCGGCACTCCACTCTTTTCGCTCGAATTCAAACATTGGGTAATGTTCTCTTCCCCTGCAATCGCCGGAGACATGCTCTACATCGGGTCTCATCAAGGGAAGCTGAACGCCATTGATCTCAAGACGCAAAAAGTGGCCTGGACGTTTGAAACCGAAGACTCCAAAAAGAACGGCCCCACATTTACCAAGGCTGACGGCACACCAAACTACGAAGCAGCTTTCTTTGATTTTTTCTACGATGACATGATCATCGGCGTCCAGAAAATGATGTCCGTGGGAGCCATTCTGTCTTCCCCTGCGATCGCCGGGAACACCATTTACGTTGGCAGCACGGACGGCAACATCTACGCGCTGATTTAATCCAAACGCTCGGCGGCAGTGTTCCCCTCGTGGATTGAAGAATACTTTCGTTGACAGGCGCGCGAGTTTCCTTTACTTTCGTATTTCGCAATGAGTGGCACACATACACACCGGGCGCACCATCATCATCACGGCCATACGCCGCGCCCCCTGAGGTGTGCATAGCGATTCGCTAAACAAAGCACTCTTTAGCCCGCTGGCGCAACAAGCCCCAGCGGGATTTTTATTTTCGGGATCATTTGTTCAAGGAGACAGCGCAGTGGAAATCGACTTTCAGAAGAGCGGCGGGCTGGTTCCGGCCATCATCCAGGACGAACGCAGCGGAGACGTTTTAATGCTCGGTTTCATGAATTCCGAATCGTTCGCGGAAACGCAACGAACTGGAGAAGTGGTGTTCTTCAGCCGCTCGCGGAACAAACTCTGGAAGAAAGGCGAATCAAGCGGCCATGTGTTGCGGGTCCGTGAGGTGCGCGTGGATTGCGACGCCGATGCGCTTCTCGTTCGAGTCGAAGCGATCGGGCCGGGCGTCTGTCATGAGGGCTATCGAAGTTGTTTCTTCCGCAAGTTAGAAGCCGATGGAAGTGACAAAATCATTGCCGAGCGCACTTTCGCTCCGGAAACAGTTTACGGATCGGAAAAAACGCGATGAGTGCGCTGAAGCTGGGAATCCCCAAAGGCAGCTTGCAGGAGGCTACGCTCGATCTTTTCTCGCGCGCAGGATGGAAGATCACTCTGGGCTCGCGAAGTTACGTGCCTGCGATTGATGACGTCGAGATTGAGTGTTTGCTCGTGCGAGCGCAGGAGATGGCGCGGTACGTCGAGTCCGGCGCGTTGGACGCGGGGATCACTGGACACGACTGGGTGGTGGAAACCGGCGCAGCGGTAGAAGAATTGTCGGAGTTGATCTATGCCAAGCGGCGGCTCGCGCGCGTGCGCTGGGTTCTGGCGGTGCCGGAAGATTCCGCGATTCGCGAGCCGCGACACTTGGAAGGCAAAGTGATCGCCACCGAAGTTGTGCATATCACGGAGAATTATCTCGCCAAGTACGGTGTGAAAGCCCGCGTGGAGTTTTCATGGGGCGCCACCGAAGTCAAAGTTCCGCAACTGGCGGACGCCATTGTGGAAGTGACGGAGACGGGCTCGTCTCTACGCGCGAATCGTTTACGGATTGTAGACACCGTGCTGGAATCCGCGACCGTCTTTATTATGAACCGCGCTGCGGCAGCGGACTCCTGGAAGCGTGAAAAGGCGGAGAATTTGATTTTGATGCTGCAAGGTGCGATCGCCGCCGCCAGTAAAGTTGGTCTGCTGCTCAACGTGCATCGCGACGATCTTCAGGCTGTTCTAGGAGTTCTTCCCGCGCTGAAGAAGCCGACGATTTCCGCTTTGAGTGATCCGGATTGGGTAGCCATAAACACAATCGTCGAAGAAGCGGTCGTACGGCAGATTTTGCCAAAGTTAAAAGCCGCCAAGGCTCAGGGGATTGTCGAATATCCTCTGAATAAGATCGTGCTCTGATGCGCATCTTGAAACTTACCCCTCGCATCGAAAAGTGGTTGCTCGCGCGCCGTACTCGGCGAGATGACAAAGCCCAGTCCGTGGCCGCCGAGATTGTTGCCGACGTGCGTAAGCACGGCGATGCCGCACTCTTCGCCTGGACGAAAAAACTGGATCATCAGAATCTCGCGCGCGAGGGTGTTTGGATTTCGAAGAGGGAATTTCGCTCCGCCGAACGGCATGTGAGCCTCGAATTTCTCAACGCGATCAAAAGAGCTGCAAAAAATGTTCGTAGCGTGGCAGAAAAGCAGCTCCCCTGTCCGTGGACTTTTGAAACCGAACCGGGAATCAAAATCAGCCAGCGGGTTTCCGCTATTGAATCAATCGGCTGCTACATCCCCGGCGGCCATTTCTCGCTCGTCTCAACCCTAGTCATGACCGCCGTTCCAGCGCAAGTTGCCGGCGTTTCGCGCATCGTCGCCGTCTGTCCGCGGCCAAACCCAGAATTGCTCGCCGCTGCAAGCCTGCTCGGTATTACGGAGATTGCCCGCATCGGTGGCGCACAAGCGATCGCTGCCCTCGCCTATGGCACAAAGTCGATTCCCCACGTAGAAAAAATATTTGGACCTGGCAATAAGTACGTCACCGCCGCCAAACAACTTGTCAGCAGCGAGTGCGCAATCGATCTTCCCGCCGGACCAACTGAAGCAATTGTTCTGGCAGACGAGGGTAACGCTCGATGGATTGCAGCCGATCTACTGGCTCAAGCGGAACATGCAATAGACGCGGCAAGCTTTCTTGTCACCACTTCGCGCTCGCTGGCCCGCGAAGTTCAGCGGGAAATCAAATGGCAACTGGGCGAATTGCCTGTCGGTATGGCTCCCGTTTCCATGGAACATGCCGGCGCGATTCTCGTCGCTGATTCCCTCAAACAAGCCTGCGAATTCGTCAATCGTTTCGCGCCCGAACACCTCAGCCTTCCGGAAGGCGGCGAAAAACTTCTCCAGAGAGTCCGCTCGTCGGGGACGGTGTTTCTTGGTCCTTGGGGAGCGCAACCGCTGGGTGACTACGCTACCGGCAGCAATCACGTCTTGCCTACCGGTGGTTGGGCGCGCAAGCGCGGCGGCCTCTCCGCAGCAGACTTTGTGAAATGCATCAGCGTGCAAACGGTTAGCCGCAGAGGCTTCCTTGGGCTCGCCGATACTGTCGAAACTCTGGCAGAATCCGAAGGCTTGATGGCACATCGAAACGCCGTGAGGGTTCGCCGATGAAAGTTCGTTTACCGGTGCGCGAAGCGATTCTAAATCGCCGCACTTACGAAGCGCCCGCCGAGGGTCGTTCGGATAAGTTGCGCCTGGACTTCAACGAAAACACTGCCGGCTGCTCACCTGCGGTACGACGCGCCCTTGCAAAGCTCACCGCGAAACAACTCGCGATGTACCCCGAATATCAAGCACCTACGATGCGGATTGCTCGGCATTTCGGTGTGCGTCCCGAAGAACTGCTACTCACCAATGGCGGTGACGACGCTCTGCGCGTGTTCTTCGATACTTTCGTTGAAGCTGGCAGCAGCATCCTTATTTGCGAGCCCACTTTTCCGATGTATCGCTACTATGCGGAGATATCCGGTGCGCGAATATCGGTGCTGCACTATGGCCGGGAAATGGAATTCCCGCTACAAGCTGTCATCGCGGCTCTTCGAAAGAAGCCGCGCGTTCTGTTTATCGCTAATCCCAACAATCCGACCGGAACACTCCTTCAAGCGAGCGAGTTGCGAAAGATTCTGAATGCCGCCACGCAGACAGCGGTCGTAATGGACGAAGCTTATGGGGAATTCTCGGGTTTCTCCGCCGTGACGTGGATACGCAAGTACCCGCAGTTATTCATCGCAAAAACATTTTCAAAGGTTGCCGGGCTTGCAGCCCTGCGCCTCGGAGCTGTGATTGCCAGCAAAGACTCGCTCGCGCTGGTGCGCCGAGCAATGCCGCCCTTCCCCGTGAATCTTGCCGCGATTGTGGCGGCAGAAGCCGCCTTAGCCGATCGAGCGACGATGCGGGGTTACGTCAGCGATGTGAAACGGTTGCGCACGTGGCTCGCCGTAGAATTAGAAGAACTGGGGGTGAAAACATACCCGAGCGCTGGAAATTTTATTCTGGCAAATTTTGGACCGAGCTGGCCAGCGTTGTTTCGAACGCTGGAGATGAAAGGAATCCTTCTTCGCGACAAGAGCAAGGAAATGGGTCCGGGGTTTGTGCGCATCACCATTGGAACGTCATCCGAAATGCAACGCTTGCTAAAGATGATTCGAAAGGAATGGAAATCGCGGGATTGAGTCCCCACGCTGCCAAACGGCCTAATATGCCACGCACTGCCACGATTCATCGCAAAACAAACGAGACGGACATCCGCCTGAAGCTGAATCTCGATGGCCATGGGAAAGCGCAAATTGCCACGGGAATTCGTTTCTTTGATCACATGCTCGAGCTCGTCGCGCGGCATGGCGCCTTTGATCTAAGCGTGGACGCCCGCGGCGATCTCGATGTGGACCAGCACCACACCGTCGAAGATGTCGGAATTACTCTCGGTGAGGCGGTCGTGAAAGCGCTCGGCTCAAAGCGCGGCATTTTGCGCGCCGGTTATTTTTTGATGCCCATGGACGAAACACTCGCGGCCGCTGCCGTTGACCTTGGCGGAAGGCCCTACTGTGTCGTGAATGCGAAGATTGCATCGAAACGCGTCGGTGATTTCCAAGTCGAGCTGGTCGAGGATTTTTTCCAGGGCTTCGCGCAAGCCGCGAAGGCCAACGTCCATCTACGCGCTCTGTACGGGCGCTCATCGCACCATCAGGTCGAGGCCATGTTTAAAGCGTTTGCACGTGCGTTGCGCTTCGCCGTGACGCGGGACAAACGCCTGAGGAGAGTTCTGCCCAGCACAAAGGGCCTGCTATGAAAGTAACCATTGTTGATTATGGTGCGGGCAACGTGCCTTCCGTGGAACGCGCGCTTCAGCGATTAGGCGCGGATTCCGAACGAACAAGCTCGCCTGAAGACATTTCGAATGCGGAAGCCCTATTGCTTCCCGGCGTCGGACATTACGCTGCTCTTGTCCGCGCCCTCGACAAAAAACAACTGCGCGCACCTTTAGTCGATGCCATCCACCGTGGCGTCCCTTTTCTCGGAATCTGCCTCGGCCTGCAGGTATTGTTCAAGTCCAGCGAAGAAGCAGCTCAGCTCCATGGATTGAATATCCTCCCGGGATTCGTCAGCGCCTTACCGCCGAACGTGAAACTTCCACACATGGGCTGGAACCAATTGGAACAAACGCGAGAGTCTTCGCTTCTCGCAGGTATCGAGGCGGGCGCGTATTTTTATTTCGCCCACTCTTACGCCGCGCTCGATTCGAACGGCGAGGCGGCCGCCACTTGCGCATACGGCACAAAATTCGCCGCCGTCATCGAGCAGAAGAACATCTACGCCGTACAGTTCCATCCAGAAAAGAGCGGGGCTCCCGGCGCCAGGGTCTTGCAGAATTTTCTGAGGATCGCCGCGTGAGCCTGACCCGCCGCATTATTCCCTGCCTGGACACCGACGGCGCGCGCGTCGTCAAGGGGGTCAACTTCGTCGGATTGCGCGATGCAGGCGACCCCGTGGAGCTGGCAGCGCGCTACAACGCCGAAGGCGCCGACGAATTGGTGGTGCTCGATATCGCTGCGTCGCGCGACCGCCGTCCGACTTTTCTTGAAACCATTCGGCGCGTCGCCGCGGAACTGGCAATTCCACTCACTGCCGGCGGCGGCATTCGAACCCTGGAAGACGGCCGCGCTGTGGTCCGCGCAGGCGCGGATAAAATAACCGTGAACACCGCCGCAGTGGAACGTCCTGAACTAATTTCCGAACTGTCGCGTGAATTCGGCGCCCAAGCCGTCGTCCTCGCGATCGATGCCAAGCAGGCCGGCAGTCACTGGGACGTAATGGTACGCGGAGGGCGCGAGTCCACATCTCTCGATGCAGTCGACTGGGCCAAGAAAGGCGTTCACTTTGGCGCCGGAGAAATCTTGCTGACATCCGTCGATCGCGACGGAACACAGGTGGGCTTCGACAACGCGCTGACCGCGGCGATTTCCAAAACTGTTTCCGTTCCGGTGATCGCCTCCGGCGGAGCCAAGCTACCGCAACACTTCGTCGACATTTTCAAGGAAGGCGCAGCCGACGCCGCACTCGCGGCATCAATATTTCACGACGGCGTGCAATCCATTCGAACGCTGAAGGAATTCATCGCAGCCCACGGCATCGAGGTCCGCCTGCCATGCTGATTCCTTGCATCGACTTGCAAGGCGGTCAAGCAGTTCAGTTGGTCCACGGCAGGAAGCGCGAACTCGCCGTCGCCGACGTCTTCGGCCTGTTGAAGAAATTCAAGAAGCATCGCTGGTTACATGTCATCGACCTGGATGCCGCCATGGGAAAAGGTTCGAACGATGAACTGGTTCGCGAACTCTGCAAGCGTGCGCGAAAACAGTTTGGCATTAGGGTCCGCGTCGGCGGCGGCATTCGAACCGTTTCTCGCGCCCGCGAAATTGCCGGATGGGGGGCCAATCAAATAATTGTCGGGAGCGCCGCCTTCCGCAACGGAAAAGTGAACACCCGATTTCTACGGCAGCTATCCAAAAAAATCCCTCGAAGACAAATCATCATTGCGCTCGACACCGCCAAGGGAAACATCACCATCCACGGCTGGCGCACGCGCATCGCGCTTCAAGCCGAAAAAGTGATGGCGCAGCTGGAACCCTTCTGCACGGGTTTTCTCTGCACTGACGTCGACCGCGAAGGCACCATGACCGGGGCAAATCTCGACTGGTTTCGAAAGCTGCGCGGTGCAACTTCACATCCGATCATCGCCGCCGGCGGCATCAAGACGCATCGCGAAATTGCCGCACTGGAGAAATTGGGAATGGACGCGGCCGTTGGCATGGCCATGTACAAGAATCGCCTACGGTAACTCTCGCGCGCGATTCTCGCGCCAAGCGTTCAAGCCTCTAGGTTTAAACAGCGAATACCGCCGCGTCAGCGCAAATATGCATCAGTAATGTACTGCTGCACCATCCGCTGTGTATTGAAGAACGAGCCATTGATAGCAATCGCGTGCTGCATCACTTCCAGAAATTTTGCGCGATCGTTGTAGTACATCGGAAGGATCACGCCTTCCAGCTTGGCATAAAGCGATTCGGCTTCAGCTTTGTTGTCAGCAGGCGCAGTGCCGGCCACCGTACGCCGCGATTCACCAATGCACCATCCGGTGACGCCCTCGATGTGGCCTTCTACCCACCAGCCATCCAGAATGCTCAGACTCGGCACGCCATTCAGTGCGGACTTCATTCCGCTCGTGCCGGAAGCCTCCAGGGGAAATTGCGGCGTATTGAGCCACAAATCCACTCCGGAAGTAATTTTTCCACCGAGATCAAGATTGTAGTCGTCCAGAAAAACCACCGGAACAGTTTTCCGCAGCGCCTTTTTCGCCTGGAAAATCCGCCGAATAATGTCTTTTCCTCCGCCATCGTTCGGATGCGCCTTGCCGGCATAAATAATCTGAAATTGTCCGGCGTTTTTGGAAATCTCCCGGAGCCGATCGAGATCGGCGAGAATCAAATCCGCACGCTTGTATCCCGTAGCGCGCCGCGCAAAACCAATGGTAAAGAGCTCCGGATCAAACTTCAGGCCGGTCTTCGTTCGAACCGTCTCGAGCAAATCGTGCTTGGCGATCAGATGCGCGGCCCAAACTTCTTCGGGAGGCAAACCCAGCGCACCCCGCAGACTGTAATTGTCCTCCCGCCATGATGGAATATACCGGTCAAAAAGCTGCTGAAATGGCGGCGAGGTCCAGGTCCCAGCATGCACACCGTTGGTAATAGCTTCGATCGGCACTTCGGGAAACATTTGTCGCGAAGTTTCCCCGTGCTGCTTGGCAACTCCATTGACGTACGTGCTCAAGCCCAGCGCCAGCTGCGTCATGTTCAGCGATGCTCCGCCGCGCGCCGCTTCCTGCAAGCCCGGAAAGTTCTGATCTGCCTGCAAAACGCGCTTCATCAAATCCGCCGAAGAAGAATCTTTTAAATCGAGAAATTGCGTCTGTCCAGGAAACACGCGAGTGAGGTACTCCATCGGAAATCGGTCGTGCCCCGCAGGAACCGGCGTATGCGTCGTGAAAACGCATTTGCTGCGAACTTTCTCGATGTCTTCCTTGCGGATGGACTCGCGCCCGGCTTTCACTGCCTCGTCGTTCAGCAATTGCAGCGACAGCAGCGCCGCGTGGCCCTCGTTCATGTGAAACCGCGTTAGGTCGTTGTATCCCAGAGCACGGAGAATACGCACGCCACCGATGCCCAACACGACCTCCTGGCATAAACGGTAGTAAGAATCGCCGCCGTACAGCGTGCCGGTCAAGTTGCGGTCAGCTTCAGCATTGGAAGGTAGTTCCGCATCAAGAAAATAAATCGGTACTTCAAAATTTCGCACGCCCTTTGCCGAATATCGCCAGCAGCGCAGCTCCACGCGCCGGTTTTCGATCGTAACGCTCGCGCGCTCCGTTTCTTCGGTCAAGAAATCTTCAACGCGCCATTCGACCGGTTCTTCCGTCTGTGATCCATCTTCCGAAAGCCGCTGGGTGAAAAAACCTTTGCGGTAGAGCAGAGACACCGCCACCATGGGCAGCCGAAGATCCGCCGCGGCGCGAATGGTGTCGCCAGCAAGAACACCAAGTCCGCCGCTATAGCTCGGCATGGCGTTCTCCAATGCGATTTCCATCGAGAAATACGCGACAATACGTTTTACGGAATTTACCTGGCTTGCCATTTCACTCGCTTCTCTTTTGGCTGCGGAAATCCGCTACAGCGCGGAAAAACACGCATCTATAAACCTTAGATTGTCAGCGATTCGCGCCGCGCAAGCAAGCGCGGTGGAAAAGTCATGTGCTCAACCGGTGTGTTGAACCTGAAAAAGAGTGGACACATCCCACTCGGTAAACCGCTTCGTTAGAGAATATTTCACTGACATGGAGAACGGCCACTGCTATGCGGAGGCGAAGTCTCCAGCTTCACTGCACGTCGCTGACTTTGCCCTTCACGAACGTGACTTTCATGTCCTTGTAGTAATAAATCTGTTTGGTGCCGAGGTTGACGATTTTCTGCGGCTGACCCAAAGCACCTGTCACTTCGTCTGGTGTTTGGCCCAACTGAATCGTCGGAGGAGGCTGAGCTGGTGCCGGTGCCGAGGCCTGTTGTTGTTCCTGCTGTCCCTGTGCCTCCTGCCCCTGCTGCTGCTCCCCGCTATCCGCCGTCTCGGGTGCCAGGGTTTGATTGATGACGTCCGAGATTTGCCCGCCATCCGCGCCATCCAAATAACCCTTCGGGAACTGAAAGACTGCCTGGGCTTTGCGCGAAGAGGGATCCGTCACTCCATTGCAGGAGTCACACTCAATGAGCGTCAGTGCAACCTTGGAATCCTTCCGATTGATTTCGATCTTTGAGACATAAACCTTCTCCCCACTCGGTAGAAGCTTGGTGTCTTTTTGCACGTTTAATTTCCAGCTCAGTAGTTTCTTTGCTCCCTCCGTAGCAGTACCGCTGGCTCCATGAACTTCGCCATCTTTTACGTAGGTCGGCAGAATAACCATATCTTTGGAGGGAACGCTGACGATGCCTCCCTTCTTCAGAACCAGTACAGTACCGGGCTCAATCACCACGACGCCGGTCGAATCCGTGCCCAGTTTTACCAGCTTGTATTTCGCGCCTAGTTGGCTCTCCAGCGAATCGGCACCGCCACCCTGCGCTCCCGCCATCGTCCACGGGATAATTCCCGCTAGCATCACACCAAGAATCCGCATTACCTTCCGATATTTCGCAATCATTGCAAGCTCCTCCTCTTTCACCTCAAGGACTTTCCCTCACAACGCGATCTTCATGTTCACACCAATTTCCGAGCAAGCAAGGTGAGCCTCGAGACAAAGCGCCGAGGCTCCCTCCCTTGCAAACTGCTGTTCTATTCTCGTCCGCTAATCGTCGTCGTCGCTGCCCGTGCTTGAAGAGGAGTCCGCGACTTCCTTTTCGGCCTCTCCTGCTTCGCTTTCTTGCGACTTCAAGTCGGCTTCCACGGTTAGATCCGGCTGCGCTTGTCCCGCTGCGTTAGCCTTTGAACCAGCCGGCGGACCGCCCGGAATCCCGTTTTTCCCCTGGTTTTCTGCAAGCTTCCCAAGGCCTTCGCTGATCTTGGCCCGGAAGTCGTTGTGCATGTCCTGTAGATCCTGCACGGCCACGGCAACCTGCGTGCCGGATGCGCAGTCATTCTTCTGGCTGCTGGCCACCAGCACCTTCACGTTCTGGTCTGCGTCTGGAGTATCCTCGACGCGAGTCAGCACGTCGCCCGCGCTCAAGGAACATTCCGTTCCATCAGCTGTGGATTCGCTGAGAACCGCGGAGACGATGAACGTGCGGTGCGCTGGGTCCAGCGCCGCTGGAACTTCGTCGGGACCGTTCTGCCCTCCCCCGGCTGGGGCCGTGCTGCTTACTGCGGCCGCGGCTGGTTCGGGATGCGCTGCTGCTTCCTTCTCAGCTGCGATTTGCGCCCGCACCTCATCGGCAATCTGCTGCTTCACTTCGGGCGTGAGAGCGACTGCACCACCGCCGCCGCCACCACCAGAGGAAGCTTGCTCGTCTTCTGCGGCTGCTGCATTGGCCGATGCCTTCGCTGCCGCCCGAGCTTCGTAAGCCGCCTGAAGATTAGCAGCTAGCAAATAGTCAGTGATCCATAAGGCAGGTGTGGCGTAAACGGGGGCCGGCGTAAAGTAATAGCCATAGTATCCGTACCACGGTGCCCCACCCCATCCCCAGCCATACGCCACTGGTGCAGCCCACGGATTGTAGGCCCATCCATAGTAGGCGGGGCCATAGTAAACAGCCGGAACGTAACCGTAGTAGGCATATCCGTGGTAGTAAGCGCCCCGATACGCATACGCGTAACTACGTCCGCCATAGTAATAGCTTCGCCGCATATAAGGGTGGCCGCCGCGGTAGTATCCGCGCTCCGCATAGCCACGACCGTGGCCGTACCCGACGACTCTGCCACCACCGGGGCGCCGCGTCTCAAATCGCCGCTCGCCATGCGAGCCGTGGTTAATCGTCATTCCACTCTTGGTATGGATGGTGCTGACGTGGCCGTTGCGATTGAAATTCGCCCTCGTGCCACTTTTGGTCTCAACGCTCGTCCGCTTACCGCCGGCGTTGAAATTGTGGGTGCTGCCATTCGCGGCAGTTTTCGAAGTTCCTCCGGGAGGATGCCCCGTGCCCCTGCCGCCAGCCGCTGTGGTGGTGTGGGTCGTGGTGCCGGTGTGTGTTGTTGTGCCAGTGTGCGTCGTAGTGCCTGCGGTGTGTGTTGTGGTGCCAGTGTGGGTAGTAGTGCCCGTATGTGTCGTCGCCGTACCGGTCTTCGCTCCACCGGTGGTCGTACCAGTGTGCGTCGTGGTCCCGGTGTGCGTTGTGGTGCCCGCCGTGTGTGTCGTGGTACCCGTATGAGTTGTGGTGCCGGTATGCGTCGCGCCCCCCGAAGGTGCGTGCGTGGCAGGCTTAGGCGCTGCCGCAGGCTTCGGCGCCGCCGCCGGCTTACTGGGGGCTGCAGTAGCAGGCTTTTTCTGATCCGCCGCGGCTACCGTTACACCCGCCAAAAGAATACAAAATGCAAAACCTCTAATTAGGTTCTTGCTGCCTTCGCTCCAATTCATCCTTACCCTCCTCAGAAATTCCCCCGTCATTTCCAATTCAGAAATGCATCCTACACTGCAATGTCTCCGAAGCACTCCACCGCCGACCGTTAGCGCGTGGAGTCCGAGTGGGCATGGCCTTTGCCCGGCTTTTTGTTTTTTGTGATGGGGATTCGACACAAGGGGACCACACCAAGCCTGACCACTGAAGCCGTTCCATGCTGGACCTCGTACTCGGGACCCTATGCTTAGAGAGACGACACACAACCTCGAAGTGGGGTGAATCTTACTGGCCTGCCAAGGCGGGTGTCAATACTGGTCTAAGTATTACTAATATCTTTTAATGCGCACGTTGGGCAAATGAAAAACAAGTCGTGGCAAGTGCGGTAAACGAAACACTTTCACTCTTATCACGTGCGATCCCATTCGTGGAAAACACGTGCGAATATCTTCATCGGGATGGAGCCGCTTCTAAAAAAAGAGGGACGCCGAAGCGCCCCTCTTTTTTACAATCAACTCTTGTAGATTGAAACGGCTTCGCTAGAACTCGAAGCGAATGGACAACTGCGCCTGGCGCGGATCGCCCACGCCCACGCGTAGGAACCCGTTGAAGTCGAAGAGTTGCGGCGACGACAGCGGATTCACGTTGTTCGTGTTGTTAAAGGTGTTGAACACCTCAATCCTCGGAATGAGCTGGAAGCGCTCGCCGAGATGGATGGGACGATCAACGCCGAAATCGAAAGTAAAGAAGCCGTTATCCTTCAGCAGATGGTTGCGCCCGCAATCAATAGCTGTGCCGCCGCCAGTCGGGATCACAAACCGCGTTCTTGAGTTTTGAAAACCGCACGGTGCACCGCTGCCATCACCGTTAACATTGTCCGTGATCGGCTGAGCGGTATGTGCCTGCACACGAACATTGGCATGGAAGCCCAAAGGCAGGTCAGCAACGGTATAAGCGTTGAATTTGCTCGTCTCGTTGCGATCCGATAGCGAGTATTCCGCCGCCAGGTTGAAAAGATTGGCGTAGCGGAATGTGAATGGATCGCGTTCGTTGGAATCGTCATCCCAGTCGCGCGAATAGGTGTAGTTCAAGTCGAAGAGGAAATGGTGGCTCATGCGCTTGCGGACGCCTGCTGTAAATCCTCGATAGAGCGATTTAGCGGAGCTCACGGTGTCCGTGATGTCGCCAAGGTTGGGGAAGGGCGCGTGCACACCAACATAGTTGACGGTATCTTGGCCGGAGGTGGGAAGCGTAAAGCCCGTTCCTGCATTCGGGTTGGTGAAGCGAGTCAGATGAACGCCTTTGGACAGAGTAAAGTCAGCGTAAAATGCATAGTCGCTCAACAGTTGTTGCTCATAACCCACGTTGGTGGTGTAGATACGCGGATTGGCATAGCTCGTACTAAAGAAAGTGACTCCGGGTTGGAAGGGAAACTGGCCGGGGGGCAGGAGGGGCGGGGTCACTGTCGTTGGATACGTCGGCGCAGGAGCCGTGAAGCCGGCCGAGTTCTCATGACATATGCCGGCATTGTCCCGGAAGAGGCACGTTGCCGCAGCGATCGATTGCTGTTGTACGCCATTTGTAGTGATAGCGCCCACCTGTGTCAACATGTTTTGGCGAGCATTGAATATTCCGTAGCTTGCCCGCAGTACGGACTTCCCGTTGCCTCGAACATCCCAAGCGAAGCCCACGCGTGGCTGAAATTCCTTATTTTGATTCGGGAGTTTTCCGGTTGAATCGAAACCAGGAGTACCAAGGTATTGACCGTAAGCAGTATCCGCAGGTGCCACTGTGGGATCGGGGAAATGCTGTGCGTCCCAGCGAAGCCCGTAATTCAGCGTGAAGTTTCGCCAAATCTTCCAGGTGTCCTGCACAAACAACGAAAAATCTTCATTGGCGATGCTCGAAGCGCCGGACTGATCGAGGGTCTCTCCTGCTGTGGTTGGACCGTGCTGGAGGTAGAGCAGCAGTGGCCCACCGCTGAATGCCGAACCGTTCGGACAACGTGTATTTGCATTCGTCAAAAGTGAAAGATCAGTGAAAGATCCATCAGTGCACTCTGCAGCCGTGGGTCCGAAACCCGCTCCGAGCGAAGCATCGGACGCGTAATGCAGGAAGCCCGTCATACTGTCAAAAATGTAGCGACCGGTGAAGAATCCGCGAAAGACCTGCGTGTTCCGAGTGTGTATCCATTCGCCGCCAAACTTCCACGTGTGCTTTCCCTTGACCATGGAAAGGTTATCGCGAATGTCTGTCCGGTACGTGAGTTCGTCAACCGTGGGCTCAAGGAAAAAAGGTTGGCCGACGCGGAAGTTGGGGAAGAAGCCGATGGCTGTGTCCGGCACGCTGGAGGAGCTGATGGCTGCACGGGGGCGAGTTTCACGTGAATAGGTGAAATGCGCTTCGTTGAGCATGGTGTTGGAAAGAGTGCTGAACCAATTGGTGTTCACCGCCTGGATATGAGACGGCCCCTCGATGCCGTTCGCGGTCGTCCCGTAGGTCAGAACGTCGAAGGTCTGGTTGGGATTCTTGGACCAGTCGAAATTGTACGAACCGAAAATCTGATTCTTAGCGTTCAAGTTATAGTCCACGCGTCCAAACATGGCGGCGTTCCGAACCTGGTGGACTACTGGCAGGCCATCGTTCTCGTTGAAATTGGCCTGCATGAAATTCAAAAGCACTTGGCGCTGGCAATCCCCGTTCGCGGAAATTTGCGCGTCGGTGATATTGGTGCCAAACACCGGATTGGTCACGCCGCATGCCGCACCGAGCGGCGCGCTCAGCGCAGCGCGATTCAAGTTCTCTCGGATTCCTTCGCCGGCCGCGAAGAAAAAGAGTTTGTCTTTGATGATTGGGCCGCCGAGGCTGCCGCCGAATTGATTTCTGCGAAAACCGTCAAGGGGCGTGCCATCCGATGCCGCTGCGGTAAGCGACTCCGTTCGAAAGTATTCGAAACCGGCGCCATGAATGGCATTGGTTCCGGATTTGGTGACGACGTTGATTACGCCGCCGGCGCTGCGGCCGAATTCAGCGTTTGCTCCGCTTGCCGTGATTTGAAATTCCTTGACGGCCTCCAGCGTGATGTCAATTGCCGCGCGCTGCCCGCCCATTTGCTCGCCAAAAAATCCGTTATTGTAATCGCCGCCGTCGAGGCTGATGTTATTGAAAATACCGCGCTGCCCGTTGATGTTGATTTCATCGCCGTCCGGACCTTGCGTGATGCTCACGCCGGGCGTGAGGGTCAGCAGGTCTTCAAACTTGCGGCCGAGCACCGGTGTTGTCGCCACGGCAATCTCGTCTAGCGTGGAAGACGACTCCGTTTTCGTCACTTCCACCAATGGCGTGTCCGAGACCACGATCTGCGTGGACACTGAAGAAACCTTCATAGTTACCGGGAGCGTAATGGCTTGGCCAACCGTGACGTTGACGTTTTCTTGCACGATGATCGCAAAGCCTGTCTTGGTAATGGTAAGGGTATAGCGCCCTGGCGCAAGGCTTAGGAAGGCGTAATGACCGTCCGTGTTGGTGGTATCCGTTTGCACGAAATTGGTCGCTAGATTTTTTGCTTCGACGATCGCGCCCGCGACGCTTCCGCCCTTTTCATCCCGAACATCGCCCTGCACGGTTCCCGCGGTGATCTGCGATTGGCCCCATCCGGACGAGGCAAAACTCATCGCGAGTGTCAGCAAAAAGAACGAACACAAAACTTTTTTCATTTTTCTTTCCCCCATAAATCACGACCCCGTCCGTGCAAACCTAAGAAATCCTCAAGAGGTTGAGGCGGCTCGCAAGTCAATTGCTGCGAAGGAGTTTATGCCCGTAGGTGTAAAAGTACAAGACGGCTGCCTGTGGAAACCTTTTAACTGAAAATTAATTTTGGATTGCGATCTATTCAAAGAGTGAACGGGCCGCGGGTCGTTGCAAGAATTGGGAGCGATGTCAGCTATAATCGCGGCTCGTGGAAACAATTCTGGATTCAATTCGCGTTGTTGAATTGACCGAAGCGCTGGCAGGTCCGTATTGCGCGATGCTGCTTGGGGATTTCGGCGCGGACGTTATCAAAGTGGAGAGGCGGGGAACGGGCGATCAATCGCGCGCGTGGGGGCCGCCGTTTGTTGGGAGTGAATCGGCTTACTATCTGGCGGCGAATCGCAACAAGAAATCGATCACGCTGAATTACGATCATCCTCGCGGCGCGGAGGCGCTGCACAAATTATTGGCGAGCGCGGACATTTTTATCAGTAACCAGCCGTCACTGGCATCGCTGCAAAAGCGTGGAATCGATCCCGATTCTTTGTGCGCAAAAAATCCCCGTCTAATTTATTGCGGAATTTCGGGCTACGGATTTTCCGGCCCGAAGGCGGGGATGCCCGGCTACGACATTCTGGCGCAAGCGGAATCTGGCGTGATGAGCTTCACGGGAGAGCCGGAGGGCGGGCCGCTACGTTATCCGATTGCGATTGCGGACATGACATGCGGGATGTATGCGGCGATGGGTATTTTGGCGGCGCTATTCGCCCGAGAAAAAACAGGGCGCGGACAATTCATCGACATGGCGCTATTCGATTCGCAGCTGACGTGGCTGGCAAATGCGGGGAGCAGTTTTCTAAATGCAGGCGTGTCTCCAACGCGCTGGGGGAATGCGCATCCGAACATCGTGCCGTACGAGGCGTATCGCGGCAGCGACGAAAAATATTTCGTGGTGGGAATTGGGACGGACGCGCTATGGAAAAGATTTTTGCAGGCGATGAAAGCTGGAAATGAAATCGGGAACGATGCGCGCTTCACTACAAATGCTCTGAGAGTCAAAAACCGGAAACTTCTAGTGCCGCTGCTTCAAAAAATAATTCAGGAGAAGCCGGCGGCGGCGTGGCTGGAAAAATTCGCGGAGGCGGAAATTCCCGCCGCGCCGATCAACACGGTTGCGGAAGCATTTCAAGATGTGCAAACGAGCGCTCGCGGATTGATCGTGCAACTCGAGCATCCATCCATTGGAATGGCGAAGAGCATCGCGAATCCGATCCGATTTTTAAATACTCCCGTCAGCTACCGCTTGCCGCCGCCGCTGCTTGGCGAACACACCGGCGAGATTCTTCAGAGCCTGGGTTACACCGCGGACGATGTGCGAGCCATGGCCGCCGAATCCGCTACCTGAGCCATTTTCACCCAACATTCTGAAATCGCCCTCTTGATTTGAGCAAGGGGGGTACACCCCCCCACCAATTTGCATAGATATCAAAATAAAAGACTTACAAAATGAGCATCTTGCAAAATCATGATACTAAAAGGGTTGTTTGACAGTAATTTGGACAAAATCGGCATGACATGAGACCCAAAATGGAACTTGAGAGAGAGGAAATTGGCTGACACACGCCTAAGGCAAAGAGACCGTTGAGATGCAGCGGTTCCTAACGATGATTATAGCACACTCATTTTTGGAGCCGCCTTTCGGCCGCGGTGAAACACCCTGACGGCATGAAAATGGCGATGACGGCGCACTCAGTACAAAGAAGGACGAGCAGAGCCACCTAGCAGCGAAGTATTGACGTTGGCGATGGTGTGAGTGCCCTCCTTGCCCCCCCACGAAAACATAATGGACATCTGAGGAAAACCGCCCGCACGCAGCGTCAGTCCGGTTGAAAAACTGTGGGAGAGATGGCTGAAGCCAATATCTCCGCGAGTCAGTGCGACCTTTCCCTCGTCTACCATGAAGGCAAAACCCAAGGCCCCCCAGATAGAGTGTTCGAAGCTACCCCTGAGAAGTAGAACATTCGGAGCGCGGAAACGATAGTCCTGGAAACTGCTTAATGAAGAATTCGCATTGATGTCCGAGCCGCCCAGCGTGGGCTGGAAGTAAAAAGGGACGACGTGTCCCGATGGGGCAGTCGATTCAGAGATGAACAACCGAACCCCAAAGCTGCCCTCGCGATCTCTGGTGATTGATGGGCAAGTGTGTTCGTCGAGACTCTTGGAGCAATCGTCGGGTCCATTGTAGCTGTCGTGAAGCTGCGTTCTCATCTTGGACGTTCTTGTCTTGGAGTAGATGGACATCTGATGCGACAGATCTGTAGTAAAACGGCGGAAAGAGAACTGGGAATCTCCCGGTGCAATGAATTGTTGGAAGGTGACGAAGTAATTCAGATGAAGAAGGTTCAGAAATGTACTCTTGTAGCGAATCCCTTCCCCGTGTTGGATAAATCCAGGTTGGCTCGTCAGCCCGGGAGCGGTGGCTTCCGTATATAGCTGCTCAATAGACGGGCTTGGCTGCCCCTGGCTTCCTCGAATTGACACAAGACGCCCATTTAGTTCACCGAAGATGGACACTTCCCCGAAGGATCGAAAGATGGGCCACCAAACGTTGATGCCCGGAATCGTCTCGCGCATGCCGTAGAAGGAGCGACCAGATGGAAGCGTAGCAGGCCCCAAACCGAAGTAATCGATCTTGTTCAGAGAAATTGTCTGTGCGTAGAGGTGGAAGACCGGGTTTTCCAAACCGACTGGCTGAGTGTTCGCAGGATGCCTTCCTGTTTGAGTGACAATCTTCCGAGTCGGGACGTAGATCCCTTTCATGTACACGCCAGCGCGCCAGGAACCATTGTTTGAGCCAACCGCGTCTGCGTTCCAGCTGAGACGCCAGTTCT
>JBGPDI010000030.1:0-44176 GCA_041482215.1 Candidatus Acidiferrum sp. | reverse complement strand
CGCGCCGTCGATAACGTCAGCTTTCAGTGCCAACCCGGCAAGATTTACGGCCTGCTCGGCGCCAACGGCGCCGGCAAAACCACCACGCTCCGCATGCTCGCCACCATCCTCGAGCCCACCGACGGCACCGCCATCGTCTGCGGCTACGACGTCGTCGAGCATCCCGAAAAAGTCCGCGCCAACGTCGGTTTCCTCTCTACCGCCACGGCCCTCTATCGCAGGCTCACCGCACAGGAATTTGTCGAATACTTCGGCCGCCTCAATGGCCTCGAGGAAGCCACCCTTAAGAAACGCGTCGACGACATTTTCAACCGCCTCGACATGAACGGCTTCCGCGACCGCCGCTGCGACAAGCTCTCCACCGGCATGATGCAGAAAACCTCCATCGCCCGCACTCTCGTCCACGATCCTCCCGTCATGATCTTCGATGAGCCTACCAACGGCCTCGACATCATGACCGCCCGCACCATCACTTCCTTCATCCGCGAATGCCGCAACAACGGCAAAACCGTCATCTTCTCCACGCACATCATGTCCGAAGTCGAAAAACTCTGCGACACTATCGGCATCATCCAGTCCGGCAAACTCCTCGTCGAAGGCACTCTCGCGCAGCTTCGCGACAAATATGCCGAGCACGAGCTCGAGGAAATTTTCGTTAAGGTCGTCACGCCCCACTACGTCGCTGAGGAGAACAACTGACATGTCCCTGCGCAACGTCGGCATCGTCTATCGCAAGGAACTCACCGAAGCTATTCGCGACCGCCGCACGGTCATCTCCACCATTCTCGTGCCCCTTTTGCTCTTCCCCGTTCTCAGCGTCGGCTTCGGCTCCCTCGCTTTCATGCTCGTTGGCAAAGCCAAGGAAGAGGTTCCCAAAGTCATGCTCCGCGGCGGTGAAGATTCTCCGGAAGTTGTCGCAGGCCTGAAGAAGCTGGACAAAATCGAGATTGTTCCCGAAACCCCCGATTGGAAGAATCAAATCATCAACAAGGAAGTCCGCGCCGCCGTCGAGATCCCCGCGGGATTCCAGGCCGATGTTGCTCAGCAGAAGGCAGACACGGTCAAAATCTACAATTACGAAGGCGAATTGAAATCCGAATTTGCGAGCGACAAAGTCGAGAAATATTTGAAGTCCTACAGCGACAACCTGGTGAAAGAGCGCCTCGCCGCAAAAAATCTCCCGGTGGACGTTCTGAAGCCTTTTGAAATGAAGCGGGAAAACGTCGCTCCCCCTGAAAAAGTCAGCGGCGCCGCGATGGGCGGCATCATCGGCTATATGGTCATCCTTCTCTGTATGACCGGCGCAATGTATCCCGCCATGGACCTTACCGCCGGCGAAAAAGAGCGCGGCACCATGGAAACCATTCTTTCCAGCCCCATCTCCCGCACCCATCTCGTGCTGGGCAAATTCTTTTTGATCCTTACCGCCGCTCTTGGCACCGCTGCTCTTTCCGTCCTGTCCATGGGCGTTTCCTTCTCGGTTTTGGGCCACTACACGCAAAAATCTGCCAGCGGCCGCGACGCGGCTGCGGGCCTTCTCCTTCACCTCGGCCCCAAAACCGTCGTCTCCGTCTTCCTCATGGCTCTGCCTATCGCCGTTCTTTTCTCCGCAGTGCTTATGACCATCGCTCTCTTCGCCAAAACTTACAAAGAAGCACAAAGCTACCTCACGCCCATGACCTTCGTAGTCGTCATCCCCGCCATCGCCGCCATGCTCCCCGGCGTTGAGCTCACTCCAAAGCTTTCTCTCATTCCCATTCTTGGCACCAGCCTTCTCTGCAAAGAACTCGTCGCCGGCACCTATCACTGGCATCTGATCGCCCTCATCTTCACTTCCAACTGCGTTTACGCTGCCGCCGCCCTCTTCATCGCCATAAAAATGTTCCAGCGCGAATCCGTCCTCTTCCGTTCCTAAGTCTTTTCCTCGTAGGGGCACGATACATCGTGTCCCTCTTTCTTTTTCTCCTCCGTGTCCTCTGTGCCATCCGCGATTCATCCTCGTCCTTGTCCCCGCTTTGCCTTTTCCCGATTTGTAATCTTCCTCCACGGACAAAGCACCGAATAACAAGGCGTCGCCGTCACGCTAACCTTCCTCACTCCAAGCAACTTCCTCCGAATCAACCAACTCACCGCCCCTTGCACCGAACTCTTCGAAATTCCAATGCACTCCGCCAACTCCCGGTAACTGACCTCCACATCCCCGTTCCTCCGCCCCTGCTCCGCCGCCAGCCACAAATACACCAAAAAACAAACCGGCCTCCGGTCGTGCCCCACCAGGTCTCGCATCAGCACGTCCACCACATAATCATCAATCGCAATCATCGCGCACGGTCTCCCCCACTTCGCCGACATCCCGTAGGGTCATCCTTCCGAGGATGACCGCTAGTCCCACCGCTATATCAACCATTCCTATAGCAACGCCTGCCTGATTGCAACTCCCCTCCGCCGCAAGTTATGTTTTCAGAAGTTTCATCGAGGAGGCTTCCATGATTCGCCGCATCAAGTTCGCAGGTATTCCCGTTCGCAATCAGGATGTCGCATTAAAGTTCTACACCGAAACGCTCGGGTTCAAAGTCGTCACCGATCAGCCCTTCACCGATAAACAACGATGGATCGAGTTGATGATTCCCGGCGCGGAGACCGGTCTCGCGCTCTATACACCAGAGGGCCACGAAAATCGCATCGGTCAGTTTCAATCACTGGCCTTTTGGTGCGACGACCTCTTCGCCACCGCCAAAATCCTCAAATCCAAAGGCGTGCAATTTGCCGTCGAGCCCAAGACCGAGGCATGGGGCTCCTCCAGCGTCTTCAAGGATCCCGACGGCAACCAGTTCGCCCTCTCCAGCAAATAACGCTCTCCGCCGCGTCGCGAACCATGTATAGAGACTATTAGAGCGCCGCGCGACGACTTTGCATTGAGTCGGCTCGGCCAGTACCGGCACCCACTCTACCGGTTCGCGCGTTATTCAGCCGTGTGGATTGTTTCGAACGACTCCGTCATCCGCCACAATCCCAGGCGAGTCCGACTTTCTCGTTCCATCAGCTTTTCATTTGGCGGCAAGTTTTTGCCTTGCCAGTTCGGTGCGGAAATCCTGTTCCTTTTGGGCAATGTAGTTTTTGTAGCCACTAGGATCGACAAGCGGGATCGCACTTCCCTCTTTCATAAGAGGGTACTTTTCTTCGAGTCCGAAGTAGCTGCCATGCGCGCCGAGGAAAATATCGCATGGCAATGACTTCAGAACGCGCCACATGCGCTCGTAATCTTCCGCGATCTTCGGGTAACTTGTGTTGCCGACCAGTTTGTAGCCGGGATTCACATTCGGGCTCCCGACTATCACCACGTTGTATGTCTTGCCGCGATCCGTGACCTGCATCGTCCAGGTGGTGCAGCCTTTGGTGTGCCCTGGAGTGAGGTGCGCCACCAGCACCGTGCCGCCAAGCCGCACTTCATCGCCATCGTGCAATACGCGGTCCACTTTTGTGGGCCGATAGAGCGAAGTAGGACTGTTTCCGTACGCAAAATCGCTCTTGCCGCCAGATTCGACCACGGGCACGTCCGCATCCATCACCATGTACGCTGCGCCCGTCATCTCTTTGATCATCGCGCTGCCGGCGTCGTGATCCCAATGCGCGTGACTGATGAGAAGAATCTTTGTGTCCTTGAACTTGAATCCCAGCTTCTCGATACTCGCCTCAATCAGGGGCACATTGGCTTCCAGATCGCTGTTGATCAGCATGTTCCCTTGCGGTGTCGTTACGAGATAATTCGCCAGCCCCTTACTCCCTACGTAGTACAAGTTACCTGCGATGCGAAAAGGTGGGAACGGTTCGGTCCAGTCGGGATTGGCCTGGGCGAAAACACTGCCAGCAGCGGCCAAGACTAGGATGAATATACGGGATACGATGAGGATGCAGTCGCGCATGGGCGGAGTATAAGCGAAATCATCAGCGCGAGGCGAATACCACAATTCTGGACGGATCATGGCGAACTCGGAGAATATCCCCATGATTTGCGAACACCATTCTGGCAGTGGCAGTCACTTGGCTGTGTTGTTGCATCACGGGATATGTGAAGTAACATTTCATTTCTACGATTATCGCTGCGGGCATTAGGGGGTGGCGGCAGTGTTTGAGAGCGCTGAGATCAGCGCATTGAGCACGCGGTGAGTATAAGCGCGGCGACAAAGATTACGAACGATACGACTTGCAGGCACGCGGGACGCATTGCCATGCCTTTCCCACATTGAGCGTCGAGTATGGTTCAAGAGGTACGATTTCGTGACTCCTAATCCTGTTCGTTTTCTATTGACGGTAAGTAATCGTCCTTTTACAGTTGCGACATGTCGCGAAAGTCATCCTGGGATTCGGAATCAGCCTTGACGGCTATATTGCGCGGCGGAATGGGGCCATGGATTTTCTGGTCTTGGACAAAGAAGGCGAAGCGCTGATGGCGGACTTCTTCGCCAAGATCGACACCACCATCATGGGCCGCAAGACAGCGGCTGCCACGGCGGAAATACGCAAGAGTGGCGAGATGCCGGGCATCTCCAACTACGTATTCTCGCGACATTGGAAGCCGGGCAAACGCGACGGATTCGAAGTGGTCACCGGATCCCTGACAGCCTTCGTGAAAAAGCTAAAAAGCCGCCCAGGGAAAGACATCTACCTGGGCGGTGGGGGCCAATTGTGCCGCAGTTTTCTGCAAGAGGATTTGATAGATGAACTCTTCATCGGCGTATGTCCCATTCTGTTAGGCGATGGCATCCCGGGCTTCCCGGGCAAGTTCCCGCAACGCGACTTCAGGCTGACAGAATGCAAGTCATACTCGAATGGATCGGTCGGGCTGCGCTACGAACGGATGCGGACTAAGACAAACCGATGATCCGGCCCGTCTCCGTGTCGAGGTCGATACCGTAACGTGCTGAACCGTTCCCTCCCGGCGTTCACAGAAGCTCAGAGACTTCTCGAAGGTGAAGATTCCGTAGTAGGTCGCGTCATCCGGAGTGCGAAGAATCGCACGACCACACATATTGCTCACGGAACCAAGTTCAGCCGTTCTTAGCGCCTGATTAGTTGTCCGGTATCGGCATGTGGAATGAAATCGGCGGGACCATGTGCTCAACCCGTACAACCGGCGTTACCGGGCAACCCAGCGGCGTCCAGACCGGTTCACGCCTGTCAGGCGCCGACGGCGATGTGTCCCACTGGATTTCGCCATGCATGCAGGCCCGCTCGCTGAAGCACCGATACAGCCCGACCGGCGAACTCCGCCTCGATCGCATGCACGATCCCATGGTAAACCGGAAGCGCCCGCGCCACGTCGATGGGCTCGGGCGGCTCGGCGAGATGTCCGTTCTCGTCGCGAACGGCCATCCTGTTTTCTGCCAACAGAGCGTCCAACCGGGCGTCGTAATCGCGCAGAAACTCCTGATCGGACCGCAAGATTCCCAACAGTTCCGCAAGCCGCCAGGTTTCCCGCTCGCCATCGTGCAGGGCAAACCAGACCGAATGACGGACTGTTTCTACGCCGAACGCAAATTCCTTCTCCACTAGCCGGCCGCCCTCGCTGCGGTACACCGAATAGTGAGCATTTAGGGATTCCGAGTCGTCCCGGCCGCAAATGAACAGTCCTCCCGGGCGCAGAACATGCGCCACCCATTCTTCCGCCTCACGGCGAAAATCCGCGTTGTAGTAGATCAGCACGTTGAAACTCCGCACGACTCCCGCTTCCGGCAAGCCGCTTGATCCAAATCCCCCCTGAACGAATGTGAGGTTGGATCGCTCGTAGGCACTCATAGGATGGCGGACCAGACGCCTGCCGTCGTGTTCTGAAGTGGAGAGTTTTCCGTCATCGGCGGGAAGACTGGGGAGCAGTTCCGCGAACGCCTGCGAAAAACGCTGAATCGTAGCCTCCCGATCGGAGTATAAGCGGAGAAACTCTTCGGGGCGGCCGGCTTGGAAATACCGCAATCTTCCCGTCCGGTCGAGGCACGCATAGTTTTCGCGTTCGTCGTACAAGAGATATTGTTCAAATGTCGGATCGGCGCCAACGATCTGCCATTTTGGAAACGTCTCCGCCGCATCGATGGAAGTCTGCGGAGGAAAGCCGCATCCCACGTCCAACATGACCGTGCCTGGCTCGAACTTCGCCCATTCATTCGAGAGCAGATAGGCGTCGATTTTCTTATGCCGCCCCGGAAGCGTGAAGGGCGGCACGATTCCTCCCCAGGCGCCAGGCAAAATGCCAGGCGCAATCACTGTGAAGAAGCGCGCCACGAAGGGTGCAAAATCGCGCGCATCGAATTTCGTGATTGCCATGAGCCGAAAGGCGCGCTCCATGAAATCGCGCACTTCCGGCCGTTGCTGTTCCGCTTTCCTGAGCACTTGAAGTGCGGCTTCGGACGGGCGCCCGCCCAGGTGGCGGTCGCATAATTCTTCCACCTTGTTCCATCGCTCCCGCTGCTCAGTTCCGGTTCCACCTGATGCTTGCATCGAAGTCCCCCGTGTCTCGTCGATTTGCATTGCCTGATCGGTCCGAGCGATGCGCAACGTCAGCCGCAGCGGACCGCAGTGATATTCTCTCCACGATCCTCACGTCCACAAACAAAAACTTTTCCAAGCCCGAGCCACCCAGATGCGCTTTCGGAAATAAGGCACGGCCACCCGCTCGATGTGCCCACGCTCTTTCGACATACATGAGATCGCTATCAAGTGAGATAGCTTGGTAGCTAACCGACGCCAAAACAAGGACTTCGCGAGTGACAAAAACTTGACACAACAGTTACGGAAAAGGCTGTGACTTTGAAGCGCGCAGCGCGTCTCATAGGATGTATGCGTATTGAGGATGATTGTTTACACGATTGCTGGCGCAGCCGTAACGATGCAACAACTCGGAATGCGGCGGTTATCAACAAACATTCCAAGCGTCACAAAGGAGAAATGATGAAGAAGCATTGCGTCCGAATTCTGAGTGCGTTTTTTGGTTTGGCTGCGTTAGCTATAACCGCCAAGGGTCAAGAAGCAGATAAACTGGTTGTCAACGTCCCCTACGAGTTTGTCGTGGATGGAACAACCCTTCCGGCTGGGCGCTACACGGTCAGTCCCATCAGTAATCAAAACAAGAAGGTACTCGCTATCAGCAACTCAGATGGCGGCGCTACGGTTTTTGTCCTCTCAAGCGAGATTGCTGGCACAACCGGCTCCGAGCAGCCTAGCGTCAGCTTCCAGCAAGTTGGGGAGCAGCATCTCCTCAGCAAGATTCAAACAGCCGAGCACGTGTTCACGATCCGGTCAGATAGATCGGGAAATAAGTAAGCGCCGCTTCGTAGGATCTAGAGGAGCGGGTTCGGGCTTCAAACACTCTGGAGCAAGTCTGAACCCCTCCTTATTTCCTTATCCCGACACCGCGAAGTGCGCTGAACAGAAGATGCTGAGGTGCGTGGCCGATGACTTCGGACTGGCGCGTCTGACACTGTCGGCTTATATTGTCCGCCTATGATTCCCTTCTCGCTCTCGATACGAGCAACTTGGCGGGTCCTCGTGACGGGCGTTTTAGCCGCCGGCGCTTGCCAATCCGCCGCGGGGCAGCAACCTCCCAGCCCGCCGGCGGTGCAGCTTCCCGCTTGTGCACCTAATGGGCCAGCGCCGATGAACTGGACGGCGGAACAAGATCACCAAAACATGATGGAGCAGCTTGGCATCAAGGCGCTCCGCCCGGGTCCGAGCGGCGACGAGAAAGCACCCAACCACGCCAACTACGACGAGTCCAAGGGCAATCCCTTCCCGGATCTGCCGGACGCTCTTACGCTGAAAAATGGCAAGAGGGTTACGACGGCTATAGAGTGGTGGCATCAGAGACGTCCGGAGATCGTCGAAGATTTCGAGCGCGAAGTGCTCGGCCGTGTCCCGTCCAATGTGCCGAAAATAACTTGGACCGTCACGAATGCTACCAACTCCAAGGCCGGCGCCTTCCCCGTAATCGAAAAACAAATTGTTGGACATGCGGACAATTCGCGTTGTTCGTCGATCAGCGTGGACATCCAGATGACGTTGGTCACGCCGGATAATGCGAACGGTCCGGTGCCCGTCATGATGATGTTCGGAAGTAAAGCCTTCCTGCAGCTCATCGCCGACATGATGGCCAAGCGGCCTGAGCTAGAGGGGATGATGGGGACCGATCCGCCTGCTACCGAGCAACTGATCGCACACGGGTGGGGCTACGCGCTCCTCGACGCGGGCAGCGTTCAAGCAGACAATGGCGCGGGACTCACGCGCGGCATCATCGGTCTGACAAACAAAGGCCAGGCACGCAAACCGGACGATTGGGGTGCGCTTCGGGCGTGGGCCTGGGGTGCCTCGCGCGGTCTCGATTATCTTGAAACCGATAAGGCGGTGGATGCAAAGCGCGTGGGCATCGAAGGCGTCTCGCGGTTTGGGAAAGCCGCGCTGGTGACCATGGCGTTTGATTCGCGCTTTGCTGTCGTGCTGGTCGGTTCGTCCGGGGAGGGCGGCACTAAACCGCACCGGAGGAACTTCGGCGAGGCGGTTGAGAACCTCACTGGCTCGGGAGAGTTCCACTGGATGGCTGGCAACTTCCTTAAGTACGGCACGTCTGAAAGTTCGTTTGGGGGCAAAAATGCCGGTGACCTGCCGGTGGACTCCAATGAGCTGATTGCGCTGTGTGCACCGCGGCTGACCTTCATCAGCTACGGCATCCCGGAGAAGGGGGATGCGAAGTGGCTGGACCAGCAAGGCAGCTACATGGCAACCGTCGCTGCCGGGCCGGTATTCCGCCTGCTCGGCGTGAAGGACCTTGGAGTTGCGGACGACTATCACTCCGCGAAAATGCCGCAAGTTAATTCTGGACTCCTTGAAGGCCAGCTCGCCTGGCGGCAGCATGACGGAGGACACACCGACGCTCCGAATTGGAAATACTTTATTCCGTGGGCAGACAAATTCCTGAACTATCACGCGGCCGCTTGGCAACTTTCGGCCGATCAGCCGATGTTCAGGACGGATCCGAATTCGTTGGTCGCCCATTCCCAACTAGTCGCGAAGGCTAAGCAAGGCGGAACCGACGTTTATTTCGAGGGCGATTCGATTACGCGACGCTGGGGCGCCACCGACTATCCTGAGCTGCTAGCAAATTGGAAACAGAATTTCTTTGGTTGGAACGCGGCTGATTTCGGATGGGGCGCTGATCATACGCAGAATATTCTCTGGCGACTGGAGAACGGAGAACTCGACGGAGTGAATCCCAAGGTTGTCGTTCTGCTGGCTGGCACAAATAATGTCAGTAATGCGTTGGCGCATGGTGAGGCCGATGCGAGAGCAGACGATGTCACGCGCGGGCTTCAGGCCATTGTGCAAGTGATCCAGACCAAGGCGCCCGCGGCAACGATTATTGTGACGGGAATTTTTCCACGAAACGACAATATGAGCTTCATGCCTGTCATTGAGCGGATCAATGGCAATCTATCCAAAATCGCCGACGGTCAGAGGATCAGGTATTTGAACATCAACGATAAACTCGCCGATCATGACGGCAAACTTTTCGATGGGATGATGAACCCTACGGATAAGCTACATCCGACCATCAAGGCGTATCAGATTTGGGCCGAGGCGTTGAAACCGATCTTCACCGAATTGCTAGGTCCTCCCGCCGCCGCGGATCGCGCCCCGCCGCCCACTGGCGATCCCAGCGCAGCGCACTGACGGCGTTGCATCTTGCTTAGGCCGGTTACTGTTTGCCATCTAAGCTCAAGCGCTGTCCTGCGGACGCGCGCTCAGCAGGTAGTCTGTATATATCTCGCAACCGATGACGCTCGCCAAGCGATCCCGCCTCAGCTTTTACGAAATCCTGGTGACATTTCTTGCGCTTCTGCTGATCGCAAGCATGCCAGTGGGGTGCCGGCGCGCGCAGAATCCAACGCTTGTCGTATCGGAGTTGCGAATTTCCACGAACGACTCAGACTATCGAGGTCTTGAAGCCGTTATGGTGCGCCCGAATGACAATGCGCCGCACCCGTTGGCGCTGATGACGCATGGGACTTGGGGCGGCCCGGTAGAACGCTCCCAGTCAACTCCCCTCAAATTCATTCCCCAGGCGCGCGAGTTCGCGCGGCGCGGGTGGACCGTAGTGATCGTGATGCGCAGGGGATTTGGCGATTCCGGCGGGATCTATATGGAGGATGCCGAGGAGTGCAGCAAATCTCCGAACCCAGGCTGGGCGACGCAAGAGGCAGCGAAGGATCTTCGCGAGGCCGCCATATATCTTGCAACTCGTCCTGAAGTCGATGGCTCTCGGATAATTGGCATCGGACTTTCCACGGGCGGGCTGGCAATGTTAGGGCTGTCAGCCGACCCGCCATCAGGACTGAAAGCGGCGATCAACTTTGCGGGTGGCCGTGGATCAGATGGCAAGGATCATGTCTGCAATCCCGACGCTCTGATAAGAGCGTTTGGCGATCTCGGCAAGCGTTCGAAGATTCCCACGCTGTGGGTGTATGCAGCGAATGATCATTTTTTCGGCCCGCAACTGGCGCAACAGCTTTATCAATCGTTTGTGGACAATGGGGGAACTGCCAGGCTCATCGCCACTGGCCCATTTGGCGCTGACGGCCATGAGCTGTTCTCTCAGCAAGGGGCGTTCATTTGGACGCCTCTCGTAGATGACTTCCTACAAAGCCAGAATCTCGTGCTGAGGGACACGTTGCTTCCGGATCCCCCGCCGGACGTGCCAGCGCCTTCCCATCTTGGGCGCGACGGGCATAAACAGTTCGAAGCTTACTTGTTGAGTGCTCCGCACAAAGCGTTCGCGACCTCACGGAGCGGCGCTTTCGGCTTTAGCTACGGTCAGCGAACCACTGCGGCTGCCGAAGGGAAAGCGCTCGCAAACTGCAACAAGTTCACGTCCGGTGACATTCCCTGCACGGTCGCAGTGACTGACGACGCGAAAGCGCCGAACTGACTCATGGAGAATGTCATATGATTTTCTGCGAGGGTTTATACAAACAAGGCTGGAGCTCAGCTACCTCGGGATGACACGTGCTCTCCCACGGGTAGTTGCCGCCTTTGTCGGGTCAGAAGCATTGCCAAACAGGAAAATCGTCCCGCTCATAAAACCATTGAGTCCATCCGACGTAGTCACTGAAATGGCTTAGATGGACAGCCCGGAAACGGCACTTCACGTCGTTGGCAAAGATATCGGGATAGTCTGTGTCTAATGCGAATCTGCGTCCAGATTTTAGCGCATTACCAATCTCATTTATGATTCGGATGGCGACGTCAGCCTCCAAGCCGCACAGAATAATTTCCGGATGTCTAAACCGCTTGAAAAAACCTGTTGAGTATGAAAACGATTCCTGCTTGTCTTGTGAGTCGGTACGCGGGGCGACGCTCATAACGTGCCAACCATATTGATCGATGATCTCCAGGAACTTGGCATCAGCGCGAGAGAAGCCCTCTCGCTTTGTGGGATCCAGCATTCTCTCGATCTCCAAATGAAGTTTAGAGCTTGAAGAGTTCGCGCATGCGCTTAATTTGCGAGCGGCTGACGGGGATTTCGGTTTGCTTCTTGTCGTTCATTTTCAGCATGAAAGTGGAATTGAACCACGGCACGACTTCCTTGATGTAGTGAATGTTCACAAGGAAGGAGCGGTGCGGTCGCCAGAACGATTCCGAATCGAGCGCCTCATCCAATTCTTCGAGCGTGCGGTAATTCGAACTGCCTTCGGTATCGCGGGACATAACAGAGATCGACCCGCGATCGATCGAGGCCCAGATCAAATCTTCGCCATCCACCAGGAGCAATTTCTGTTGCGACTTCACCAGCAGCTTCACCGGCGGCGAAGAACTTTGCTTGGCCGCGCCCAGCTGGCTGACCAGCTGCTCTAGCCGATCAGTTGCCGACGTCTGCGTCTCAAGCATCTTACGCGCCCGGGTAATGGCCTTGGCGATGCGCGCCTTGTCGAATGGCTTCAGCACATAGTCCACGGCATTCACATCGAATGCCTGGACGGCATACTGGTCAAACGCCGTGGCGAACACTACGTGCGGCATCTTCATCTTGCGCTCGACGATCTTTTTCAAAACGCCGAATCCATCGAGCCCGGGCATCTTCACATCGAGAAACACTAAATCCGGAGAGTGTTCCTTGATCAGCGAAACGGCTTCGACACCGTTCTTCCCCTGCCCGATCACATTGATTTCTGGAAACCCGCGCAGCAGGAAAGCCAGCTCGTCTCGCGCAGGCTTCTCGTCATCCACAATGATCGTATTGATCGGCATATTCTTTAGTCTAAATTTTTGCAGTTCTATGATTCTACGTAGCGCCGAGTTTTTGCTCGGCAGTTTCGATCGCAACACCCCGCTGAAGCCGAGTATAGGCGTACCCCTCTCCGCAAGCAAACAATGCAGCCGCTGGCCAGAAGATGGCGATTTCATTATTTCCCGGTATCATGGGCCACGAGAAATATCCCAAGGAAAACATAATGAAGAAATCTTCACCTAGCCCACGCGCAGAGACCGCCAAAATTCTTAGCAGCACCACCGTTTACACGGGCCCCGTCTTCGGCCTCCGCCGCGACGAAGTCATTGAGCCCAGCGGCGTCCGAACCACCCGCGAAGTGATCACTCATCCCGGCTCGGTAGTAGTTCTTCCTGTGCTCCCCGACGGACGCATACTGCTGATCCAGCAATATCGCCACGCCACGCGTCAATACCTTTGGGAGCTAGTCGCGGGCCGCATTGATGCCGGCGAATCGCCAAAAGCCGCCGCCGCCCGTGAACTCATCGAGGAAACCGGCTATCGGGCAACGAAATTCCGTATATTCCTGGACGTTTTTCCAACTCCCGGTTTCCTGGAGGAGCGCATGTTCATCCTTCTGGCCGAAGGGCTAACCGCCGGCGAGGCGGAACCCGAGGAAGACGAGAAAATAGTTTCCCGCGCCTATAACCGCAAGCAATTGGAGGAGATGATTCGCTCGGGTAAACTGCGCGATGCCAAGTCCATTGCCGGCATACTCTTTTACTTTCGTTTTCTTTCGAAGCGAAAGCCCTTCAGGAAATAATTTTCCTTAAATCGATTTTATAACTGGGTTAAGCCTGCTTTTTTTTAGTAGAGGTGTCGATTGTCCTATTGACGTGCCAATCGATTCTGGTACACTGCGCGCCATTCGTATCTTTAACAGCGTTAGGTTTAATCGCCGAGCGCTGCGGTGCCAAATTTCGAGAGCCTTTTAGGGAGGGCAAGCGAAGTGCAAGGAACCGTAAAATGGTTTAACAATTCGAAAGGATATGGCTTCATCGGGCGCGATGATGGCCCCGACGTTTTCGTACACTATTCCGCTATCGTCGGTGATGGCTATCGTACCCTGCAAGAAGGAGACCCGGTCGAATTCGAAATTGTCCAAGGACCAAAAGGTCCCCAAGCGGCCAACGTCTCAAAGGCTGGTGGCTGAAGCAGTTAGCAATCATTTGGCCGGCGGGGAGCGCCCCCCTGCCGGCCTTTTTTATTTTCTTCACCTCTTCAAAACCCGACCGTTTGCGACTTCCCTCGCTCTCGGGTTTATAATCCTTCCACCATGGACAACAAACAGATCGCCCGCGTGCTTCGCGAAACAGCGCAACTTCTGGAAATTGATGGCGCGATTATCGGCCGATATCGCAGCTACGAGAAGGCTGCCGAGCTGATCGACGGCCTGCCGGAATCTATCGAACAGCTGGTAAGAGAACCTGAGAAGCTCAAAGAGCTCCCGGGAATCGGCGATCGCATGGTCGAGCACCTCGAGGAAATCGTTAAGACCGGCGACTATGCGCTGCGCAAGAAGCTGCTGAAGAAATATCCGGCGACCATACTGGATCTTCTGCAATTGCAATCGCTTGGCCCGAAGAAAGTGGCCTTCCTTTGGTCGAATTTCAAGGCTGCCACCGTCGCGGACGTTGAGAAAATCGCGAAAGAGGGCAAGCTGCGCGACCTCTCTGGCTTTGGAGAAAAAACCGAACAAAATATTCTCAAAGCGGTGGAAGTCTTCAAGAAGTCGACGGGACGATTTCACATTAACACCGCGGAAAACGCGGCAGTCTCCCTCATTGCACATATTGAGAAAGCTGGAAAAGCAGTGGAATCGGTTACCCCGGCTGGCTCGTTGCGCCGGGGCAAAGAAACGGTCGGAGACCTCGATCTTCTGGTCACTCTCGCGGATGGACACACCTCGCAGAAGCACGTTGATGCGCTTGCCAAGCATATCCTGACGTTTCCAGGGATCGATCAAACCCTCGCCCACGGAGAAAACAAAGTCAGCTTTACCTTGCAGGACGGACTACAGGTTGACGTCCGTTTGCTCGAAAAAGAAAACTTTGGCGCGGCGCTGCTTTATTTTACCGGTTCGAAAGAGCACAACGTGGCGCTCCGCGGACGCGCCAACGACATGGGGCTCACGCTAAACGAATATGCCCTGGCAACCCTGAAGAGTGAAAAACGAGTCGCCGGCCGCACCGAAGAGGAAATCTATTCGAAGCTCAAGCTGGACTACATCCCGCCCGAACTACGGGAAAACACGGGTGAAATCGCCGCCGCCGAAAACCACAAACTCCCGCATCTGGTCACCTTGAAGGACATGAAGGGCGACCTGCAAATGCATTCGACGGCCAGTGACGGCAAGAACTCCATTGAAGAAATGGCGGAGGCTGCACGAGCGCTAGGCCACCAGTACATCGCAATCACCGACCATTCGAAAGCCGTCACGGTTGCTAATGGTCTGGACGAAAAGCGCATGGCCGCACACATCAAGAAGATTCACGCCGCCAATGACAAGGATCTGGGCATCCGCGTTCTGGCGGGAGCCGAGGTGGACATCCTCAAGGACGGCTCGCTCGACTATTCCGACGAACTCCTCGCGCAACTCGACGTAGTCGTTTGCTCAATCCACTCCTACTTCAACCTCGAACGCGCGGCCATGACCGACCGCATGCTCGCGGCCATCGAAAACCCCTACACGCAAATCATTGCCCATCCCACTGGCCGGCTCCTGCTCCGCCGCGATCCCATCGACTACGACATGGAGAAAATCCTGGAAGCCTGCGCCAAACACGGCGTGGCCATGGAGTGCAACTCCTACCCTGACAGATTGGACTTGAAAGACGTCTATCTCCGCATGTGCAAGGAGCGCGGCGTCAAGGTCGTCATCTCCACCGACTCCCACAACACAGCCAACCTCGCCTTCATCCGCTATGGCGTTACCATGGCCCGCCGCGGCTGGCTGGAGAAGAAAGACGTCATCAATACCCTGCCCCCCGCGGAGTTCCTGGCCGCCCTCCGGCCAAAACCGGGAGCCGCCGCTCGCACGGGAAGCCAAAAGAAGCGCGCGGCCAAGGGAAGTTGAGGCTTGCTAAGGGTTTACGGGGTGCTTGCTGCTAGGGAACCTTCTGACTCAGGCTATCGTATATATGGATAGAACGTCACATTTCGGAGGATATTGGACATGAGCCCACTTCCCCACCGCTCGACCGCCATCCGGCTAGCATTCGTGTGCGCAGCCTTATTGGCCGCTTCAGCAGTCGCGGCACGAGCCGAGGAGGTCACCAAGTCTTTTGCCGTCGCTGGGCGCGCCAATGTGCGTGTGGAGACCAATGACGGTAGCATACGGGTCACCACTGGCGACTCGAAGCAGGTCGAGTATCGGGTCGAGTATCAGGGCTACGAGATAGGCAAGAACCTGACCATTGACTCTCACCAGAGTGGCGACAGGGTTGAGCTTACGGCGCGCGTTATGGGCCATTGGGGCATGTCCTGGGGTCACAACAACAGGCGGCTGCGCATTGAAGTGCGCATGCCCCGCGAAGCAGATCTCGATGTCCATTCTGGCGACGGCTCAGTTCAAGTTGAATCCGTTAGTGGCACAGTGAAGGTCTTTACGGGTGATGGGTCCGTCAAAGCTAGTAGCTTGAGTGGGAACATTGATCTGCATACGAACGACGGCAGTATCAACGTGGATAGCTTGAAGGGCGAAATCCGGCTGCATACGGGAGATGGCTCGATTGAAGCGCGGGATCTCGATGGCAAAGTGGATGCCGACTCGGGCGACGGCCACATTCGGATTGCCGGCCGATTCGACACGCTCAACGTCAAGACGGGGGACGGCAGCGTGGACACGCGCGTTCAGTCTGGTTCGAAGATGGCTTCGAGTTGGACGATTAGAACCGGGGATGGCAGTGTGGATCTGGTCCTCCCGTCCGACTTTCAGACCAACATTGACGCCAGCACTGGCGATGGTCATATCAGTTTGGGTCTTCCTCTGACGGTGGAAGGAACCTTTAAGAACTCAGAGATTCACGGCAAAATGAATGGTGGCGGCCAGCCGCTGACGATTCATACCGGCGATGGCTCCATCCGGCTGAGTAAGAGCTAAAAGAGGCACCGCAAGGCGGGTACTGAACAATAGAAAGTCCCTTAGTTCCAGTACCCTCATGCTGTGAATTACCGTCCCCATTTGTAAGGTATTGGCGACTTCCTTGCCGATCAAGATTCCCACAACTCATTGAAAACAAAAGATGTTTGTTTGGAGCGCGGATTGCAATTCAATATTGCGAGTTTCTAGGAGAATGCCGTGATCGTGTTCGCCCTTCTTGCCGCCCTACTTCTTCTGGTGGGAGTATCCATCGTCAGCTCGATCGATTTCTCCAACGATGATCGCCACTGATTCAGGTTCTTTGCCAGCATAGCCCGCCTCCCAGTTGTAGTGCCCCGCGACAAACTCTTTCCGCCTACGCCTCTCGTAAAGCATAATCTCACCCTGAATATGGCTGTCAGCCCCACACCCGCGACATTGCCCAAACGCTGGCCACGTGCGCTCACATGGAGTGTTCTCTTTTTCCTCTACTCGCTGATCGCGGTGCTCATGACGGGTTACCGATACTTGGACGACCTTACGCGTCAGATTCCCGGGACTTTTCCTCTTCGCGCATTGGAAGAAGGCACTGGGGTGTACTCGGTTTTTCTGATGCTGCCTTTAGTCTTCCGCTTCGCACGAGTGTATTTGTTCGAACGCAAAGGCTGGCTGCGGCTCGCATTCTTACACTTAGTCGGTGCAGTCCTCTTCTCCGCAGCCCACACCACGATGATGGCCATCAGCCGTCACTTCATCGCGCCGCTGATTGGGCTCGGGCAATACAACTACGGGATCATGACGTACCGCTACCCGATGGAATTCTCCAACGACCTCATCGGTTTCACGGTCATCGTGGGCCTTTATTCCTTTTATAAAAGATTGCAAATCGCGCAGGCGCAGCAACTTGCCGCCGCCGAATTGCAAACGAAACTCGCTCAAGCGCAACTCGAAAATCTACGCCTGCAACTGCAGCCGCATTTTCTCTTCAACACTTTGAACACAATTTCCTCGGTGATGTACGAGGATGTCCGCGCCGCCGACGCCATGATCACGCAGCTCAGTGACCTGCTGCGCCTGACGCTGCGTGCTTCGCGGGCGCATGAGATTCCTCTCGCCGAAGAACTTGAAATCACGCGACTCTATCTGGACCTGATGCAGAAGCGATTCGAAAACAAGCTGCGCGTGACTTATGCGATTGACGCGTCCCTGAATGACTCTCTTGTGCCCCAGCTGATCCTGCAGCCGCTTCTTGAGAATTCACTTCGCCACGGCATGAAGCCGGGAAGCGTAGCGATGGAACTTTCCATCGTGGCACATCGCGAAAACGGCAGCTTGATTCTTCAAGTTTCCGACTCTGGCACGGGCCTCGGAGAGAATGATCCGGCGGAAGTATTCGGCCAGGGATTGGGACTTTCCAATATCCGCGACCGGCTAGCGCATCTCTACGGCGATGGACAGCAGTTTTCAATCGCCAACCGGCCCAGTGGCGGCGCGGAGGTGACGCTCCGCGTTCCCCTGCACACTTCCGGGCAAATCTCCCAAACTGCCGAATGAGTTCCCCGCAGCCACTTCGCGTCCTGGTGGTTGACGACGAAGCGCCCGCGCGACGAAAAATTCTTCGTCTGCTGCGCGATGAAACCTCAGTGCAAGTTGTCGGCGAAGCCGACGGTGGCGAGGCAGCCATCGCCGCTATCAAAAAACAACGTCCCGATCTCGTATTCCTCGATGTCCAAATGCCCGGTCTGGACGGCTTTGGTGTGATTCAAGCGCTCAACGCGGCAAAGCTTCCTTTGCCCCGCGTCGTCTTCGTTACTGCTCATGACCGTTTTGCTCTTCGCGCCTTCGAAGTGCACGCTTTCGACTATCTGCTTAAGCCCGTGGGTGAAGAACGCTTTCGCGAAGCGCTGCGCCGCGCTCGCTTGCAACATGAGCAATCGACGGACGGGTTTTCTTCCCGCCTGGGCGCCATGCTGGATCAACTTCAAAGGGAGAAATCTCTCCCCGATCGGTTGCTCATCCAGGATGATTCGCGAGCGTTTTTCGTGGCCATCAAGGAGATTTCCTGGGTGGAAGCCGACCGCAACTATGTGCTTCTGCATTGCGGCAAGAAAACTCACACACTGCGGAGCACGCTCGACGCCCTTCAGAACACGCTCGACCCAAAACTCTTTGTTCGAATCAACCGCGGCACGCTGGTCCGCTTGGACGCCATCCGCGAGATGCTGCCGTGGTTTCACGGGGAATACAGAGTCCTGCTCCACGACGACACCGAACTCCGCTGGTCGCGCCGCTACGTCTCCCAGCGCCCCGAGCTTTTGAAACTTCCCTGAGTCTTTTCAAAGGATTCGGAATTGGCCCGTTCGTCCCTGTGTTGGGCCCATTTGTCCCTGAGGTGTTGCACGTCATCATCAGTCGCGCTATTACTTCTGCTCATGAAAGACCTAAAACTGTCCAACTCGATTCGCTTCTTCGCGGCGTGCTTCATTTTTCTCTCGATGGCAATCGGAACCTTTGGACAAGCAAAACCCGAAGCGGGCTGGCCCACCTATTCGAACGATCCCGGCGGTACACGCTACTCGCCCGCGGCGCAGATTGATCGCGGAAACGTCTCGCAACTCAAAGTTGCCTGGACCTATCGCACCGGCGCACTCCCGCACGACGAAGAACTCGACAAGAAAGCCGCGTTTGAAGCAACGCCCATTCTTGTGGATGGCAAACTCTTCCTAAGCACTCCCTACGACCACGTGATTGCTTTGAATCCTGAGACGGGCGCAAAGCTTTGGGAGTTTGACCCCAAGCTCGAACTGCCCGACGGCTCTTCTGAAGTTACTTCGCGCGGTGTATCCGCTTGGCGAGAACCTCGCGCCAAAGCAGGCCAGCCGTGCGCACTGCGCATCTTCATCGGCACCCTCGACGCGCGACTGATTGCGCTCGACGGCGCCACCGGAAAACCTTGCTCCGATTTCGGTTTGGATGGCGAGGTTGATCTAACGGCTACCGTTAGACTCCGCGATCCCGGCGACTATCAAGTCACCTCCGCCCCTGCCATCTTCAAAGACCTGGTCATCACCGGCTCCTCGGAGGGCGACAATCGCGCCGTCACTGTAGAGCGCGGCATCGTTCGCGCTTTCGATGTGCGCACCGGCAAACTCCGCTGGACCTGGGACCCCATCGCGCCTTGGGCCTACCAGACCACGCCGCGCACGGGCGCCGGCAACGCATGGTCCACGATATCGGTGGACGCCGAACGCGATCTCGTTTTCATTCCTACCGGCAGCGCCAGCCCCGATTATTACGGCGGCATTCGCAAAGGGGACAATAAGTGGGCCAACTCCGTCGTGGCTCTGCGCGCCAGCACAGGGGAATTCATTTGGGGCTTCCAAGTAGTACACCACGATCTTTGGGACTATGACGTCGCGTCGCAGCCCACGCTGTTCGCCTGGAAGGACGGCACGCCCGCGATCGCCATCACCACGAAAATGGGCCGCGTGTTCGTTCTCAACCGGCTCACCGGCGCGCCACTCATTCCTGTTGAAGAGCGCACCGTTCCCAAGAGTGACATCCCCGGCGAGGAAGCTTGGCCCACCCAGCCTCATTCCCAAATTTCCGTCGTGCCGGAAGGAATCGCACCCGAAGATGCCTGGGGGAAAAACCCCGAAGAACGCCAGTGGTGCGCAGACAAAATCAAAGCCGTACGCAATGAAGGCATCTTCACGCCACCCAGCGTCAAGGGCATCATCGTCTTTCCCAGTAACGTTGGCGGCGTGAACTGGGGCAGCGCGGCGTTCGATCCAACGCGTCATCTCCTTTTGATGAACACCAACCGCATTCCTATTTATGTGCGGCTAATTCCGCGCAGCGAATTCGATGCCCAGCGAAAATCCGCGAGCAACGAAGATCGGCTACACGGTGAATTCGCTCGCCAAACTGATGCACCATACGCCATGTTTCGAACGCCGCTGTTCGCGCCCAGCGGCACTCCTTGCAATGCTCCTCCATGGGGAACAGTTGCCGCAGTCGATCTATTTTCCGGAAAGAAAGTCTGGGATGTCCCCCTCGGCAGCTACGTGCCCGGCATGTCCACGGGCACGGTCAACTTCGGAGGACCAATCGTCACTGCAGGCAGTTTGGTGTTTGCTGCCGCCGCCACGGACAATTATCTCCGCGCGTTCGACTCCGAAACAGGCAAGGAACTTTGGAAATTTGAGCTACCTGCCAGCGGTCAGGCCACGCCAATGACTTATAACCTCAAAGGCAAGCAGTATGTGGTCATCGCCGCGGGCGGCCACGGCAAACTCGGAACGAAACAAGGCGATTACGTAGTGGCCTTCACCCTGCCATAGATAATTCGAACGCAGGTAATCCTAGCCAGCGATCTCGCGTAGACAGAGATACCCAAACGAAAATGACCACTCACCAGCCGCAGCCCCTCGACAATCAAAAGCCATCCTTCCTCGCGGATGGCATGCTCATCGTGCTATTCATCGCCTTAGCAAATCTTCTGCTGCATCTCTACTTCGGCAATCGCTATGGCTACTTCCGCGATGAATTCGACTACATGGCCTGCGGCGATCATCCAGCATGGGGGTACGTGGATCATCCTCCACTGGTGCCATTCCTCATCAAAATTTGCCGAACGATTTTTGGTGACTCCCTTCGCAGCATTCGCCTGTTCCCTGCTCTCGCTAGCTCAGCCAACATAATCTTGACCGCCATGATTGCCCGCGAACTGGCCGGTCGGCGCTTCGCGTTGCTACTTTCCGCTGCGGTCGTTGCCGTCGCACCCATCTATCTTTTGAACGCCAGCATCCTTACCACCAACTACCCTGAACCTCTTCTTTGGATGGGCTGCGCCTACTTCGCAATTCTGGCGATCAAACGAAATGAGCCTCGCTACTGGCTGTGGTTCGGCCTTGTTGCGGGCATCGGCATTGAAGAAAAGTATTCCATTGCCGTGTTTGGCTTTGCCCTTGTCGTCGGGCTCTTGCTAACCGAGCAGCGCCGCATTTTCGCCGGCAAATGGATTTACATCGGCGGCGCCATCGCCTTTCTCGTGTTTCTGCCCAACTTGTTATGGAACATCCACAATCATTGGCCCTTCGTGGAGCTGATGCACAACATCAAGGCCGAGGGTCGCGACGTTGTGCTTTCTCCCCTCGCGTACTTCGCTCAACAGATTCTTATAGTGCAGCCTTTGGCGGCCCCGCTTTGGATTGGAGGAGTTCTCGCCTTTCTGTTCTCGGCGCGCCTCAAACCCTATCGCACATTTGGCTGGTGCTATCTTGCCGCGTTTGCCGTTTTCGTCGTAATGAAGGGCAAGAACTACTATCTCGCGCCAATCTATCCTGTGTACTTGGCGGCTGGCGCGGTCATGTTCGAAGGCTTGATCGAGCGGACACGGCAAATGTGGCTGAAGCCTGTAACTACTTTGCTTCTCGTGGCAGGCGGAGTTTGGCTTGCGCCTGTGGTTATGCCGATCCTTCCGGTTGAGCAGTTTATTTCCTACATGCAAAAGCTGCCCTTTCCCATTCCGCGAAGCGAACACAGTCACATGCGCGCCATTCTTCCCCAGCATTTTGCAGATCAATTCGGATGGGAGGAAATCGTGGCGGCCGCGAATCAGGCCTACACGGAACTCTCCCCGGAAGAACGCCAGAGTTGCGGAATATTCGCGCAAGACTACGGCCAGGCCGGCGCCATCGATTTCTTGGGCCGACGTTACGGATTGCCGCCGGCTCTGAGCGGCCACCAGACGTACTTTCTCTGGGGCCCACGCGGTTATTCGGGGAATTGCCTGATTGTGCTCGACGATTCCCGGAAAAACTTGGAGCAGCTCTTCGAACATGTCGAATATGTGGGGACGTCTGCCGACAATCCGTACGCTCTTGAGCGCGGAATTCCAGTTTACATTTGCCGTGGCGCCAAATTTGGCTCGTTGGCTCAGGCCTGGCCACAATTGAAAAAATGGCGATAGAGTTTTTGCCCTGCTCTAAATTATAGGTTGTTGGTTCACACGCAGCTCAGAGCGCACTCTTCCCTCTTGATATACAATTCTCGCCCGTCAACCCATGCCTGGAAAAACATCACGAGGCCGTGGCCTGCAGCTCATCGCCTTCTTCAAACTCCTGAAGGGCTTTGCTCTAATCGCCGTAGGAATAGGCGCGCTGCACCTGCTCCACAAAGACGTCGCCGCGATAGTCGAACACTGGGTCAATATCTTTCGCGTTGATCCGCACAACCATTTCATCGACCTGCTTCTCGCAAAACTGTCTATCCTCGATGACCGTCGCCTGAAAGAACTCAGCATCGGCACATTCATATACGCTGGAGTTTTTGTAATCGAAGGTGTAGGGCTAGCGCTGAAAAAACGCTGGGCCGAATACTTCACGATTATCACAACTTCTTCCCTGCTTCCGATTGAAATCTATGAGCTGGCAAGGCGTGCCAGCATCGGCAAGACTTTCGCCTTGCTGATCAATCTCGCCGTAGTTGTTTATTTGATCGCGGAATTGCGCCGTACAAAAGGCGCGCACTGACGGAGACTCGAGACTCCGATATTGCTATCACCAGCGCACTTGGTCTATGCTGCGGCCCGGACGTAATCGTCGGCATAGTTTCTTGGCCGCCTGGTGGTGTTTGATTGGAATGCGAAGGTTTCGAGGAAACGCGCAAGAGGAACTCACTTCAATTCCGGCCGGCTAAGTTCCACGTCGTATCTGCATCCCAGCGCAAGCGCAAGCCTTACTCTGCAAGGGGATCGGAGGTGCTGAGTGGCATGTTGCTCGCCGCAAGCGCCGCCGCAGGTTTCTTCTGCAACACCGGCCCCTTCTCCCCTGCTATCTGGGCACAGCAGAAGGATCCGGCCAAGCCTGTTGTGGTACAGCCTGGTGCTCCGGGCGAGCCGAGCAGGACGCTGCCGCCCTCGACGAGGGTCAAACTGCCGCCACGGTCGCAAGCGGACGTGGAGTTCATGCAGGGCATGATCATGCATCACTCGCAAGCAGTGGAGATGACAGCGCTGATTGAGTCGCATAGCGAAAACAAGGAGTTGCGTTCACTGGGAGCGCGAATTAGCAGTTCGCAGTCGGACGAAATCGGGTTTATGAAGCGGTGGTTGGCAGCTCGCGGAGAAAGAGTTTCCATGGCAACGCGAGGAATGCCCGGCATGGATATGTCGCGTGAACCAATGGCACTAATGCCCGGTATGCTTACGGCGGCGCAGATGGAAGTTCTTCGGAAGGCGAAAGGCGCCGATTTCGACAGCTTATTTCTAACTGGGATGATTCAGCACCACAATGGCGCGCTGACCATGGTAAAAGATTTGTTCGACACCGCAGGCGCAGGGCAGGATGCCGATGTGTTCAACTTCGCCACGGATGCGGACAATACGCAACGGGCCGAGATCAGAATTATGCAGAGTATGTTGGACAAAAAATCGCTAGAGGAGAAACGATGAGCCGAGTTCCCGTTGTTGCCTTTCGTGTGGTGGGAGCCGCAATTTTTTTATGGTTTAGCGTGGGCCGGATGCAGGCACAGGCGCCTCCAACCCCGCCACCAGCGCAGCAAGCCGAGAAAGACGATGAGGACGAGAATCCATTTGCTCCGCAGCCGGCACCGGTGCTACCCGCGGGCATGACGGGGTCGGATGCAAACGATCCGCGCGCTAAGCTGACACCGGGAGTCTATGACGCGGGTGAAACGTCGATGGGCCTCAAGCACCTCATGCTGGTCAAGAAACCTGACGCATTTCAACTCGGGGCCACTGACCCCGATGATCCGAAGGTGCAGAAGACTATCGCCCAGCTTGGCGTGGGAGGCACCTCAAAGATGCCGAAGCCGCTGCAGCTGGTGATCGCGCAACTTGCCTTCTCGAACTCGGATTTGGCATTTCAGGGCACCCACCTGTTTCAGGGGAATTTTTATGGGTTGAATATCTTTGACATCTCCCATCCGGCGAACACCGCGTTGCTGACTACGCTGGTGTGCCCGGGTGGACAGGGTGATTTGTCGGTGTACAAAAACCTGCTGTTCATGTCGGTAGAGATGCCGAATGGACGCCTGGATTGCGGCGTTCAAGGGTTTCCGGCAGAGCCTCCGCCGCCCGCAGGGGAAGAAAAAAAGAAGAAAGGCCCGCCAGCAGCGCAAAAAGATCGTTTCCGCGGCGTGAGGATATTCGATATTACAGACATCAAGAACCCCAAGCAGGTCGCGGCCGTTCAGACGTGCCGCGGATCTCATACGCATACTCTGGTGACAGATCCGAACGACAAGGACAATGTTTATATCTACGTGTCGGGCACATCGTTCGTGCGTCAGCCGGAAGAACTGGCTGGGTGTTCAGGCGAAACTCCGGACAAGGATCCAAATACGGCGCTGTTTCGTATCGAAGTGATCAAAGTTCCAGTCGCTGCCCCGCAAGACGCGAAGGTTGTGTCCAGCCCTCGGCTATTTATCGATCCGCGGACGGGCGCGCTGAACGGTCTGAACAACGGCGGCACCCATGGCAAGGATAAGCCGGCGGACACGAACCAATGCCACGACATCACGGTGTATTCGGCGATTGGGCTGGCGGCGGGCGCATGCTCTGGAAATGGAATTTTGCTTGACATCAAGGACCCGGTACATCCGAAGCGTGTGGATGCGGTGAACGATCCAAACTATTCATACTGGCACTCGGCTTCGTTCTCGAACGATGGGACCAAAGTCGTGTTTACCGACGAGTGGGGCGGCGGCCTGGGCGCACGGTGCCGTCCGAACGACCCGAACAAGTGGGGCGCAGATGCGCTTTTCAATCTGAAAGACGACAAGCTTAGCTTCGCTGGCTATTACAAATTACCGGCTGCGCAGGGCGACACGGAAAACTGTGTAGCGCACAACGGCTCGCTGATTCCGGTCCCTGGTCGCGATATCGAAGTCCAGGCTTGGTACCAAGGCGGTATTTCCATCGTGGACTTCACCGACACGGCGCATCCATTTGAAATTGCCTATTTCGACCGCGGCCCGATTGATCCGAAAATGCTTGTACTCGGCGGCGATTGGTCGGCTTATTGGTACAACGGCTACATTTACGGTTCGGAGATTGCACGCGGCCTAGACGTCTTTGAACTGTCGCCGAGCAAGTTCCTAACACAGAACGAAATCGACGCGGCGAAGGCAGTTCGCGTAACTGAGCTGAATGTGCAGAACCAGCAAAAAATCGAGTGGCCTGCGCAGATGGTGGTGGCCAAGGCGTATGTGGACCAGTTGTCCCGGTCTCAAGCCTTGCCGGCAGACCAAATCACGGCTCTGCAGAAAGCGATCCAAAACGCAGAGAGTTCGCACTTGAGCAAGAGCAAACTGGGGAAGCTAAAGGGCTTGGCACCGTCGTTGCAGAAGAGTGCCGCCGCAGCGACAAATCCGGTAGACGCGACGCGGTTACATGCTTTGGCGGAGATTCTGAACCATCCGTCAAAGTAGCGACAACGCGAACCCGACGTAGACTCGTTCGAGTTTTAAGGAGTTCTAAGGAATCGTGAGAGTACTTCCCTCGCGCACGGCGGCAGCACTTTCGTTACCCTGATAGCGATAGACAACTATCAGAACTTTCGCAACGCCCGGCGCTGGATCGCCGCCCAATGCGCGATTCATAACGGGAATACTGAGCTGACCCTCGCGAACCCTGCTGCGTAGCAGATCGGTGACGTTTGTCGTGTTTCCTTGTACGCCGTAAAATCCGCGGATAATGGTGAGCCTGTTCCATTCATCGCGATCGTGTCCCTCGCGATTCGGCCTGCGATCGTCCCAGTCATCGTGCCGGGCTTCCCGGACATCAAAAATTCGCACATCCATATAGGTATGCTCTTTGAATTCGAATGCGCGTTCCTCACCGTTCCGATTTCGTGCCTGGACGTAAAGTGACTTGTCCTTCCCCGGTGCGGGATTGCCGCCCATAGTCACTTCGTTAACGGCGAGTCTGCCGTTGTCTCCGCCCCTGGCAATCAGATCGATCAGAAGATTCGTGACGTCGGCGCGTTGCGTTCTAGATCCGTACTCAGCACGAATAATCCGCCAACCGTCATCCTGGGCGCCCACTCTAGCGCTGAAAATCATCGCACCGATGAGCAGAACCGACAGCACACACAAATACTTCACATTACGATTTGAAGTCTTCATCTGAGGATCCTCCGTTGCGGGCGCGACCGCGCCCTTTTGTTTCACTTTAACTCCTTAGATGACTGCCAGCAGTGCGCAAATGCGGCGCAATTGTCCTGAAAGTCCACAGGACTCACACCTCTTGTGGAGGGGTTGCCCACTGTTTTAAACAAATACGTGCCGAAGTCATTGCAGCCCTGATTTGCAAATCCCGCGTTCTTCCCTCATCATTACTAGTTTGTTCGGGGACGCAGCACGCTTCCGCTGCGGCAATTCTAGTTATAGCTTCATTTTTCTTTCGATCGCACAGCGATCGTTCAACTAAAGGAGCGACATGGATAAGCCTTCCAAAATCGCGCCCGCCAAGGGAAAACTGGGAATTCTTCTCCCGGGAATGGGCGCCGTCAGCACCACTTTTATGGCCGGTGTCGAGCTGGTTCGCAAACGCAAAGCACAGCCCGTCGGTTCGCTCACGCAAATGGGCACAATTCGCCTGGGCAAGCGCACCGACGGCCGCACTCCTCTTATCAAGAAATTCGTTCCGCTGGCCGATTTGAAGGACATCGCGTTCGGCGGCTGGGATATTTTTAAAGACAATGCCTTTCAGTCCGCCGAAAATGCTGGCGTCCTGAATCCTCAGGATCTGGAAAAGGTGAAGCCCTTTCTATCCACCATCAAGCCCATGAAAGCCGCGTTCGACCACGATTTCGTGAAATTGATCGACGGCCCGAACATCAAGAAAGGCAAGAATAAGTACGAGCTGGCGCTGAAAATCAAGGAAGATATCGCCAACTTTCGGAAGACTTCGCACGCTTCGCGCCTGGTGACCTGCTGGTGCGGCTCCACGGAATCGTTCGTGAAGCCCGAAGACGTACATTCCACTCCTGAAAAATTCGTCGAGGGGATGAAGTCCAATCACCCAGCGATCGCGCCCTCGATGCTGTATGCGTGGGCTTCGGTGACCAGTGGTGTGCCTTACGCGAACGGCTCTCCGAACCTCAGCGTGGACATCCCGGCGATTCAGCAGCTCGCGCACGATCATAATGTGGCGATCTGCGGAAAAGACTTCAAGACCGGACAGACCCTGATCAAGACTGTGCTTGCGCCGGCGTTCAAAGCGCGCATGCTGGGTCTCGACGGCTGGTTCTCCACCAACATTCTCGGCAATCGCGACGGCGAGGTTCTTGAAGATCCTGGCTCCTTCAAAACCAAGGAAGAGTCCAAGCTCAGCGTGCTCGAATACATTCTTCAGCCGCAGCTATACCCACAGCTCTACGGCAAGATGTGCCACAAAGTCCGCATCAACTACTACCCTCCGCGCGGCGACAACAAAGAAGGCTGGGACAACATTGATATCTTCGGGTGGCTGGGCTACCCCATGCAGATCAAAGTGGACTTCCTCTGCCGCGATTCCATTCTTGCAGCGCCCATCGTGCTCGATCTCGTCCTGTTCCTCGACCTCGCGCAGCGCGCTGGCATGCGTGGCATTCAGGAATGGCTTAGCTTCTATTTCAAGTCGCCAATGACCGCTCCCGGCCTGTATCCCGAGCACGATCTTTTCATCCAGTCCATGAAATTGAAGAACACTCTTCGTTGGATGATGGGCGAGGACCTAATCACCCACCTCGGCCAGGAGTATTACGACTAGTTCGAACTAGCCTTTGTGGGCTGCACCGGACTTGTCGTCGATAGCGTCCAGACCGATTGCTTTACTATTTCCGAAGCGAGAATCCTGCGCGAATGTACTCTGCATTCACGCGAATGTGATATCTTTTCAGGTCACCTGAGCGTTTCAAATTCCGGTGAATTTGTTTCAGCGCGGAGCATCCCTTTCCTTTCATGCCCGCACAGCGGTCGCACTTCATCCGAGGAGTCGTATCCATGAAGAGTTCGTACAACGGGAACGCTGTTCCAGCAGATGGCAAGCCCATCGGCTACAGCGGCAGCGAATTGCAGGTGCCGGACGCGCCGATTATTCCCTTTATTGAAGGTGACGGAACGGGCCGCGATATTTGGAAAGCGTCGCGGCGGGTCTTTGACGCCGCGGTAGAAAAAGCTTACGGCGGAAAGCGCCGCGTAGCGTGGTTCGAAGTGTTTGCAGGCGAGAAGGCATTCAAGGCATTCAATGAGTGGCTCCCATCCGACACGGTGGATGCTATTCGTGATTTTCGCGTCGCCATCAAAGGGCCGCTCACCACGCCCGTTGGAGGCGGCATCCGCTCGCTCAACGTCGCGCTGCGTCAGCTCTTGGATCTGTACTCCTGCGAGCGGCCTGTGCGCTACTTTCAGGGAGTTCCTTCCCCTGTGCGTGAACCCGAAAAAATGGATATCTTCATCTTCCGCGAGAATACCGAAGACGTTTACATTGGCATCGAATGGAAATCCGGATCACCCGAAGCGAAAAAGCTCCTCGAATTTCTGAACAACGACATGCTGAAAGACGGAGAGAAACAGATTCGGTGGGACTCCGGCGTGGGGATCAAGCCGATCTCGCCAACCGGAACAAAGCGTCTAGTGCGCCGCGCTATCAAGTACGCGCTGGCAAACAAGCGCAAGAGCGTAACTCTGGTACACAAGGGCAACATCCAGAAATTTACCGAAGGCGCTTTCCGCGATTGGGGCTATGATCTCGCGCGCGAAGAGTTCCGCGCCCAGACCGTCACTGAACGAGAAAGCTGGATCGTGGATAATCTCGACAAGAATCCTTCACTCACCGTCGAACAGGACGCAGCGATGATCGAGCCGGGTCTCGATCAGGCCCCGGAAGCGTTCAGGAAGTCCGTTCACGCCGAAGTAAAGCAAACTCTCGATTCGATTTACTCGACGCACGGCAAGGGTCAGTGGAAACAAAAACTGATGATCAACGATCGCATCGCCGATTCCGTGTTCCAGCAAGTCCTGATGCGCGCCGATGAATATAGCGTGCTGGCGACTTCGAATCTGAACGGTGACTATCTTTCCGATGCGTGCGCCGCTCAAGTCGGCGGCCTTGGCATGGCGCCGGGTTCCAACATTGGCGACGGGTTCGGCGTGTTCGAAGCAACGCACGGTACCGCGCCGAAATATGCCGACAAGGACGTAATCAATCCCAGTTCGGTGATGCTCTCCGGCGCCATGATGTTCGAATTCCTGGGGTGGAATGAAGCCGCCAAGCTCATCGAAGACGGCATCGCCCGCACCATTCAACAGAAAAAAGTTACCTATGACCTTGAACGCTTGATGCCTGGCGCGACCAAAGTCGGCACGTCCGCTTTCGCGTCCGCCATTATTGAAAACATGAAGGGTGCCGCCGTGGCGCGCTAGCTGCATCGCCAGCCCCAACTCAGCGAATTCGTAGAGAATAGTTTTCTTGGAGACGAGGACCGCATGAGCAGAAAGAAAGTAACAGTCGTTGGCGGCGGTTTTGTGGGCTCGACCACCGCGCAGCGAATCGTGGACATGGAGCTCGCCGACGTGGTTCTCACAGATATTTTGGACGGGCCGCCCGCGGGCAAAGCTCTGGACATGATGGAGTCCGGCCCGATCACTCGAACCGATTCGCACGCGACGGGCATTTCCACGGCGACCGGCGACTATTCCGCGACGGCCAACAGCGACGTGGTCGTGATCACCGCCGGCTTTCCGCGCAAACCTGGCATGAGCCGCGACGATTTGCTGAAAGCCAACTACGACGTGGTGAAAGCCGTAGTCGAGCAAATCGTCAAGCACTCTCCGAATTGCATTATCATCGTGGTCACAAATCCGCTCGACGCCATGGCGCAAGCCGCACTCAAAGTCAGCGGCTTCCCGAAGAACCGCGTGCTCGGCATGGCCGGAGTGTTGGACTCCGCGCGTATGAGCACCTTCGTCGCGATGGAGTGCAAAGTCAGCGTTGAAAACGTCCACTCCTTCGTTCTCGGAGGTCATGGTGACGACATGGTGCCCCTGCCGCGTTATTCCACTGTCGCCGGAATTCCCCTCCCCGATTTGCTCCCCAAGGAGCGCATTGACGCCATCGTCGAGCGCACCCGCAAAGGCGGCGCCGAAATTGTAAATTTGCTAAAGACCGGCTCCGCCTACTACGCCCCCTCTGCCGCGGCTGTCGAAATGGTCGAAGCCATCCTCAAGGACAAAAAGAAAATTCTCCCCTGCGCCGTGTACCTCGAAGGAGAATACGGAATCAAGGGCTTGTTCGTAGGCGTGCCCGTAAAGCTTGGCGCCAAGGGAGTTGAAGAAATTATTCAGATCAAGTTGACAGCCGAAGAAAACGCCGCTCTTCAGAAGTCCTCGGCGTCAGTGCGCGAGCTGGTGACCGTACTCGGACTCTAAGAATTTAACACTGAGGGCGCAAAGCTTCGGAGCACAGAGGTAGCAGAGAAGAAAATGACGAAACGTTGTTTGACGCTGTTGCTTGTATGCTTCTTTTCGCTGCCTGCACTCTCTTCCGCGCAGAACCGCGACGCCAGCGCGAAGCCCGTCCGCGTCGCCCTCGTCAAAATGTCCTACGTCGGCGAGCGCAACGTCCCCGAACTTTCCGGCGGTCCCGACTACCTCGAACAAGGTGGCATTCAGAAACTCCTCGATGCCCAAGGATTCCAAACCAAACTCGCCTCTCCCGTCGCACTCTCTGCCGACGAAGAAAAAGCTTACGGTTCCTGGAATCGCCTCGCCCTGGCCGAGGGCCAACTTGCAAAAGAGATCGCCGACGAACGCCGCAACGGCTACTTGCCCGTCGGGCTTCTCGCAAATTGCAGCTCCATTCTCGGCATGCTCAGCGGCCTGCAACATTCTGGCCCCACCGCGAAGCCTTTGCGTGTAGGCATGGTCTTCGTTGACGCCCACGGCGACTTCAACACTCCCGAGACGACACTGAGCGGCATGCTTGGCGGCATGCCCGTCTCCATCGCTGCCGGCCAGTGCCTCACGCGCATGCGCCTCAAGACCGGCCTCGAACCCGCCGTCCCCACTCGCCACATCGTCGAAGTTTGCGTGCGCGACACCGACCCGCTCGAGCAGGAACTCCTCGATCGTTCCGACATTCAGCAACTCACTTTGGAAGACGTTCGAACGCGCTCCGCAAATCTTCACAGCGCCATGAAGCGCCTCTCCGAGGCCACCGACGTAATCTACATTCACGTGGACATGGACGGCCTCGATCCGCTCGAAGTCCCCGGCCATCCGCTCACCGTTCCCAGTGGCCCCACAAGCACCGAGCTCGCTGCCGCTCTAACCGAAATGTTCAAGTATGAGAAGGTCGCCGCGTTTGGCGTGGCCTCAACGCCGTACGGCGACAAGGACAAGACCGGCGTCTCCCGCCAAGCCGCCTACAATTTGATCCTAGGAGCCGCGAAGGGCGTCCAGCAACGGAAAGGCGACTAGAGCAAATCCGGTGCCTTCGATAGATTCTGACTCGTTAGCGACGAGCTTTTCTACCAGCCGAATATTTTCCCCGCGCCGTAGACCAGCGCCAGCGTAAAAGCCGCAATCACCACTTCTCCGATCGCGCCCACTGCGAACGGCCGCAGTCCTTGCTTGCGCATATTGCTGAAGTTCGTCTGCAGTCCAACGCCTGCGAAGGTCAGCAGAAACGCCCATCGCGAGAGGTTCGCAAGCGCTCCCACCTGATCCTTGTTGAAAAAGTGATACGTAGCCAGCACCGAGATCAGCAGAAAGCCCAGCACAAACTTCGGAAACTTCTCCCAAAGAAACGCCGCCTTGTTCCCCACCGCCTGCGCCTGCCCCTTGCTAGCCCAATAAATCGCATACGCAAGCACGACAAATCCGATCATCGCGTTTCGCGTGGACTTAACCAGCACGGCAAGCTTTCCAGCAGCGTCGGAGTACAGCGCTCCCGCGGCCGAGGCTTCCGCCGTGTTGTCCACACCCAGGCCCGCCCATAGCCCATACGCACGATCGCTCAAATGCAGAAAATGCCCGATCACCGGAAACGTAAACAGCGCCAGCGCCCCAAGCGCTAGAATTGCCGCGATGGAGAACGAAGAATCCTCGTCATCCGCATCAATCGCCCCTTTGGTGGCGATGATGGCGCTTACGCCGCACACCGCAGAGCCAACCGCTAGCAGTGTCGTAAGTTTGGGCTTGAGCTTGAACAGCCGCCCCAAAAAAGTCATGAACGCCAGCGATCCAATAATCTCAATGGCCACAAGCACCAGGCTGACGCCGCCTAGTTTCAAAATATCTCCAAGCAGAAACCGCGCGCCAAGCAGCACAATCCCGGCCTTCAGCCAGAATTCATAGGTTGCCACGCCGCTCCGAAATATCTCTGGCACGCCCACCGTGTTGGAAATCGCCAAGCCCAGTAAGATGGCCCACAAAACGTATTCGATGTTCGGGAACGTCCAATGATGCGCCTTGGCGTACGCTCCGACATTCTGTTCCAGTAGCTTGCCGGCGTAACCGACCGCTGCAAGCAGCAGAACACCTGGAATCACACGCAAAAACTTCAACGCCGGTTGAACCGGCTGTACCTGGGGAACTGTAATCACATCAGCCATGATTCGTTATCTCCGTTTTTTTCGTGAATCTTCACCAAGGAACGTGCTTGAAAACGCCAGTTCTCACGAGCAGCGCCAGCAGAAACGCCACCAGCACCGCCAGCGTGTCCAGCGACGGCTTCCATCGGCTTCCGCTCTTTACGACTTCCACTTCCGTAGTCATTGGTTTTCTCCTGTCTACTTAAATCACTGAACTTTTTTGTAAGACCCGGTCCTTCTGTACCCTGCCCCAGCAAGTCGCGCTGATCTCCGCAACATCTCGTGACGCTACGCGGCCCACAATCAGCAGCGCCGGAGCCGCAAGTTTTTCCTCGCTCGCAAGCCGCCCAACGCTCGACCATCGCACTTGCTGCTCAGATCCCGACGCCTGAGACACGATCACGCAGGGAAGATCTTCCGTAAGCCCGCCATCAAGCAATCGTTCCGAAACTTCGGCGTAATCGGCGCCCGGCATGTAGAGAACCAGCGTGGTCGTGCTGGTAACACTGCCCCAATCCATCGCGCTGCCATCGCTTCCGCGCGAAAACGTAGTCAATAAAATTTGCGACGCCACCCGGCGGTCAGTCAGCGAGATTCCTGCAGCCGCAGCCGCCCCCAGCGCCGCGCTGATTCCCGGAACGATTTCGTACTCGATCCCCGCTGCCCGAAGCGCCTCGATTTCTTCCCCGGCGCGTCCAAAAATTGAAGGGTCGCCGCCTTTCAAACGCACCACAGTCGCACGCGACTGCCCGTACGAAACCAGCAGCGCATTGATCTCATCCTGCGTCAGTAGTTTCTGCCCCGCCCGTTTGCCCACATTGATAATCTCGGCTGTCGAGGAAATCATCGCCAGCACGCCATCGCTAACGAACGCATCGTGCAGAACGACGTCCGCACTTGCGAGCAAGCGCGCGGCCTTCACCGTGAGCAGCTCCGGATCGCCCGGCCCTGCGCCAACCAGATGGACCTTGCCCCTCATGCCACGCACTCCCCGCGCCCGAGCTTCAGCGAATACGTCTCCGTGTCGCCCCAATCGACGAAAATTTCCTCGGAGTCGCTCGTCACTTCCGCGAAAGGCTGCAGCTTCTGTTTGAGAGTTTCATCCGGCGTCCGCGTCGCCCACGCGGAAAACGATTCCCCCGCCGCACGGTTTGCCTGATAAAAGCTCAGGAGTCCCCGAATGATCGAGGGAATCGGCCGCGCCGGCACGGACAAAATCTGCCGCCCAAATCGCACTCCATCCGCATCCACTTTGCCGCCAAGCAGCATTTGGTAATAAGGCGCTTGCTGCTCCCCGATTTTCCTGACGTTTCCGTAAAATCCAATATCCGCAATGTGATGATGTCCGCACGAGTTCGGGCAGCCACTGATCTTGATGCGGAGCTTCTGAATTTCCGGATCGGTGTAATCATTCAACTCGCGCGAAAGCACTTCTGCCAGGGTAAGCGATCGCGTAATGCCAAGATTGCAGGTAGTGGCTCCTGGGCATCCCGTCACATCGGAAATCGTTCGCGCTCCGGCAGTGGCCAGATCGAACTCGCGCAGCCCTTGATAGATCGAGCGCACCCGGTCAAACGGCGCCCACGGAATCACCAGGTCCTGATTGACCGCAATACGCACACCAGTAAGCTCATTCTTCTCCAGAACGTCCGCGAGCCCGCGCATCTGGCTGCTGTGCAGCGTTCCCGCGGAAAGTTTCACCCACACGCCGCCATATCCCGCCTGCCGCTGAAACATCAGATTGTGCTCGGCCCAGCGGTCGTATTCTGGATCAACCTGCGTCTCAACTGCCGAACTAGACAAAGGTATCGGTGCAATTGTCACCAGCGACGGTTGGATCGGCGACGGTACGGCAAAAACCTCCGCCGGCGCCTGAGACAGCTTGCGCTTTTCCGCCACCAAACGCCGAAACTCCTCGATCCCTTTCGCGCGCAAAACGTATTTCAATCGCGCCAGCAATTTGTTCTTGCGGTTTCCCGTCTCGGTGAACACCCGCAGGACTGCTTCTATCGTCGGAAGCAATTCCTCTTCCGGCAGAAATTCATGCAGCACCGCCGCTTCCGTTGGCAGACTTCCCAAGCCGCCGCCGATCAGAACCTTGAATCCACGCCGCGAAGTACCATTGCTGCCACGCACTTGCGCGATCAATCCCACGTCGTGAATGCCCGCAACCGCGCAATCGCCATCATTTTCGCAACCGGAGAAAGCAATCTTGAATTTGCGCGGCAAATCATGAAAATCCGGATGCCGCAAAAGATATCGCGAGACGCCCAAAGCATACGGCGTGACGTCAAACGCCTCGCCCGGGCAAATCCCCGCCACTGGGCACGCGGTGACGTTGCGCACCGTATTCCCGCAAGCCTCGCGCGTGGTAAGCCCCGCGTCCGCGAGCAAGCGCATCGCCGCGCCAACGTGCTCCAGCTTCACAAAATGAAATTGAACGTTCTCCCGCGTCGTCAGGTGGCCACGGCCTGTCGAGTATTCGTCGGCAATCGTCGCCAGTACCCGAAGCTGCGCCGCTGTAAGAACTCCTGCTGCAATCTTCACGCGCAACATCTGAAAGCCCGGTTGCCGCTGCCCATAAGTGCCATGCTTCAGCCTAAAAGGACGGAATTGTTCCGGCGTGATGGCCCCGCTCTGAAGTTGCTGGATGCGCTCTTCAAAACGAACAATCTCCGCCTCAATCGCCTCTCGGCTGTGCCGTTCTTCAACTTCCGGTAAAGCTGCGACGCTCATATTTCCCGCTCCCAGGGCTGTTGTTCTCAAAAACTTGCCGCCAAAAACAAAAAGCCCACATAACCAGGTGCTCTGGCATGTGGGCTTCGGAACTTTATGATTCAGCTAAAACTTAAGTCCGGAAACTCCTCTGGCCAGAGATGGGTGTCGTGCAACACGCAGCGTTGCACGTGCATGGACAACACATCATCTGGCAACAGGTCATCATGAAACTGAAGAATACCCTCGCGCCCTCCCCCAAGTCAAAGGGAAGGCCCTACAAAAGATTAGATGCGCTGCATTCAAAAAAGTAATCACAGGTACGCCACTATATTTAGGGCTTCGCGGCCGCCGCCGCGGGCCCCATCAACGTAGCGCTCTTGATGGAATCCAGCTTAGGCCAGCCTTTGTCCACATAAGGCTTCCCCTGCTTGGTGATTTGGTCCTGATCGGGGCCGCCACTGTCTCCGTATTGGTCGTAAAGCATCTCCACTACCTTCATACCTTGAGGATCCACGTATCCAAATGGCGAAAACCCTTGGCCATCCAAGCCCGCGTTGTCCTTTAGATTGATGAAGATCTGCGTCGAGCGTGTATTCGGCATGCTCGTCTTCGCGTACGTCAGGTAACCACGTTTGTTGCTCCCAACCACCGGTTCATCCTTGATATTCGCGTCTGCCCAGGCCGCCGAAACCGGCGGATAGGCGCTGATGCCAAATTGCACCACGAACGCGGGAACCACACGGAAGAAACTCGCGTTGTCATAGAAGTGATGCTTGACGAGGTTGTAGAAGCGGTCGGCTCCAATCGGCGCCCAGGCGCGCGTCACCTTCACCACAAAATCTCCGCGCGTGGTTACAAACTTCACTTGATAAGTCTCCGGCGCCTGTTCCTTCAGCGCCGCGGGGCGAAGTAGCGCGCGATCGTAGCCCTGCTTGGTCACCGATGCAGGCGCGCTCGCCGTCGTCTCCGGCACCACTGGAGTCTCCATCTTGGGCGGGGCGGGAGCCTCCGCCTTGGGCTGTTCCGGAGGCGGAGCCTCGGCAGGTTGCTCTTTCTTACATCCGAAAACCACCAGTCCCATTCCCGCAATGACCAAAAACCACTTTGCCCGTTTCATTTTCTAGCGCTCCTCCTGCATATCTCTAAAGTTTTCTCGTTCGAATTTACTTCCCGCTATTCAATTCCCGGCTCACGCGTTCCACTTCCGACATCACGCGAAGAGTATTTTCTCCGAGAATCTTCTTCACGTCACCCTCGGAGTAGCCCTTTTGCAACAGCGCCTCGGTGATCTTCGGCAACTTCGTCGCGTCTTCCATCCCATAAGGCATGTTCGCCCCGTCAAAGTCTGAACCGAGTCCCACGTGATCAACACCCGCGACCTTCACTGCATGCTCAATGTGCTCAATGATTTTCGAGAAATCCACGCGAGGCAATTTGCCCTGTTCCACGTACTCGCGCGTAATGCGGTCACCCTCAATCAACTGGCAACCCTCGTTGTCTCCGCAGCGCTTCATGACTTCCGCTGCAATAGCCTTGTTGATCTCCGGATTCGCTTTCTCCGCGTCGCGAAATTCCTGGCTCAAAAAGCCCACGTGATAGTTGATCTGAACCACGCCGCCCTTTGCCGCCAGGTCCTTCATCATCTGGTCCGTCATGTTCCGCGGCGCATCGCAAATGGCCCTGCACGAAGAGTGCGAAGCAAACAGCGGCGCTTTGCTGACTTCCAAAGCGTCATAAAAAGTCTTATCGCTAACGTGCGAGATGTCCACCATAACGCCAAGCCTGTTCATCTCCCGCACCACACCCTTACCAAAATCCGTCAGCCCGTTGTGTACTGCCTTGTCCGTCGAGGAATCCGCCCATTCATCGTTCCCGCTGTGCGTCAGCGTCATGTAGCGCACCCCAAGCGCCGCAAACGACCGCAGCACACCGAGGTCCGAATTAATCATGTGCCCGCCCTCGACACCTATCAGCGCCGCAATCTTCCCCTGTTTGTGAGCCTCGCGGATTTCCGCCGCCGTCGTCGCCAGCACTAGATCATTCGAATGCTTTCGAACCTGCTCTCTCACCGCATCTATCTGGTCTAGCGCCCGATCCACCGCCTCCGGCCCTGTCACTTTACTCGGCATCCAAATTGAAAAGAAAATCGCGCTGAGATTGCCTTCGCGCATCCGCGGAATATCAATGCTCCCGCTCGTACTGCGCGGCCCCAGGTCAAACTTGCCATCCATGAATCGCTGCGTCGTGTCGTCGTGCGTGTCCACAACGATCGAAGCAAAATGCAGCTTCTTCGCCCGCGCCGAAATATCGTCTGCCGTCACGCCAGCCGCCAAAAACGCCCCAGCCGCAACGCACAGCCCTGCTGCCAACAATGTTCGAACCATTTCAATTCTCATTTCTCCTCAATCCATCAACGCCTTACTATTGCGCCTGCAATTCCCTGCTGACCTTTTCGGCTTGCTCCATCACGCGCAGCGTATTGCCCCCGAGAATTTTGCGAATGTCCACGTCCGAATAACCCTTCCGCATCAGCGCCTCGGTAATCTTGGGCAATTTTGAGCAGTTTTCCATTCCTTCCGGCATATTCGCCCCATCGAAATCCGAGCCCAGTCCAACGTGATCCGCACCTACCAGCTTCACGGCATGATCGATGTGATCAATAATTCTCTCCCAGCTCACATGCGGCAGCTTTCCCTCTGCGATAGCTTGCTTTTCTTCTTCGGCCATCTTCCGGCCAAAGCACTCCTGGTCGTCGCCACATTCCTTTTTGAACTTGTCGAACTTTGCTACAACCCCGCCCGACAGTTTCTCCGAAGCATCTTTATAGGCTTGGTCAATAAAACTCCGCTCATAATTGATCTGGATGACGCCACCCTTCGCGGCCAGCGCCTTGATCATCTCGTCGGACATATCCCGCGGATGATTGCAAAGAGCCCGGCACGACGAGTGCGACGCAATCAGCGGAGCCTTGCTCACTTCCAGCGCATCATAAAACGTCTTGTCGCTGACGTGCGAAATGTCCACCATAATTCCCTGCCGGTTCATTTCGCGCACAATGTCCTTGCCGAAATCCGTAAGTCCGTTATGTACCGGCTTGTCGGTCGACGAATCCGCCCACTCATCATTATAAAAATGTGAAAGCGTCATATACCGCACGCCCAGATCGCCAAACATTCGCAACACGCGAATGTCGTTGCCAATCATGTGCCCACCCTCAACTCCGATGAGCGCCGCAATCTTCCCCTGCTTGTGCGCCTCGCGAACTTCAGCGGCGGTGCGGCAGAGCACCAGGTCCTTCGAATACTTTCGAACGTTCTCATGCACCGCATCAATCTGATCGAGCGCTTTCTGCACTGCAGGCGGCCCCATGATGCGCCCGTCAATCCAGATCGAAAAGAAAATCGCATCCATCCCCCCGTCGCGCATGCGTGGAATATCCACATGTCCGTCGGGATTCCGTTTCCCGATGTCGTAATTTTTCGAGAAGAACCGCTGCGTGGTGTCGTCGTGCGTATCCAGCACGATCGACGAAAAATGAAGCTTCCTCGCGCGTTCGGCAATATCGTCCGCGGACGCGCGCCGAGAAAACAAAACTCCCGCACACAAACAGCAACTAACGCACAGAAAAGCGAACAAACGGCGCATTGATTTCCCCCAGGTTTCGAATCGTGGAGAGAGTTTACCCTATCAGCCAACCAAGCAGTGCCTGTTTCCACACCTCGCGGTTCACTTCCGCGATGGACTCCGTCAATGGAATATTCTTCGGGCAAGCATGCACGCAGTTTTGCGCATTCGCGCATTCCTGAATTCCGCCCGGCCCCATCAACGCGCTGAGCCGCTCGCTTTTGTTCAACGTCCCAGTCGGATGCATGTTGAAAAGTCGCACCTGGCTGATGATCGCCGCGCCCACGAACTGATTATTGTCATTCACCTGCGGACAAACCTCCAGGCAACTTCCACAGCTGATGCAATTCGAAAGCGGATATCCTTTTTCCTGAATCTCCGGCGAAACGCGCGGCCCCTCGCCCAAATTGTAAGTCCCATCGATCGGAATCCATGCCTTCACGCGCTTCAAGCTTTCGAACATGAACTGCCGGTCCACCGTCAGGTCGCGCACCAGCGGAAATTTCGACATCGGCTCGATTCGAATCGGCTGTTCCAGCTTATCCACCAGCGCCGAACAAGCCATCCGCGCTTTCCCGTTGATCAGCATCGCGCACGATCCGCAGATCTCTTCCAGACAATTCGAATCGTACGAAATCGGTGTCGTCTTTTTCCCGTCGCGCGTAACCGGATTCTCTGCGATATCCCGCAAACAAATAATCACATTCATCGAAGGCCGCCACTTGAGAGCAAATTCCTCCCACCGCGCAGCTTCCTTCGGCCCCGCTTGCCGTTTTATCCTGACGATTACCTGCTTCGTTTCCGCCATGATCCCTCAACTAACAATTATCACTGCTTCGTACGTTCGAATCGCGCAAACTACTTCGCCGCGTCGTAACGCCGTGGCCGCGGCTTGATCAAAGAAATATCCACCGGCTCATACGTCAGCTGAATATCGTTGTTCACCCACTTCGCCCGCGTGGTCTTAAGCCAATTCGCGTCATCGCGCTCCGGAAAATCCGGCTTGTAGTGCGCCCCGCGCGATTCATTACGCGCCAAAGCGCCAAGTGTAATGACCCGCGCCAGCACAATCATGTTTTCCAGTTCGCGCGCAAAGTTCAGCGTCTGGTTCGACCATTTCGTCCGATCGCTAAGATTGATTTTCTTATAGCGTTCCTGCAAAGCTCGAATTTTCGCATCCGCGATTTCCAGATTCTTATTGATGCGCGTGACGGTCACATGCTCCGTCATCACATCTCCCAATTCCCGCCAAATCGTAATGGGGTTTTCCGAACCGTCCTGACTAATCAGCTTCTGATTTTTCTCTTCCTGCCGTTTTTTCTCCAAATCAAAAACCGCCGACGGCGTGGACTCCGCACCCTTTTCCAAATTCTTCGCGTATTTCACCGCCGCCGGCCCCGCGATCCCTCCGCCAAAAATACAAGACACCAGCGAATTCGCTCCCAGCCGGTTCGCGCCGTGATACTGATATTCGCATTCGCCCGCCGCGTAAATTCCCGCTACGTTCGTCGCCTGGTCCTCGCCATTCACCCAAATCCCGCCCATCGTGTAGTGCATCGCGGGAAAAACTTTCATGGGTTCTTCGCGAGGATTAACTCCACAGAACTTTTCGTAAATCTCTAGAATCCCTTCCAGCTTGCGGTCCAGCGTCTCGCGCGGAATGTGCGTCACATCCAGATAAACCGCCGGCTGTCCGTCAATCCCGAGTTTTTCCTGATAAACAATCCGATGAATCGCGCGCGTAGCGATATCTCGCGGCACCAGATTCCCGTATTTCGGATACCACTCTTCCAGAAAATAAAATCGCTCCGCTTCCGGAATGCTTTTCGCCGCGCGTTTCTCTGCCGGATTCCGCGGCACCCACACGCGCCCGCCCTCGCCGCGCGCCGATTCGCTCATCAACCGCAGCTTGTCTTCACCGGGAATCGCCGTTGGATGCACCTGGATGAATTCGCCGTTCGCGTAATCCACGCCTTGCGTGAACAGCGCCGCCTGCGCCGATCCCGTGCACACCACCGAATTCGTCGAGCGCCCAAAAATCGCGCCATTTCCGCCGGTCGCAAAAATCACGGCGTCCGCCGCGTACGTTTTCACTTCCATCGTGCGCAAATCCATCGCGCAGATGCCCCGGCACACGCCGCCATCATCAATCACCGCGGAAAGAAACGTCGCACCTTCGAACTTTTTTACTTTGCCTTCGGATTCGTGCCGCCGCACTTGCTCGTCCAGCGCGTACAAGAGTTGTTGCCCCGTAGTAGCTCCCGCAAATGCCGTGCGGTGATAGAGCGTCCCGCCAAACCGCCGGTAATCCAGCAATCCTTCCGGTGTACGGTTAAACATCACGCCCATGCGGTCCAGCAAATCGATAATTCCTGGCGCCGCCTCGCACATCCGCTTCACTAGCGGCTGATTTGCCAGGAAATCTCCGCCATAAATCGTGTCGTCGAAGTGCTTATCGACCGTATCGCCTTCACCCTTTTGATTTTTCGCCGCGTTGATCCCGCCCTGCGCGCAAACCGAATGCGAGCGCTTCACCGGCACGATCGAGAATAAGTCCACCGGTATCCCGGACTCCGCAACGCGTATCGTCGCCATCAGTCCGGCCAGACCACCACCCACTACAATAATTTTTGGCTGTCTCATTTTCTTGGTAAGTAGGCCGAGAACGGATGCCAGTCAAATCGAAAACTAAGTACGATCAAAATTCCCACCACGCTGAACGCCACGCCCACCAGCGCGCCTAATCCTCCCGCAGCCTGCTGGGCCTTAACAGTCGCGGCCAGCCCCCACTTGCAAAGGAAATTCCATATTCCCACGCCCAGATGAAACGAAGACGCCAGCACTCCCACAATAAAAAACGTCAGGTACCACGGATTCTGCATGTCCATCGCAACGTTTTCGTAGGTCGAAGTCCCGTGCGTTAGCCACCGCTCTGTGTAGAGATGCCAACCAATATAGGCAAACGCGACGAGTCCCGTGTATCGCTGCGTCGCATAGAGCCAATTCCCTACCCACGGATACGCCGAAACGTTTGATTTCCCGCGAATCCAGATATAAATCCCGTATCCGCCGTGAAACAGCATCGGCAGAAAAATCCCGCACCATTCCACGATCAACCGGAACGGAATATTCTGCAATTCTTGCGAAGTCGCGTTGTATTTCTCCGCGCTTACCAGCACGGAACTGTTGGACCAGAAATGCTCCGCCAAAAATGCGCCAACGGGAAGTACCCCGGTAAAGGAATGCAGCTTTCTGAGGAAATAACTCGTATCAGGCTGGGTTGCCGTCGAAGACATGCCCTCTCCGCCGCGTAAGTCCCAGCCGGATCGCGCTGATTGACTCCGTAGGAGCGATGAGTAGCCGCGGCAAAATCAGTATAGGCACATGATTCCGTGTATGCAAGTTGCACTGTTCTTTGGTAGTGGGTCAGTTTGAATTTTCCTGATCGTGACAATAGGGTTCAAAATTCAAACTGACCCACTACCTGTTCTTTCTGCGGACACAAACGATTCGAAATCTTCTTGCCGCCAACGCGGGACTACCCGAAAATGGCAGCATGACGGATAGGATCCTCTAGGCCCTACCTCTCCCGGCCTGTGATCTAGGTTTTATTCACCTCCCATGAGCACGACACTCAGCCTCGTCTCCGAACTGGAGCGCATCGCCACCGCCCTCACCACCGAGCAAAAGGGCGAATCGCAGATTTCGCTTGTCTCCGTGGCGGAAAAAATCGCCAAGAATCTCGGTGTCCGCAACGATGAAGTGGGAATCCTTGCGGTTTCCACACGCTGGCGCCATCTTCATTTTCTCGTTCCGGAAGCCCTGAAAAAAGTCGGTTTTATTCCACTTTCCAGCAATTCAGCTCTCGCGGCCCGCACCGCGCGCGACAGCCGCCCCGAGATCGAAAACAATTTTTCCGTCTCGCGCCACGCTACCGTGTTCGAAGGCGTGAAAATCACCGCCGAAGCCGCCGAAGTGATTCAAAAAATGATCAGTGCTCCCGTCCTTTTCGATGGCAAAGTCATCGGCGTCATTCAAATCAGCAGAAAAGGCGCCACGCCAGGCGCCGCGGGCTCGGATTTCACTCCCGACGACCTTGGAAAAATCCTAGCGCTTTGCAAACCACTCGGAAAATTACTCCAGCACATCGCCGGAGAGTAGTTCGGCCCTTGTAGCACTCATCTTCCATTCACATTTGGTCTTAAACACTCCGCTGACAGTGTGAAAGCATTTGACACTGCAATACCTTCTTGTTACTTTTCCACAGCGGGTAATTTTTTCGCTGTCACACTACTCATGGAGGCACGGTAAACCGGCACAATGGCGTTCGTCGCAAAGAAAATATTCCTCACCAAAGGTGTCGGTAAGCATCGTGAAAGGCTTTCCAGTTTCGAGCTCGCACTTCGAAACGCGGGAATTGCGGCTTGCAATATTGTCCGCGTCTCCTCCATTTTTCCTCCTAACTGCAAGCTCATCTCCCGCAGCGAAGGATTGAAACACATCAAGCTTGGCCAGGTTGCTTTCACCGTTATCAGCGAGAATTCCACCAAGGAAGCGCACCGCTTGATCGCCGCCAGCATCGGCCTCGCCCTTCCGAGCGATAAATCCATGTACGGATATTTGTCCGAGCATCACTCCTTCGGCGAAACCGAAGAAGTCGCCGGCGAATACGCCGAAGAACTCGCCGCGGAAATGCTCGCGACCACTCTAAACGTGGAATTTGATCCGGATTTGTCTTTCGACGAGAAAAAAGAAGTCTATCGCATCTCCAACAAAATCGTCCGCACCATGAACGTCACGCAATCCGCCGTCGGCGACAAGCGCGGCCTCTGGACCACCGTT
>JBGPDI010000029.1:0-44376 GCA_041482215.1 Candidatus Acidiferrum sp. | reverse complement strand
TCTCGAATGTGTCGAGTCAGGTCCGCAAGGGAGGCGCTCGTCCACTCGGCATCTGCAGGACCTGCCAGTTCGCTGTTTTGACTCAACCGCTTCAGAATTTCATCGGCTGTCACTCCGGCGTGTAAGCAGGCGTCCTGCAGCGATTTACCTCCTCCGCAGCAGTAGTCCACACCTGCGTCCTCGAGAACGCGCCTCGCCCCAGGATTCGAAAGGGCAATTTCGTTCACCCTGGTTTCAGTGCTGAAGTTCATGATTTGCCTCCCTCACGAACCCATTCTGGATGGGTTACGGAGAAGGGGCAGTGACCAAAGTCACTATCAGGGTGGAAGGTCAAACATTTTCGGTTCGGACGCTATTCGGTGGAAGTCTGTTCGCGCTTCAAGCCGGGCAGGTCTTTGACCACGATTTTGCGACCTTCCACATCCAAAAACCCTTCGGCTTGCAACCGACTGAGGTTCCGGGAGACTAGTTCGCGCACCGTGCCCAGTTCCGCCGCAAGATCCTGATGACTCTTTGTCAGCTCCACGCGAATGCCCTCATTCGAGGGTGTCCCGTCAGCCTGTGCCAAACGTAAGATCAGCGCAATCAGCCTCTGCCGGACCGTTGTGAACGAAAGCTCCTCAATGATACCGACAAGACGACGCAGCCGCGACCCAACCACGGCGATCACTTTCAGACCCACGTCCGGATGCTCGCGGCAGAAGTTCTGAAAATCCTTGCGCGAAATGAACAGAACCTCCGTGTCTTCCAGGGCCGACGCGGCCGCAGGGTAATTGCCCCCGTCAAAGACGGGGAGTTCCGCAAACGAGCTGCCGGGACCCTCGACCGCAAGAACCTGCTCGCGTCCAGACGCTGAGAGCTTGAAGATACGGATTCTTCCAGAGGCCACCAAGAACAAGCCCGTGCAGGAATCACCCTCGGCGAACAAGTGCTCACCTTGCCGGAATCGCTTCCGGGAAGTTCTCGCGGCCAGAGCTCGTAGCTCTCCCTCCGTCAGGTTCGCGAAGAGAGGAGTTTTCTTGAGGACTGCTCCTGTGTCATTGCTCATACCAAAGCCTGCTAAGCAGCATCGGCCCGCAGTTGCCTCTACAGCACACTTCTGGATCTTACAGGCTTTCGAGCGATCTCAAAAACCATGATTCGCGCGTAAAGCAGATCATTGCACCCTGGTCGCGATGACGTTCAAGTTGGGAAGAAGCTGGACGAGTCACTGTCTCCTTCTCTATGCAGCTCAAGAAGCCGACAATTTGTGACTCTACTTGCTACTAATTTTGACTGATTTGAGGCTCTTGCATCCCCCATGGAATCTGGCGATTAGAGAAAATGAAAAATGCATGTTGAAAACAAGAGACATACCAGCGCTCACCAACCCCTCCGCTCCCCGTCACCCACGGAGGTTTCAATCCCCCTTTCTCCGCCACAGCTCATTTCGCCAATAAAAATGCGGCGATTTGTGCCGTGCTACTATTTTTCCAGAATACTCGAATTACATATCCCTTCGTGGAACTCCAATCCAAAACCGGGTGGGATTTAACTTGGAGGATGCACGGGCCGTATGCGTGTTTTTCACCTCCCCAGTTGTAGGAGCCATGACCGCTACCCTAATCAGGTAAATTTGAAGGACTGAACCAAGAAAAAGTGAGCAGGGCGCGTTCCTTTTGGGGGCGTAGTAAGCGTCGTCCTTGGGAGGGGCGCGATGACGGCACAAAATCACCAGCATGGTGGCGATGCCTGCCAACGACGCATGATCGAGAACAGCTGGCTACGAGGAATTCCTTATCGATAGTCGAATACATCAAGACGTCATCCCTGGATCGACTCTCGACCTGCGACGATTGTGGCACCAATGATGAGATTATTGTTTTAAAGTAGTGGCGACCACGAGGCCAGCGCTCTCTCTTGTGCCCCCGCCAGGAGTTGGCCCGTCATGGAGATCAAAAAATGGTTTTGTCGCCCGCAAGAAGCTCAAGTCACGCTCATCCATTTCTCTTGCCGTTCGCGGTTCTGTCTTGCAAAGGCCTATCCGTCATCCGAGCGCTTCTTTGTAGTTTCATTCTGATGGCGTTAGGAGGGATCGCGCCTTTTGTTCATGCGCAAAAAGTTGAACTGTCCGTCGATCTATCCAATCCTGGCGCAAAAATCGACCGCAATATTTTCGGCCAGTTCGCCGAACACCTTGGACACGGCATTTATGACGGCATCTGGGTCGGGCCGGATTCGACAATTCCCAATACTCGCGGAATTCGCAACGATGTCGTTCAAGCGCTCAAGGCGATCCGGGTACCAAACGTTCGCTGGCCAGGCGGGTGCTTCGCCGACGAATACCATTGGCGAAACGGAATTGGCAATCCGCGAACCGTAACACTCAATCCCAATTGGGGCGGTGTGATCGAACCGAACACTTTTGGTACTCATGAATTCATGGACTTCCTGGATCAGATTGGCGCACAGGCCTATGTTTCCGTGAACGTCGGCTCCGGCACTCCACGGGAAGCCTCGGAATGGCTCGAATACCTGACTGCCGCTCAGCCGACGACTCTTGCCAAAGAGCGCGCAGCCAACGGTCATCCCGGTCCTTATAAAGTGAGCTTTCTGGGCCTCGGCAATGAAAGCTGGGACTGTGGCGGCAACATGTCATCCGAATATTATTTAAGCCAGATGAAGATCTACAGCCGCTTCGTCCGCAACTTCAATCCAGCGCAACAGGACAAGCAGCAAATGCTTAAGATCGCCGTCGGCCCCGGTGGCGGTGAGCCCAGGTGGACCGAATGGACCGAAACCGTCATGAAGGCCTACCAGCATCATACGTGGAGTTGGGATATCAATGGTCTTTCGATGCACTCGTACACGGTCGTCCGATGGCCGCCCTCGTTCAAATCCGTAGGATTCGGAGAGACCGAGTACAGTCAGATCCTCAAGTCCACGCTGGATATGGAAGATTTGATTCGCAAACATTCCGCGATCATGGACAAGTACGACCCGGAAAAGAAAGTAGCCCTCGTTGTGGACGAATGGGGCGCCTGGTATGCCCCTTTGCCCGGCAGCAATCCAGGTTTCCTGGTCCAGCAGAACAGTCTGCGCGACGCAATGCTGGCTGCATTGAACATGAACATTTTTGCCCGCCACGCGGACCGCGTGCGGATGGCTAACATTGCCCAAATGATCAGCGTGCTGCAAGCCATGATTCTGACTGATAAAGAAAAGATGGTGCTGACTCCGACCTACTACGTCTTCAAAATGTATACGCCGTTCCAAGACTCCACGTTTGTGCCGGTCACCTTCGACGCCGGCACCTACACGCACGGCGACATCACGTTGCCACGCGTGGATGCCATCGCCGCAAAAGACGCGAGTGGCAGGCTGTGGCTCGCGATCACCAATATTGATCCCGATCGCCCGGCGGAGATTGAGGCAAATCTTGCCGGCATCGTGGCCAAGTCAGCCATGGGCGAAACATTGACCGCACCTAAGGTTGATAGCATCAATACGTTCGACACACCAACTACCGTCGCGCCGAAGCCCGTTTCTGCCAACATTCAAGGCGGCAGATTGGCTCTGAAACTGGAGCCGAAGTCGGTTACCGTTGTCTCCGTTGAGCAGTAACACTAAGCGCGATCAGCAATTCTGGCTTGCGACACGCGCACTCGGACAAAGAGTGCGCAAGGGGAGGCATTTTACCATGCATTCTAAAACTACAAATTTAATTGCGACAAGGCTGTTTTCCCTGCTGGCGGCACTACTGTTCTCAACTCTGGCCTCGGCTCAACTTCAATCCGTTCATGTGAACATTGACAGCTCGAAAAACAGTGCGCCAATTTCGAAATACATCTACGGCCAGTTTCTGGAACACATCGGAGGAATCGTCAATAACGGCATATGGGCTGAGATGTTGGACGACCGGAAGTTCTACTATCCGATCAACTCGCACCCGCCCGCCGAACCGGCCGCTTCAACTGGCTTCAGGCGCGCTGCCTTGCGGCACTGGACGCCCATCGGCCCGGACGAATTCGTGACGATGGATTCCGATCATCCTTATGTGGGCGAGCACACGCCGGTGGTGAAACTTAGGGGAAGCGAAGCGCATGGAATCCAGCAAGCAGGACTGGCGGTGCGCAAAGGGAAATCCTACACAGGCCGTATTATTCTGGCCGGCACTCCTGGCGCGAGCGTGAAGGTAACGCTGGCGTGGGGAGATGCAGCGAATGAACGACAAACGGTTGCCATCGACAAACTCGGCACTGATTACATCAAGTTTCCGCTAAGTTTCCGCGTTGAGGGTGACAGCGATAGTGCCTACCTGGAGATTGTCGGAACCGGTGCCGGTTCATTTCATGTTGGAGCCGTCTCTCTAATGCCTGCGGACAACGCGAATGGTTTTCGAGCGGAAGTGATTGCTCCGCTCAAGGAACTGCGTTCCAGCGTCTACCGCTGGCCCGGTGGAAACTTCGTTTCAGGGCACGAGTGGCGCGATGCGATCGGTGATCCTGACAAACGGCCTCCAATCATGGATCCAGTGTGGCACGCCGTTCAGCCGAATGATGTGGGCACCGATGAGTTCATGACACTTTGCCGTTTGCTGGATGTCGAGGCCTACATAACTGTCAACGCGGGTTTCGGCGATGCTTGGTCTGCCGCGCAACTGGTGGAATACGTCAATGGCGCGTCAAGCACACCGATGGGAAGCTTGCGTTCCGCGAATGGTCATCCGCACCCTTACTACGTCAGGTATTGGGGCATAGGCAATGAGCCCTGGGGCGAATGGCAACTGGGGTTCATTCCAGTTGCGCAATTTGAACTGAAGTACGAATTGTTCGCCAAAGCGATGCGCAAAGTCGACCCAACAATCAAGCTGATCGCTCCTGGGTCAATGCCCGACGCCATGACCGGTTCCAAGCAGGCAAAACGGCTCAACGGACAGGTCGTGCCTGACTATCTGTCGCCCGGCGATTGGAGCGGTAACTTGCTCACTCACTGCCTGGACAATATTGATATGCTCAGCGAGCACTTCTATTCCACAAGCGGTAAGCGAACGGATCTTCAGACTGGCGAGAAAGTGAGCGTCGAGGCACAGACGCTCGTCGAGTGGGAACGCGCACCCGCCACCCAGGTTCGCGTGAAATACGAGCACTATCAGGAGTACTTGAAGCGCATTCCTAGCCTCAAAAACAAGCCCGTCCCCATCAGTCTGGACGAGTGGGCTTACATCGGCGTGCCGCCGAACTCATACAAAGTGGTTCCTGCTTACGCTTGGGCGTTTCATGAAATGTTTCGTCATTCCGACCTTTATCAGCTGGGGGCATTCACGTTCGCCACGGCAATGATCAGCACAGACCGCACCAACGCCGCGCTGAGTCCGACGGGTCTGCTGTTCAAGATGTATCGGGATCATTTCGGTACGATTCCCGTGCAGGTATCTGGTGATTCGCCGCAGCCGAAACCGTTCTATCCCGCAGGGGGCGATCAACCCTCCGTCAATCCGGGCAGCGACACCTATCCCCTGGATGTGAGCGCTGCTCTGAGTGAAGATCGCAAGACGCTCACGTTCGCCGTGCTGAATCCTTCGGATTCCGCGCAGCCGTTGAAGCTCTCGATCAACGGAGCGAGGCTCGCGGGTCCGGGCCATCTTTGGCGTATGGCTCCAGAGAACGTTGACGCAACTGTCGCGGTCGGCCAGAAGCCGGGAGTTGAAGTGCAGGAGAAGGAAATCACGTCTGTGCCCGATACGATGTCGGTGCCGCCGTTCAGCGTCAATATCTATTCGTTCCCGCTAAGATAATTTGTTGTTTTGAATCGACACGGGGGCTGTCCTAATCCAGCTCGACCAAAATCCGATGTACACAACCCGGCCTGTGAATGCAACTTCTTCGACGGCGGCTAGAAATGTTGCCGGCGTGCCTATCGCTTCAATCACCACGTCAGGCCCGCGGCCCCCGGTCATTTCCTACAACTGGTCGTGCAGCGTTTGGCGCGGCGTGTTTATGGTATAAAAACACTCTCACTTCTTTGGACTAACAATTCACGCCGGTCAGCCAAGCAGCCTGACCGGTATACGTGTGAGAGGCGGCGCGAAGGTGGACATAGCCCGGTACAGAGGCAAGCTTACGGAGCTGAAGCGGTGCGCGGGTGCTGCCGTGAAATATCGGATCATGTACGGCAACCGATCGACAGCAGCTCAGATCCGACCTGGAAAGGTGCTCGTCCTGAATGAAGCACTTGGCGAGATCTTTCGATGAGCGAAGTCCCAGTACATGCAATCCCGTTTTATTCCTTCGAGAGGACATAGATGAAGACTACGAAGCTGAGTTCGCTAATGGCGCTAGCGATCACCGTTATTTTGTGCCCTCACGTTGTCGCCCAAGTCCAGACCGAGGTACCTCCAGCGGTTCCCGGGGCAAAACCGGCCGCCGTGGAGCACATCAAGGTGCACGGTGCATCTCTAGAAGGAAACTTGGAGGGAAACGCCGTCGATCGCGACGTCTTCGTATTTTTGCCGCCCAGCTACGTCAAGCAGAAATCCCGCCGCTACCCAGTTGTCTATGCGCTCCACGGCTATTCCATCGGAGCCGAGCAATGGACCCACGAAATTCATGTGCCGCAGACCCTTGAAGGTGCTTTCGCTCAAGGCGCTCAAGAGATGATCATCGTGCTTCCTGATTCGAAGACGGTGCACAATGGCTCTATGTATTCGAGTTCGGTGACTGCAGGAAATTTCGAGCAATTCATCGCTCACGACCTCGTCGCTTATATCGATGTGCATTACCGCACGATTCCAAATCGGCTCAGCCGCGGCCTCGTCGGCCACTCCATGGGTGGCTACGGTGCCACCCGCATCGGCATGAAACATTCCGATGTGTTCGGGAGCTTGTACATCATGAGCCCGTGCTGTTTGTCTCCGCGCCCGGCAGGATCGCTGAAAGCGGAAGATGAAAAAGCACTCGAGGCCGTCAAAACGCCTGAGGATTCGGCAAAGCTCGGTTTCTTTCAACGCGCTCAACTGGCAACGGCGGCGGCTTGGTCACCGGATCCCAAGAACCCGCCGCTTTACCTCGACCTTCCTATGAAAGATGGTGCAGTCCAACCGGACGTTCTCGCAAAATGGACCGCGAACGCGCCGCTCGCTTTTGTGGATCAGTACGTCGGAAATTTGCGCCAGTATCGTGCCATTTCGATCGATGTCGGCGACCAGGATGGTTTGCGAGTCGATGCCGGCAAGCTGCGCGACGTGCTCGATACGTATGGAATTGCGAACAGCTTTGAAGTCTACCAGGGCACGCACACGAGCAAGGTGGCTGATCGAATCCAGAATCATGTGATTCCGTTTTTCAGCAAGAACCTTTGCGCTCAGAAAGGCTGCGAGTAATGACAAGACGGATGCGCTAAGGAGGTCCGAACCTCCAATCCCGACAATCCGCGTTTTATCTGGGTTCTCGGCCCCATTCTTTGGAACACTCCGGCGGAGCGCGGTGGTGGCCAGGACAAAGCGATCGAAAACTATCTTAAGGGTCTGGAATCGGCACGCAAGCCCAAGGGTACAACTACCGATCCCCTCGATTCGCCTGGTCCAACCTGAATCGAACCACTCCGGACCTGAACGCCGCGGACCAGTATGCGCATTCCTCACTAGCGCTGGTTCCTTACTGGCACTATGTCCGCGACATCCTCTTGCCGCAGATCCAAAAAGCAGAAGCCGCAGCTAAGTCCTAAACGCAATCAAGATACGTCTCATCGCAAGTATGGCAATGATGAATTCACTCCGATAAGCTTTCTCATGCGTTTGAACGCAAGTTTGCCTCACCACGGAATCTGTTTTCTCTAATCCACGGTTAGTGATAGCTTCTCTCCGGCAGCAGATCCCTGTAGTCCCTCGTCAGGTGCAGTCGGAGGCCTCACCGTGAAAAGATTTTTTTTCTTTGTCGTAACCCTGATAACTCTTGGGTTTAGCGCAATCGCTCAAGCCCCTCCCGATCCCGGATGGGTTTCTCTCTTCAACGGAACGGATTTGTCCGGATGGAAAAACAACGGAGAGGAAAAGTGGATCGTTGAACGTGGAACCATCTTCTGTGAAAGCATTGCCAATAAGTACGGTTACCTGACCACCGAAAAAACCTATCGAGATTTCGATCTGCGCCTCAAGTTCAAGCCCGAGGCCGCCGGCAATAGCGGTGTCTTCTTGCGTTCCCGGATCATCGGAATCGATCCGCAGCACGGCCCCGACATCGAAGGCATGCAGGTAGAGGTGGACCCCAGCGTTGGCAATCACACTGGCGGTCTCTACGAGAGCGGCGGCCGTGGATGGGTGATGATGCCCACGGCGGAAGGTGAAAAGGCGCTGAAGCCTGGCGAGTGGAATGGCCTCGAAGCTTCCGTACACGGAAATCACATTGTGACTCGCCTTAATGGCGTAAAGATTTCCGACTTTACGGACTCGGCCCCCAAATTTACAGACGGCGTGATTGGCTTGCAGATTCACACCGGTGGTGGAGTGAAGATGAGGTGGAAGGACATTTACGTCAAGGAAAAGTAGGGCTGGATTTTTTGCTTGCCAAGCGCGACCTCGATTTCAGTTTCACGGATCGTCATCATGAACAAACAGAACCGTCGAGTCTTTCTTCAAGCATCCACAGGAGCTTTGGCCGTTGGTCTGAGCCCTAGAGCAATCGCCACTCCGAATGGTCGTGCTGCCGCGGCCAATCTGCCGCCACGCGCAAACTCAATTCAAACAGCTCCCTCCGTATCTTCCAACGACGGCAAGAAACCGCTGCGCCTCGGCTTGATCATCGGTATCGGCAAAGATCCGGCCGCAGCTATGACCAAGGTCCACGATCTCGGCATTCCAACCTGCCAGGCGTTCGTGGATGATTTCGAACACGAGCAAGTTGCGCGCCTGCGTCAGGCTCTCGATAGACACGGCATTGAAGCGACCTCTCTCGTTGTTGGTGGACCTGGAAAAGAAGTGTGGGATTTTTACCAGGGACCGCTGACCATCGGCTTGGTTCCCCGCGACACGCGTGGCGCCCGCATCGCTCACATCAAGAAGGCTTCCGATTTCGCCAAGCAATGCGGCATCCCCGCCGTGCAGACCCATTGCGGGTTTATTCCGGAGAATCCCAACGACGAAATGTATAAGGAAACCGTGGCAGCCATTCGTGAAGTGGCCGCCTACTGCAAACGCAACGGCCAGAATTTCCGCTACGAGACCGGGCAGGAAACACCCATCACCTTGGTGCGCGCCATTCAGGATGTCGGCTTGGACAATCAAGGCATCAACTTCGACCTCGCCAATCTGATTCTCTATGGCAAAGCCAATCCCGTTGATGCTCTCGAGATCCTCGCTCCCTACGTGCAGGGAATTCACGCCAAGGACGGTCTCTGGCCCACCAACCCGAAAGATCTCGGTGAGGAAGTTCCCATCGGCAAAGGCAAAGTGGATTTTTCCCGCATCATCGCTCGTTTGAAGGAACTGAACTACCGCGGCGCTGTCACCATCGAGCGGGAAATTTCTGGCCCGCAGCAAATGGAAGATGTCCGTGCCGCAAGGTTTTATCTGGAGAAGCTCATCGGGTAGCCATCTACCCAATATCAGGAGGGGAACATGTCAGACGATTTGAATCAACACGCGAACTCCCCGGATAAAACTCCGGACAAAATTGACCGCCGGAAATTTATTGGCACAGCGGCAGCCACCGCCGGCGTCATGTTCATTAAACCGTCCCTCGTTCGCGGCACGGCCGCCAACTCCGCCGTCCGCGTCGGCCTCCTCGGTTGCGGCGGCCGCGGCACCGAAGACGCCACGAATCTCGTTGATACCGGCGGTGCTCGTGTCGTTGCCCTGGCAGATTTATTTCAAGACCAGCTCGACACTGGCCGTGCGAACTTCGACAAGCTTCAGCTGGCCAAAGGCTATTCCGCTATAGACCCGTCGCAGCTTTTCCTCGGCCCGAATGCCTATCAGCAGATTGCTGCCTCCAAGGAATTGGACGCCATTGTCATCGCCACGCCCCCTTACTATCATCCCGGGCACCTCGAAGCTGTCATCTCCGCTGGCAAGCACGTTTATCTCGAGAAGCCCGTTGCTGTTGACGTACCCGGCGCACTCAAAGTAATCGAAATCGGCAAGCGCGCTGACGGCAAGCTCAGCCTCGACGTTGGCTTCCAGATCCGCGATTGCCCGCCCTTCGTGGAAATGGTCCGCCGCATCCACGCTGGCGCAATTGGCAAGATAGTTTGTGGCGAAGCTCACTATCTCTCCGGCTACATAGACCGTCCCGCCTGGCCGAACACCTCGCCCGCCGAGCATCGCCTCCGCAACTGGGTATACGACCGCGTTCTCTCCGGCGACATCATCGTGGAGCAGAACATTCACGTCATTGATATTTGCAACTGGATTCTGAAAGCTCACCCGTTGAAAGCTTCCGCAACAGGCGGCCGTCAAGGCCGCCCCACCGATGGCGACGCCTACGGAAATTACAACGTTCTCTTCCACTACCCTAACAACGTCGACGTCACCTTCAGCTCCACACAATTTGCCAAAGGCTGGTGGGACGTCACCGAACGCTTCTTCGGCACCAAGGGAACTTCTCAGTCGCCCTACACTGGACCTCTGGGCATCTGGGGTGACGAACCATGGCAAGCCACCCAAACACCAGTGAAGGAATCTTCTGATTCGACGGGTTTCTCAACTACGGGGAAATTCACTTCTAACCTAGAGTTTGCCGACGCTGAGAAAAAGAAAGCCTTCGTCGAAAGCATCACCAGCGGTAAGTTCCACAATCAAGCCGACAAGGGCGCCGAATCTGCGCTTTCTTGCATGTTGGCGCGCTCCGCTGCCTACATGGGCCGCGAAGTCACCTGGGATGCGCTGATGAAGTCCACCGAAGTGTGGGATCCAAAGATCGATCTGAACAAACTGCGTTGATTTTGCGACGCTAGGTTTAGTTTTCTTTTGGACTGAATTCAGCTGGTAGCTCTACATCGAGGTTTGCAAATGAGCCATCAATCGCGTCGCGATTTTCTAAAATCCTCCGTAACAGCCGTCTGTGCCGCCGGCCTCAGTGGCGGACTGGCCGAATCTCTCATCGCTGCACCGGTCAGTATCGTGTCTAGCTCGGCTGAGCCCTCACCCTTCCCCGCACCACCTTCAATCAAAAAGGGCTTGGTCTACGACATGCTCCCCCGCACGCTCAGCCACGTTGATCGCTTCAAGCTAGCTCGCGACACCGGCTTCGAAGTCGTCCAAGCCCCTACCACACCCGACGGGCATGCCGCCGAGGAAATGAAAAACGCCGCCACTGCCGCGAACATTCGTATCGACTCCGTCATGAACATGGACCACTGGCAATACCCGCTCTCATCAGACGACTCTACAGCGGTGGAGAAAAGTCTCGCCGGCATGCGCACCTCGCTCCACAACGCCAAGCTCTGGGGCTCCGACGCGGTTCTCCTCGTTCCCGCTGTTGTGAATCCGCACACCTCCTACCACGACGCGTGGACGCGCTCCCAAATCCAGATCCGCAAGCTGCTTCCACTAGCTGAAGAACTGAAAATCGTAATCTCCATCGAAGAAGTCTGGAACAAGTTCCTCCTCAGCCCTCTTGAAATGGTCAGCTATATCGGCGAGTTTAAGAGTCCATGGATTAAGGCATGGTTCGACGTCGGCAACGTGGTGCTCTACGGCTATCCACAAGATTGGATTCGAACGCTCGGCAAGAACATCTCCAACGTCCATCTGAAAGATTTCAAACGCAAGGAAAGCGGATACGCTTGGGTGAACCTAGGTGACGGCGACGTAGACTGGCCTGCTGTCCGCCAGGCCTTCGCCGACATCGGCTACTCCGGCAGCGCCATCGCGGAACTCGAAACCGGCGACGAGACTTATCTACGCGACGTCAGCCGCCGCATCGACCGCCTGCTTCTCGGCCGCGGCTAATCAAATTTGCAAACGATGCATCTGCGCTCCGGTACTAATTCGGAAAATATCCTTCTTTTGCCCGCACGCGATACTCTTTCCCGCCCTGCAGCGAAACTTCAATCTTTCGCCACTTCAATTCCTCTGTCTTAACTGGCTGATAGGTAAGCATGTACAAATGTCGCAGATCCAATGCAATCTTCTGAAAAACGAGGTCCACATCATTCAGCTTTTTCACTTCGTAGGACGTACCGCCCGTCCGCGTGCTCAGTTCCCCAAGCAGCTTCTTCAAATTCGCCGAGTGCGTCGCCTCTCCCTCCGCAATCGCATAAATCGGAATCCCCGCTTTTTTTGCGCGCGTAATCGCAGCATTCGCGTTCAGCATGCTGGAGTTGTCGTCCCCATCCGTAAACACCACGAGCGCCTTCTTCCCCGGCCGCGACGAAATTTCCTGTGAAGTTTCCGAAAGCGCATCGAATAGCGCCGTCTGCCCCTCCGCTCGCGTTCGCAGCACTGCTCGCTTTGCGGCCACCTTATCCGTGGTAAATTCCTGCCGTACAACCAGCCGCTGGTCAAAAGTGTAGATCGCTACCGCATCTCCCGCACCCAGGACGTCGATCAGCTTCATCACCGAATTCTTCACTCGCGGCAGCGCTTCCCCCATGCTGCCCGTGGTGTCCAGTAGAATCGCGCACGAAAGACTTGCGCTGTCCGCCTCAAAACCCGTGATCTGCTGCTGCTTCCCATCTTCAAAAACCTTAAAATTCTCGCGCCCCAGCCCTTCCACGTACTGCCCCTTGTGGTCGTACACGCTCGCGTAAACTTCCACCAGCCGCACCTGCACCTTGATAACGCTAGTGGGCTCCTGTCCGCGGGCCGCAAATGCGATCACCAACGCTGTCATCACACACCAAAGGCCGAGACCGGTTTTCTTCATTGCTCCAGTGCCTGTTTCAAATCCTTCGTCGTAATTGACGCATACCCCGCCATCAACGACCGCCAATCCTTGTAGTCCGTCATCTTTGCATTCCGAAACGCCTTCGCCGCCAACGGTTCCGCCAGCTTGTCCAGCGCTGCAGGTGGCAGTCCCATGCTGTCTGCCTGGATCGCCAAGAAAATCTTGAACTCCGCCATGCGCTCGGCAATGTCCACTGGCATCATGTGCCTCTCATACTCTTCGTACGGAGCATCCGCCAGCAGGTGCGGATGACTGCAGCCGAACGAATGGTAGGTCACCGCCCCCAGCACGGAAAGCCGCGATCCATCGTTCGAATGCGCAACCGAACGCAACGCCGCCGTCGCCGGCGAAGACCACGGATCGCTCTTGTACCTCTCCAGATATCTCCCTCCCAGCACAAACAGGTCGGGCAAAGTCACCGCGTCCCACACTTTCCGCCAATTACGGGATTCGATCCCTGTCAACAGATCCGCGCGCCGGGAGAGCGACAACAATCCCATCGTTTCTTCGCTCAATGCCTCAAACTCTTCCGGACGTCCCGCCGATTCCTCGATCCATTCGCGCCCCACCATCGTCCGCAATCCCACTAGACGCTGATCCGATTCCTTCAATCGGTCCCACACCGTTCCACGAATCGCTGCGATTTGCGCGGCGATGACCTCACCGCTTGCCGAGCCTCCTGTTTTCCAGTTCCTCCCCGCCGCCGAGCCGCTCGCGAGTCCAAATTGCGCGAACCCACCCACGAAATAGCTTCCCGCTCCCTGGCTGTCCGCAAAAAAAACAGCTTCTGGCAGAATCTGCTTTCGCCCGCTTTCGTCATCGAAGACGAAATAATGATGCTTGCGCAGCAGCAGCGCGTCCTCGGAAATCACCAGATCCTCCGGACGCAGAAAATACGCGTACACCAGCCCGGCCAGCGCCAGGCTTACCTGTGGCTGCAGTTCCGCGATCAATTCCTCAGAAAGCCTTTCAATATCCTTCGGATTGGCCTTGCTCTTCGCAGTCTTTTGCGCCAGTTGACTCACTACTTTGTGGACCGGTGCAGGATCGTAGCGAAGGATGCTCTCTTTGGTTTTCCCCGAGATTTTCGTGATCTTCGGCAACTCAACCGCAGGAATATCGTTTGCAATTTTTTCGACCGCCGTCACATCGCGCGCGCCATTGGGAAATCGTTTCGTCGCAGTGTCGTAAATTGAGAGCAGCACTTCCAGGCTTGGAACCTTCTGCATCTCCAGCACGCGCTGGAATTCCGTACCGCGCCGGCTCCCCGTCTGAGCTCCGGAACCCAGCAAGCACCAATGAATTTTTTCATCCGCCGTCGCCGCCTTCCCTGCCGTTTTGCAAGATCCCAGAATGGCCCGCACCGAGTCGAGCGAAGCAGCCGTGTAATTTCCCGCGCTCTCCGCGCTCGCAAAACGCTTTCCTACATCGCGGAATAGCTGTGCCGCTTCCTCTCCCCCGATTATTTGCCGCCGCCTCAGCAGACAAATCCATTCAATCAGCGAATGTACCTGGCCCAATTGAAGGTTCGCTTCCAGCACATTGTGTGATTTGATGCGTTCCACCGAAGTGAAGAATTGTGAGTAGTCCGATGCTCCCAGCTCGGTGATGTCCGTAAAATAAGGATACGCAGTCGAGAATTCGCTGAAACTTTGCGCCAGCAGAAGTGCCGATTGCTCGTCCAGCGGCTTCGTGCGATGCGCGTCAATACGCGCTACAGCCAGAAAATTCTCCAGCTCCGTATGCCGTATGACTTTCTCTTTGTACCTCGTCTTCGCCATCCGCAGCAGCAATTCGTCTTCAACCTCCGGCGCCTCCGCCTTCGACACCTTCTTCATCATTTTCGCTGTCTGCGACTCGCCCGATGAATGTCCTTTCGCAACCGTCCACACCTCGCCCGACCCTGGAAAATCCACATGGCCCGCGCCATCCAGCGGCACCGACCGGAAAAATTCTGTAAACGTCGTCTCGTTCACGAACCTGGAAAACCCACCCCGTATCTCGTCAGATTCCTCGAACAGCTTAAGAAACTCCGACGTCCGCGAACCATTCGTGGTGAAAAACGCCTGATGCGGCCGGTCCAATTGGGACAATACGAAAAAAAACGCCAGCAATCTGCCTTCGTCGCGTTCCAGCAGCGCACGGAAAAATGCTCCTGGTTTTGCTGGGCTCTCGCCCACCAGGCTCATCCAGATTGCCTCGGCCTTTGCGCCTCCGGGTACCACTGCGTGCCCGCCCTGCAGCGCAAACGCCGCCGCAAACAAATAAATCTCGTCGGCATACTTATCGAAAAGCGTTTTCAAACTCACACTGGATAGCAGCGTCGCCACAGTTTGCTTGTCCAGCGAAGTGATCCCCACGTATAACCGCGCCATCTTCGGCATCCGCACCAGGGCCATTGCAAATCCGCCTGGCCCTTCGTTTCCCGCGTACAGTTCGCTCCACAGTTTTTCATTGGGATAAATGGCCGCCCACTCGTATGGAATCTCGAGCGTGTACGTCTTGCCCGACTGCAGTGCTTCCTGAATCCCCAACTCATCGATTGCCAGCGCCGAAGCCGTCTCCTGTTTCTTGGCTTGATCTTTCTTTTCCCCGCGATCGAGTTCAACGTGACCGTTTGAATTGCGCAGCTTCATTCCCAGCAACCCCAGGATCTTCTCGGTGTTCCGCCGTTCGTCCTTGCCGTTCAGAGAAAGCGTCAGCACTACGCGACTGGCCTCGCGTTTTCCCATCGCCTCCAGCGCCGCAATCCTTTGAAAATGTTCCTGAACCAGCTCGACGTATTTGTTATAAGTGCAATTTACTCCAAAGCAGAATTTGTTCATTACTGCTCGACTAAATTCCGAAAAGAATCTTTCCGGCGGCACTCCCTCTTTGCCGTGCGCGGCAAACGCTAGCGCATCCAAACCGCCCGGCACCAGCGCGCCGCTGTCTCCCCTCTCCTCCGATCTCAACAACGCCAGGAACTCCGGATGGGCTGCAGATTTCAGCAACTCCGCGAAAGACTCCGCTTGCTTGAAATTCGCGTCGCGCACGGATACCGCAAATCCACGCTCCAAAGTTGCCAGTCGTTCCGGCGAAGAAGCCCCCAGCGCCTCCGCCAGTCGCGCATAACTTTCCCCCGCAGCTCCACCGTACGTATCCTCGACCATCGCCAGCCGCGCGAGCAATCCCGCATCCTGCACCGTCGCCGCTCCTTGTTCCAGCGTATCCCGCGCATCGTACATGCGCCCCTGCTTCTCCAACGCATCCGCGCGCACCATGTACAATCCCGCAAACTTCGGGGCCACTCCCAGGCCTTCCTCCGCAGCTTTCTCCGCACCAAGGGCATCGCCTGATTCCAGCAGTAGCCGCGCCACGCGGTAGTGCGCGCGGTCGGATTCCGGGTTCACTTCCAGCACACGCTTCCACGCAGTCAGTGCCGCGCCGCCCTGCTGCAGTTCATCGAGAACCCCTGCGAATTCCGCGCGGACCTCCGCGCCCGCAGGCAATCCCGCAATTGTCGTTCTCTCCAGTTCTTTCGCTTTATCGTCTTGTTTGCTTACGAGGTAAAGCCGTAGCAGGTCGCCGCATTCCGAAATGTGAACGCCGCCAAGCCCCAGCCCTTGTTCGAACGATTGCATCGCCAGCGCCGCATCGCCTGCTTGCTCCGCCGCATGCGCTCTTAGGAACCATAGGTCCTGACGCTTGGCATCTCCCTTTAGCGCTTCCTCCAGATACGGCAGCGCACCCTTGTCATCCTTTTGCGCCTCGTGCACACGCGCGAGATCTTCCGCAATCTGCGGTGTCATCCTTTCTAGTTCCACCGCGCGCTTCAGCGCCTCTTCAGCCTTCGCATATTCCCCGGCCAGCAGCAGCACATGTCCGAGTCCCGCGTATGCGCTGGCCTCCAGCGGCCGCACTTCGACCAGCGTGCCACGAAATCTCGCCGCTGCCGCATAATCCTTCCTCTTTTCGTTGTACGCGGAAGCCGTCAGCAACGCCGCCGGCTCGCGTCCGTTCAGCTCAAGCGCTGCGCGCAAATCCTCCCGGACTCGTTCGGCGTTTTCCTCGCTTAGCGGATCTTGATTCAGCAGCGCACCAGCCTCCGCGATTTTCGCCTGCGCCGCGGCATACTGTTCAATCGTGGGAAGTATTGCTCCGCTAGGAGCGGCAATCTCCGGCACCTCGAGCAGTGCATGTCCGTACCCATCCGGAATCGCCGTTCTCGAAACTACAAATCCATTGGGCGGTGTGGCCAACGTCCAGTCCACCTGAAAAAAATATTGCGCCGCCTCAGTGAGTGTCCGGACATACTCACCCAAATCGCCATGTACAACCGCGCCCCCGCTCGCTCCAAACACCGGCGCCCATCCCTCATCTCCGCCGGCAGGTGAAAACCAGTTCACTTGTACTTGCTGGATGCTGAAAGTCCGCAACAATAGCGCCTCGGCATAATCCTTCGTGGCAGCTTCCAGCACTGGAAAATCCCCGATCAGCATTACTCGTGACCAGTTCCCTCCCCACTGCCCTGCATTCGCACTGATCGCATCATAAAAACCCGCCGCAGAGACGTGTGCGGCGGATTCTCCCGCCGGTTCGATCTTTTCGAGTGCGCTCTTGAGCTTCGCGCGATTCGGGAATGGCCCTGCTTGTACGTATGCCCCACTTCTCAACAACACCAGCCGCAGTTGGCGCCCGTTCAAGATTCCATAGAGCGTCAGCAAATCTTTGCTCACGCCTTCCAGCGCCGCCGGACTCAATCCATCCAACAGCAATACAACCGTAAGAGTAGACGCTGGTTTTACAGGTGAAATGATCGGCTCGGCTTTGCCCGCATAAGTTTGAATGCTGGTCAGCTCCGGCCCGCTCTGCGATCCCGATCGCACCAGCACAGTAGTCCCGTTAACGCCTTCGCACACAAGTAGCAAGATCAGGCAGAAAGTCCCAGGTCGCAGGCAGGAAAGTCGTCTTCTCATTTGGAGGCCGCTGAAGCCCCGTGGAGACCCACAGTGTAACACGGGGCCTCGTTTGCGGCTTTAACACCACTGTCGTCCCGCGTACCCGTTTTCGTCCCCATTTGGCTCGCATCCTTCGGGATGGACTCCCGGCAGAGACTGAGAGAGACTCTTCGCCATGCGCAATCGATTCTTTTTACTTACTGCTGCCCTCCTGCTGCTCTTCCTACACGCACTGCCCTTGGTCGCGCAAACTTCCTCGAATTCTTCCGCGCCATATCTCGACCCTAGCTTCCCCATCGAACAGCGCGTCAACGATCTCGTCTCCCGCATGACCCTCCAGGAAAAAGCCTCGCAGATGCAAGACGTTGCTCCCGCAATCCCGCGCCTCGGCGTTCCCGCCTACAACTGGTGGAATGAGGGCCTGCACGGCGTCGCCCGAGCCGGCAACGCCACCGTTTTCCCCCAGGCCATCGGCCTCGCCGCCACGTGGGACACGGGGCTGATTCATCGCGTCGCCGAGGTCATCTCCACCGAAGCCCGCGCCAAATACAATGACGCCATCCAGCACGGAAATACCGGCCGCTACTACGGGCTCACTTTCTGGTCACCGAACATCAATATTTTTCGCGATCCGCGCTGGGGACGCGGCCAGGAAACCTACGGTGAAGATCCTTTTCTCACTAGTCGCATCGGTGTGGCCTTCGTCACCGGGTTGCAAGGCGACGACCCTCACTACTTGAAAGTTGTCTCCACACCCAAACATTTTGCAGTCCACAGCGGCCCGGAAATCCTGCGCCACCGCTTTGACGTACCTGTCTCTGCACACGATCTAGCTGATACCTATACCCCCGCTTTTCGCGCCACCATCATGGAAGCGAAAGCCGACTCCATCATGTGCGCCTACAATTCCGTGCGCGGTGAACCCGCTTGCGCCAATCATCTTCTCTTTGACACGCTCCGCAATAAATGGGGCTTCAAAGGCTACGTCGTCTCCGATTGCTGGGCCATCAGTGATCTCCACCAAGGCCACGGTTTCGTCTTAACTCTCGAACAAGCCGCCGCACTTTCGGTGAAAGCCGGAACCGACTTGAGCTGCGGCCCCGAATTCAGCGCCCTTCCGCTCGCCGTGAAGGATCGCCTGCTTTCGAACGAAGACATCGATCGCGCCGTGAAACATCTTTTCGAAGCGCGCTTTCGCCTCGGCATGTTCGATCCTCCCGACCGCCTCCCTTGGTCCAAACTTTCTCTCGCGGACAACGACACTCCCGCCCATCGTCTGCTCGCTCTCGAAGCCGCGCGCAAATCCATCGTCCTCTTGAAAAACGATCGCAACACTCTGCCTCTGAAATCTCCAGTGAAAACCATCGCCGTCGTCGGCCCCACCGCTGATTCTCTCAGCGCCCTGGTCGGCAACTACAACGGCAATCCCTCCAGCTACACAACGATTCTCGATGGCATTCGAAAGCGCTTTCGAAACGCAAAAATCCTCACCGCCATGGGTTCTCCCATCACCGAAACCAGCGCCGTCATCCTTCCTTCCGATCACCTCCGCACTGGCGGCCCCAACTCCCAGGCTGGTTTGACTGCTGAATATTTCGGCAACCTGACTCTGTCAGGCGCCCCACTCCTCAAGCGCGTTGATTCCAACGTGGACTTCGAATGGAACAACGTTGCCCCTGGGCCCGGCGTTCCTGCAGAAAACTATTCCGTTCGCTGGACCGGCGAGCTAGTCCCGCCCGTGGATGGCGACTACCGCATCGGCGCCAACACCGACGGCGGCTATCGCATTTTTCTGGATGGAAAAAAATTTGTGGATGATTCCGCACCGCACAGGTCTCGTACGATTACCACGCTCATTCATCTCCAGGCCGGACATCCCTACCCGATTCGAATGGAGTACTTCCACACCTCCTGGGAAGCCACTGCACGTCTCCTCTGGCTGCCCCCGAACCTTTCTCAAGACGCCGTTAGCGCCGCCCGCAAATCCGATGTCGTCATCGCCGTCGTCGGCATCACCGCCCAATTCGAAGGCGAAGAAAGCGAATCCAGCGATCCTGGATTTTTCGGCGGCGATCGCCTGGACATCAATCTTCCGCGCCCTCAGCAGGAACTTCTCGAAGCTCTTGCCGCTACCGGAAAGCCGCTGATCGTCGTTCTTTCGAACGGCAGCGCTCTCGGCGTAAATTGGGCGCAGGAGCATGCCGCCGCCATCGTCGAAGCCTGGTATCCCGGCGAAGAAGGCGGCACCGCCGTCGCTGATGTTCTAGCCGGCGAATGCAATCCCGCAGGAAGGCTGCCTGTAACTTTTTATCAATCCGTCGTCCAGCTCCCCCCGTTCGGCAACTACTCCATGAATGGCCGCACCTATCGCTACTTCACGGAGACACCGCTCTATCCTTTCGGCTACGGACTTAGCTTTTCGTCCTTCACCTATTCGGACGGCAAAGTAAGCCAACCGCAAATCGCTGCGGACGGCAGTGTCACTCTTTCCGTTCGCGTTTCGAACGCCAGCTCCCTCGCAGGCGATGAAGTCGTCCAGCTTTATCTCGCGCATCCCGGCATTGACGGCGCGCCCATTCGCGCCCTCGCGGGATTCGAACGCATCCACCTCGATGCCACCGCCTCCAAGACCGTTGAATTCACCCTGCGCGACCGCGATCTAAGCATCGTGGATGAAGCTGGAATTCGCCGCATCGTCCCAGGCACAGTCGAAGCGTGGATCGGCGGCGGCCAGCCCATCACCGGCCCTGGCCAGCCTCAAACCAAGGGCGTTCGAACTACATTTGCAATCACTTCAGCCGCAACTCTGGCTGAGTGATGCTCGGCCTCGGGATTTACATCGGGTTTCAGCACCGCGCTTGTTCGAAAGGCTAGCCGATGATTCGAAATCGCATCTGCGTCATTCTCTTCGTTTTGCTCGCGTGCGTACTCCCAGAAGCACACGCGCAGGTCAATGCCAAATCTCTCGCGGAAAAGCTAGGCTTCCCGCGCGACGCAAAAATCCTGATTGTCCACGCCGATGACGTTGGCGTAACGCATTCCGTGAACGCCGCAACGATTAAAGCTCTCGACACCGGCCTCGTCAATTCCGCCAGTCTCATGGTGCCATGCCCTTGGTTCCCGGAAATTGCCGACTATGCCAAATCTCATCCCGCTGTTGATTTTGGCCTTCATCTGACGATCACCAGCGAGCGCGTCTATTACCGCTGGGGTCCGGTCGTTTCGAAAGACAAAGTGCCCAGCCTCGTTGATGAGAACGGTTATTTCCACCACGACTGGAATGCCACTACGAAAATCAATCCCAAAGAAGCCGAACTGGAGCTTCGCGCGCAAATTGAGCGTGCTTATGCCATGGGCGTTCGCCCCACGCATCTCGATTCTCACCAATATCGGCTCATAGAAAATGGCAAAGACCTGTTTGAAGTTTTTCTACGCCTTGCGCACGAATACAAATTGCCCGTCTTTGTCGCCCGGGACTGGTTTGCGGAGCACGCTTATCTGGAATCCAGCCTGACCCCCGCGGACATTGTTCTCGATCACACTGTCACCATTGCTCCCGACATCTCGCCGGAAAAGTGGGCCGAATTCTACAAAACCGCGTTAAAAAATCTTCAGCCAGGCGTCACCGAATTCGTCATTCACCTGGCCTTCGCGGACGACGAAATGAGAGCCGCTACTCGCGAGCGCGACACCTGGGGCGCTGCCTGGCGCCAACGCGACTTCGATTTCTTCACCAGCCAGGAATTTCGCCAGTTGCTTCAAGAGCAGAACATCAAGCTCATCACCTGGCGAGAACTGGCCCGCGCTGCGGGGCAGTAAGTCTTTCTTCCCGCCGCGGAACACTTTCCTCGGCATGCCATTTCGCGCTATTTTCTTTTTGAAGGCTCTCGTCCGAATGGAGCGCGCGCATGCTGGCTCAACCCGATCCGCAAGCAAAATCCCCCTTCAAGAATCCATTTCTGTATTCCTGGGCCGCCCTTGTCATCGTCGCTATCGCTGTCGTCTGGACTCTTTTTTCCCGCTGGCAGGAAAATCGCAGCATTGAAAATCGCACCAAAGAAGAAAAAGCCCAGAAACAACAAGAACAGGATCGTGCCGCCCTCGACCACTTCGGTGGTAAAGAGCTCGCCATCCAGAGTTTCTACGCCACTCCCGGAGCCATTCGCCGCGGCGAAACCGTCCAACTTTGTTACGGCGTGGCCAACGCTAAGACCGTCAAACTCGAACCTCAATCCAATCCCGTCTGGCCCTCTTACTCTCGTTGCGTTGATGTAACCCCCACAAAATCAACCATCTACACGCTCACAATCGCCGACGCCGCCGGCAATGCCCGTGCCCAGACCCTCGAAGTAAAGGTCCGTTGACTTTGCGCAAAACCGTCTTCCCGAAGATTCCTCCGCTTCCACTTGTGACTTCAATTCACCAGCATCTATAATGTCTGCTTACGCGGGGTCAGGGGAATCCTCCTCCATAGGGTTCCGGACTCCGCCGAATTTTTTAGCGAACGCACAACCGACAACCATGTCCGACCCATTGGCCAAGATCAAGAAAAAGCTCCAGGACGAAATCGACCAGCTCTCGCACGAGCTCAGCGTCGATCTTCCCAAGGAGATCGCTGTCGCCCGCGCCCACGGCGATCTTTCCGAAAACGCCGAGTACAAATACGCCAAAGAGCGCCAGGGCTACGTCAACCTGAAGATTACGCATCTCAAAAAGCGCATGGGCGACCTCAGCATGCTGAATCTCACAAACATTCCGACGGATCGCTCCGGCTACGGTTCACGCCTCATCGTTCTGGACGTGAAGCGCGACATCAAGATCGAATACAAGCTTGTCAGTAGCGAGGAAGCCGACGTAGAGAAGGGTCTTATCTCCACCACTTCGCCCATCGGCAAAGCGCTCCTCAACCGCAAGGTCGGCGACGAGATCGAAGTCGCCACGCCCGCGGGAAAGAAAGAGTTTGAAGTCGTCCGTCTCTTCACTATTCACGACGACGAGTAACCTTTTTGCTTTTCCAGCCGTCCCACTGGATAATTCGTGTCGGCCGCTGTGAGGGTTTATGAACTTAGGAACAGGCCCGGCGCTCGGGCTCTTAACTATTGCTGGCTACCTGATCATCATGGCCGGCGCTGCGCACATGTGGCGCACTCGCGGTGAGTTCTTTGTATGGCTCCACGATGAGTTCTCCATATTTCGCCGCAATTTTTCCCGCTACACACCGGTCGGTCCGTTCTATGCCATCCGCGAGGATTCTCGTTTCAAAGCTATTCCCACTTCTTTCATCCGGTCCGTGACCTTCTTTCCGCGCAGCCGATTTAATCGCGGCCCCATTCTTCTTTTAATCGGCCTGCTCCTTTTCGCCCTCGATTTCTTCATCTGATGGTTTCCCTTTCTCCAGGTTCAGCCCTCTTTCTTTGCGTCCTTCGTTTCTTGAATTTCTATTTTCTATTTTCCTTTTTCTCTGCGATTCTTTGTCCGTGCACCCTGCTCTCATCGTTCACGGCGGTGCGTGGGACATCCCCGACGAAGCAGTGGACGCCTGCAAAGCTGGCTGCCATCGCGCTCTGACCGCCGGCTGGTCAGTCCTCTCCCGGGGCGGCTCCGCTCTCGATGCCATCGAAGCTGCGATCATGGTCCTCGAAGATGACCCCGTCTTCGACGCCGGCTACGGCTCGCACCTCAATCTCGACGGCCACGTCGAATGCGACGCCATCGTGATGAACGGTGCCACGCTGCGAGCTGGTGCAGCCGCGGCGTTACAGCGCGTCAAGAATCCCATCCAGCTTGCGCGCAAAATCCTCGAGAATTGCCCGCACATGATGCTCGTCGCGGAAGGTGCAGAGCGTTTCGCCACCGAACACGAAATCAAACTTTGTAAACCAGAAGAAATGGTCAGGGAAGCCGAGTGGGAAGCCTGGCAAAAATGCAAAGGCGACAAGCACGCTGCCGAGCATCACCGCGGTCACGAACAGGGAACCGTCGGCGCCGTCGCTATCGACGCCAAGGGAAATCTCTTCGCCGCCACGTCCACCGGCGGCACTTGCTGCAAACTTCCCGGCCGCGTCGGCGATTCACCTCTCATAGGCTGCGGTTGCTACGCCGACTCCGAAGCCGGCGGCGTATCCTGCACCGGCTATGGCGAAGCCATCATGAAAGTCGTGCTGGGCAAGACCGCCACCGATCTTCTTCGCCGACCCGCCACTTGTGTTGATCCCGCCGGATCAGCCGACGCGTGCAATTTTTCCAGCGCTGATCTCGCCGCCCGCGAAGCCATCCACTTTTTCGCCAAACGCACTCATGCCACCGGCGGCCTCATCCTTCTTGACCGCGGCGGCAATCCCGGTTTCGCCTTCAACACACCCCGCATGGCTTACGGCTACGTCACCCCCGACGGCGCCTTCGTCACCGCCGTCTAACTCCGCTTCTTGTAGGGGCGCAACACCGCTGCGCCCGCTCCTCACCCAAGCAGCGACGGCCGGAATTCATCCCGACCCGGTCGGGAGGCTAGCCACCTCTTGTCTCTACTCCCCGCGTGTTCTCTGGCATTGAATGTGATAAACAAAAGCGTGTGCCAACACACTCAGCACGCGCCAGGAGCTCTCCGATGAAAAATGTATTTGCCCCTTCCAGAAAAATGACGAAGGTGTTTCTTTGCTGCGCGACCTTGGTGATCATTCTCGCCGCCGTCGCCTCCACACACGGTCAAACCGCGCATCACGGCATCGTCACACCTCTCGCCAGCGCCAAACTCGCCGCTGACGGCCAGCCCTCCTGCCTCAAATCCGCCCTCGAGAACGGCGATCCCAGCACTGGACCGTCTACGTTCCTCCTCGAAGGCGCTCCCGGTTGCGTCGTTCCAGCCCACTCGCACACTGCCGAAGAACAACTCTTCGTCGTCAGCGGCGACGTCCTCACCGGCATGGACGGCATGTCCGACCAAACTCTCACCGCCGGAGGCTTCGCTATGATGCCCGGCAAAGCCATGCACTGGTTCACTTGCCAATCCAAGTCCCCCTGCCTCATGTTCGTCACCTTCGACCGCACCTACGACATCACCTGGGCCAAGCCCCAAAAATAACCTCACTTCTCTACTTCTTTCGTATTAGCGGACGGTGCCTGCCTCGACGTGGTCGGAGTGTCTATTTCTCTTTTCCTTTTCACTGAGCACTCCCCAACGATCACTCTTCATTGCCGCCCTTCCGAGCGCGGCTTGTTGTATCATCCCTCGGCGCGGGCGTTTGTGAATCGAGAGTTAGAGGACCGCGCGCTACAAGTGGGGAAATGAGGGGAATCATGAAACGAACTCTTATTGTGTTTGCGATCTTGATGCTGGCCGCGATTGCCGCGCCGGCCCAGACACCACCACCGCCGGTGGTTTCTCCTGAAGTCCACGCCGATCGGACTGTGACGCTCCGGTTGCGGGCGCCGAATGACAAAGAAGTGGCGGTTTCGCTGGAAGGCGTGCCAAAGCCGATTCCCATGCAGAAGGACGATCAGGGAGTGTGGAGCGTGACGACCGAGCCGCTGGCTCCCGATTATTACGGGTATTCTTTCATCGCCGATGGCGTGGGGATGTTCGATCCCTCCAATCACGCGGTGAAGCCTAACTTCCTCTATCGCGCGAGCGAGGTGCACGTTCCCGGGGCGACTGCCGCTTCCTGGGAGATCGCCGCGGTGCCCCATGGCGAGATTCATCATCATTTCTACAAGTCCGCTGTGGTAGGCGACGATCGCGGCTATTACGTTTACACGCCGCCGGGCTACGACCCGCGCGGAAAGCAAACCTATCCCGTCCTCTATTTGCTGCACGGCTACAGCGATGACGCGAGCGCATGGACGGCGGTGGGCCGCGCGAACGTGATCCTGGACAATTTGATCGCGCAGGGCAAAACCAAACCGATGCTGGTGGTGATGCCTCTGGGATATGGCGCGCCCGAGATTCTACTTCCCAACTCCGGAGCGTTCCGCGATCGCGACTTGACGAATCGCAACTTCGATAAATTCCGCGAGGCTTTGCTCACGGAAGTGATGCCGCGCGTGGAAGCCGAGTATCCCGCGATCAAGGACCGCAACTCACGCGCCATCGCCGGCCTTTCCATGGGCGGATCGGAATCCTTGCTGGCGGGCCTGAACAATCTGGACAAATTTGGCTGGATCGGCTCTTTCAGTTTCGGAGGCATCAGCGAAGATTTCGAAAAAGAATTCCCCTGGCTGGATTCTAAGGCCACCGAGAATTTGCATTTGCTCTGGATTGCTTGCGGCACCGAAGACCGCTTGATTGAAATCAATCGCAAGGTCCGCGCGTGGCTGGCGAGCAAGAACATCAAACATGTGGACATCGAGACACCGGGCTATCACACGTGGTTGGTGTGGCGCCGGAATTTGACGGAGTTCAGCTCGCTCCTATTCCGCTGATTTTTTTCGAATCGCGCTGAAATGCTCGCGAGAACTTTGCCGATGAACTTGTTGCGCCACATATTTGGTGTGCTTTTGCTCTGGCTTGCGCTACTTTGCGGATTCGCGCTTACGCCATTCGCGATTGCGCAGGAGCAAACTCAGCGCCTTCCCGTCGTGCTCATCTCCATTGATGGGTTGAAACCGGAATACGTTCTCGAAGCCGATGCGCACGGCCTGAAAATCCCCAATCTCCGCCGCTTTCTGAAGGAAGGAGCATATTCTACCGGCGTCCACGGCGTGGTCCCCACGGTGACTTATCCGAGCCACACCACGCTAGTCACGGGAGTTTCTCCCGCAAAGCACGGCATCTACTCCAACACGACATTCGATCCCCTGCAGAAGAACTACGGCGGGTGGTATTGGTACGCGGAAGACATCAAAGTTCCCACACTTTGGGACGCCGCGGCCGATGCGGGCCTAACAACGGCCAACGTGCACTGGCCGGTCACGGTTTCAGCGCGCATCAAATGGAACCTGCCGCAATATTGGCGTACGGGTACGAGTGACGACCGCAAACTTTTGCGCGTGCTTGCAACTCCCGGCTTGCTGGATGCCCTTGAAAAAGATCTTGGCCCTTATGCCGACGGCATCAACGAAGAAATCGACGGCGACGAAAACCGCGCAAAATTTGCGTCGCGTTTGATGGAAACCAAACGGCCGGACCTTATGTTGATTTATCTGACTGCGCTGGACACGGAGGAACATGCGTCCGGACCTTTTTCCGCAAAAAGCAACGTGACTCTCGAACGCATTGACGCGGCGCTCGGCGGAATCCTGGACTCCGTGAAACGCACCTATGGCGCCCCCGCAGTCGTTTGCTTGGTCTCGGATCATGGATTCTCGGCAGCGGAAAAATCCTTGAATCTTGGCGTTGCGTTTCGAAACGCGGGCCTCATCGAGTTCGACGGAAAAGAAAACGTCAAATCCTGGAAAGCGATGATTTGGGGCGCAGGAGGCTCCGCGGCCATTGTGCTGAGAGATGCTCACGACACTCAAACAAAAGAGAAAGCCGCGGAACTGCTGACAAGAATCGCCGCCGATCCTGCAAACGGCATCGAACGTATTGTTTCCGAGGATGAATTGCGCATGCGCGGCGGTTTTCCCGGCGCGTCATTTCTGGTGGCGTTAAAGCCTGGCTTTGTGACCGGCGAAAAAGCCTCCGGAGAACTGGTGACCGTTTCGGGCTCACGGGGTATGCACGGCTACTGGCCGGATTTTCCAGTGATGTACTCTTCGTTCTTTATTTTCGGACCCGGCATCCCCAGCGGGCAGTCGCTGGGAAACATCGATATGCGCGCCATTGCCCCTACGCTGGCGCATTTTCTTGGCGTGGAGCTCCCCGCCGCGGAAGTTCCTCCTCTGGTCCTCAGACAACGAAATTGACGCCATGCGCTTCTGCTTCTACGATGAATAGTGTCAGCCGCCACCCAGCGGCGCAAATCACAACGAGCAACTCATGAAAACCAGGCCACTCTGTTTCGCCATCCTATTACTTTTGCCCGTGACCGTGGCAGCGCAAACAGCGGACGAAATCGTGAAGAAGGCAATCGAGGCGCGCGGGGGAGCCGCAAAGATTAAGGCCGTCCAATCCGAGAGCGTCACCGGGCGGATTGTTTTTGCGCCAGGGCAGGAAGGCACATTCGTTGTAGAACTGAAGCGCCCCTTGAGAATGCACATGGAAATCTCCGTCCAGGGACAAACAATTATTCGCGTTTTCGATGGCAAGTCGGCTGGCTGGATTCTAAATCCTTTTGACCAAAACAAGGACGTGCAGCCGATGCCCGCGGAGGATTTGAAGAATATTACCGATGAGTCAGATTTTGACGGACCGCTGGTGGACTACCATGCTAAAGGAAACCAGATTGAATTGATCGGCAAGGAAGTTCTCGACGACAAGCCAGTGTATCGCTTGAAGCTGACCAACAAGAGCGGCAACACGCGCTTTTATCTTTTTGATGCTGCAACATTTATCCTGCGAAAATGGGAAGGCACTCGAAACACCGGAGCAAGAGAGGTGCCCTGGGAATCTTACTTTTCGGAATACCGTGAGGTGCAAGGGTTGAAATACGCGTTTCGAATCGACCAAGGGAGTCCAGGCACTGGCGACAAGCAAACCCTAATCACCGAAAAGATCGAGATTGATCCTGTGCTCGACGACGCTCGATTCGGCAAGCCCGCAGCTCCAGAAACCCCAGGCGCACCGGCGCCAACAAGTCCTCCTCATTCGAATTAGCTCGTTCACGGACTGATGCTTTCGGCTGCCACCGGAACCGCACGCTAATTTTTCGCGGGACGTTGCGCAGGATGCAGATGATAAAGGTCCGCGACGGAATAAGTGAGTCCGGCAAAAAACGTGGCGCGTGGCAGGCTTCCATAAACTGCAAAATAGACTCCTCCATCAAGCACCAGCCGTGAGGTCACGTTATACGTTGCTGCGTTTAGAAGCGTCATGGTTGCTGGCGTGGAGCTATTTTGCCAACTGTATCCGGCTATTTCGCCCGTGTATCCCCATTTCCCCCTGAGGGGCCTGGAATAAGAGAGCGCGGAGAAGTATCTGCGGTCAAATCCACCCTGCTGAGGTCTCCCTACAAACTGCACACCTTCGTTGACGTCAAAGTGATGCTTGCCAAAATCCTTGCTGACGAGAACTTGCACGAGGTGCGCCATCGCTCCAACACCAAGCTCAGGCCTTGCCGTCGGGATTGTTGCCACGTAAAGAATCGCTAGCGTCGGCCGAGCTTTTTTCTGCGGAAACAATTTGTACTTGAAGCCGGCTCCGGAATCGCCCAAGCCGGCGGTGCCGGAATCGCGCTCGATGGGGTTGTTTAGGAACCAAAGCTCAAGGTTCTTGACCAGACCGAATTTCAAGAGCCCGTTGATGTTCTGATGAGCGTCCGCTGCTTCAAAGCCATATTCAATTTCGAATATGCCGGGCGGCACCATCTCCGCGGTGGAAGCGAGCGTGGGCCGGTTCGGCACCGCCACGATTTCGTCATGCACCGGTCGCCCGGCCTGGGCGTGAAGTGGCGCTGGTGGCGTGAGCCCCGTAAGTATGAAGAAAGCGAGCGGGGCGGATCGTCTGTTGAGCATTCTCAATTGGAGCAAGTTAACATTGCGCTTGCATTAACTATGGTGAATCTACAAACTAAACTATAATTAATGTAACTCCGCGTCAACTGGACCGACACAAGTCATTGCGCCATGGGACAGCCCACCTTCCCCGCTACCTGGAATCACTCCCGCTTCGGGATAGCATCTCTGGCTCATTGGCGTGCTCCTTGCCACATCCCCATCCAGCTACGTTATCCTGCCATTGTGCCGCAAGCATCCGAAAAAATAGTTGGACATCCCGCTGCTGGTCTTTGCGCTGACTGCCTCCATGCCAGGCGCGTCGAATCCGCGCGCGGCTCCGTTTTCATTCTTTGCCATCTTTCGCTCACCGAGTCCCGATTCCCCAAATATCCCAGCCTTCCTATCCTTTCTTGCGACGGTTACAAGAAATCCTCCTGACGGCAATCTCCGTATTGGTATTTTCCATTTTCTGATACAGTTATTATACTGTGTGGTAATCTATGCAACGGGTTTATTCATCCCGCGAGGTCCTCTCATGGCTTCCCGCTCGGAACATTTGCTCCGCGCAACTCTCTTTCTGCTCGCATGCCCCCTGTTCGCTGCCGGCGACGAACTGAAAATCACCAGCACTCCCTCCGGCGCAACCGTTGAGATTGACGGAGTCGCTTCCGGCACTACGCCGTTCGAAAAAGATTATCCGGGCGGCTTCTTCCACAAAACGAGAACTTCGCTGGGTTCGCGGCTCGAGCATGCCATGGTCGCTCGTAATCAGCCTTACGGGATACGCCACGCGCGAGCTCAAACTCACCGAAGGACCTATGAACTGGATTTCCATCAACGGGCGCAACCGGGGCGAATACTGGCTGCTAAAGTCCGATCATTTTCATGTGAACCTGCAATCGGTCTCGGATACCTTCACGGGCAGCGTAATTGCGAATGTCGGCGGTACGAACGCCGGGCTGCGGCCGGAACTTTCCCTCGAAGAGCTGGTTCGCCAGACGAAGCCAGCAGTCGTCTACCTAAAGGGGCAAGATTTTTCCGGTTCGGGATTCTTCGTCACCGGCACAGGGGTGATCGTCACCAACGCGCATCTCGCGCGCGGCGAGACGCTGCACACACTGCTCTCGACTGGCCGGGAGCTGGAGGGCAAAGTTGTTTACATAGATGCGGATCTCGACATTGCACTAGTCAAAGTGGCGGCTCGCACGGGGGAAAGTGAACTCCCGCACCTCACCCTCACGGACTCCGCGAGCGTCCACCAAGGTGAAAACGTTTTGGCTATCGGCAATCCCGGTGATGCCATGCTCTTCAGCGTCACGAAGGGGATTGTCAGCGCGGTAGGAAAATTCCCCAACGCCGGCCCCGGCACGTGGATTCAGACGGATACTCCGATCAATCCGGGAAACAGCGGCGGCCCGCTGCTGAATTCCCGCGGCGAAGTCATCGGCATCAACACGCAAAAACTCGTGAAGAAAGACGTCAGCGGGATCGGCTTCGCACTCAGCGCCACCGACGTTCTCGAAGTCCTGCATCGCTTCTATCCCAGTGTGGCTGCCGCAAAGCAATCCACAGCTCCACCCGCACTTCAGCCGATGGCCCATGAAAGTGCTCCATCCGACGAACCTTCCAACACGCCCGCGTCAGCCACTCCGGAAGGCGTTGGTACTGTCACAATTACCTCAGATCCCGACAGCGCGGAAATCTTCATCGACGACAAATTTCTGGGCAATGCCCCCGCCACGCTGAAACTTCCTCCCGGCAGCCACGCGATCGTTTTGAAATTTCCTGGCCACGCCGACTGGCGCCGCACCCTGGAGGTTCTGAAGTCCAGCAAAGTTTCCCTAAAAGCTGCCCTCGAGCCGGCTTCGTAACAACCGACTGCTTAACTGGAAATGGTTCACAAAGACAAGAAAACAGCAGAGCGCCAGGGTGAACGCTCTGCCGTTTTCATTGCTAGTCGTCTGCGTTATTCGGGTTGTTTGGGATCCTGACGATTCTGTTCCGGCGATTCTGGGTGAGCCGCCACGGGGGTGATCGTTGCTGGGCCTTTGCTGGCCCCGCCCAGTTCCGAAGACTTGTACTTTGGCGCGCTGACGTAACCGTGGATTTGATTCTTGTCCACGCGGTTGACAACGACCTGGACCGGCTGTGATTCATTTTCGGTGTGAATCCAGATTGGCTCGTACAAGTTCACGTTTTTCTTCGTGAGCTTATTGTCATCCACGATCATTTGCAGTTCGTAGCTCTTGTGTTTCGTATCGGCCTTCCGCAAGGAGAGCGTCAGCGGTCCCACGCGTTGAAATTCTTTTGATTTTGTCAGGTCAAACTCAAAGAAGCTGCGTTCCCCGCGCTTCGCGAGAGCCACCAATTCCTCATGGGTCTTGGCGATGGAGCCGTTTAGTTCATCCCGCGCAGAACTCAGATTTCCTTCCAGGTCGGAGCGGTTCTTGGCCACCTGGTCCTGTGTATCCTTCAACTGCTTTTGCTGATCGTCGAGTCGCGTCTGGAGCTCTTTTAGCCGCTTGCTCTCCGCGGTCGTCCTCTTGCCGCCAGCGGTCTTAATTCCGTTGGTGCTGGCGTGCAAGGCAGATGCCTTTGTTTGTGCCGCCGCCGCAGCAGCTTGTTGCGCCGCTGTCATGTCATTGAGCTTAGCCATCAGGGTGTTCAATTGCCCCTGCATGTCGTTGATGGTCGAATTCGCGACGGACTGCTGAGCCGTCAAATGACCCACCAGAAGTTGCTGGCGATAGCCATAACCAAAAGCCATTCCCGCGACCACGATCATTGACAGGAATGCTACGACGAGCCAACGATTCCCGCCCGGAGGCGCAGGTTGCCCATGATGTCCGTTTTCATTCTCTTCCAAGTATTCTTCCATAGTCCCTCTCCTTGATCTTCAGTCCTGGGTCAAAGTGCCCAGGACCTCTAAATCCCGTTGGGCGCAATCTCTCAGCTTGGAAATTGCAAGGGGAGGGCCGAGCCTCAAAAACTCGGCCTTCGCTTAAGTCAATGCTTGCTAAGGACTAACAGGCACTTAGAGCAGAGCCGCAATGCCGGGTGTAGTACTAGTCCCGGTATTTTTTCCCGTTCGTGGGGCGACTTTCCCTACTTCGGAAGCTTTCCAACCAATGGCATGATTTTCTGTTCTGCGCGTTGCCCCAACTCTTTCCCTGTGCTAGCATCCGCCTCGTCAGGAGATCGGACCAGGGACAATTGATTCGACCTTCGCCCCCGCCCCACGGGGACCCAGGTGCAGCGGCCACGTTCTCCTCCCTCATTTTCAATTTGGCAGGCGCAGGCCCCGCCCGAATTCTTCCGTACGGACCTCGCCTATTGGAGGTTTAGATGAAGAGCTATCTCACCAAGGACATTCGCAACGTTGGCATTGTAGGCCACGGCGGCACCGGGAAAACGCAACTGGCGTCGTCGTTGCTCTTCACCGCGGGCATGACACCGCGCTGGGGAAAGATTGCGGACGGCAGCACCACCACGGACTGGGACGAAGAGGAAATCGCCAGAAAAATCTCCATTCAAACCGGACTGGCCTACGCGGAATGGCCCGCAACCCCGGCAAGCCCCTCCGGTTCCTCCGACAAAGTGAAAATCAATTTTGTCGATCTCCCCGGCTATTCCACATTTATCACCGAGGCGAAGGCTTCGCTGATCGCCGCGGACGCCGCGCTGATCACGGTTGACGCGCACGTCGGCTCGCAGGTCACCACGGAGAAAGTTTGGGATTATTGCACCGAGTATGACATTCCCCGCGCATTCGTTCTTACCTGGATGGACCGCGAGCTGGCCAGTTTCGAACGTTCAATGGAATCCCTCGAGCAAGTTTTCGGGCGAAACGTGGTGGCGCTGCAGTTGCCGATCGGCGCCGAAAGAGGATTCCGCGGCGTCATCGATCTCGTAGGAATGAAAGCACACATGTATAAGCCCGATGGCGACGGCAAACCGACCATCGAAGAAATTCCCGGCGCACTCGCCGATGAAGCTAAGGAAGCCCACGAGAAGCTCGTCGAAATGATCGCCGAAGGCGACGACGAAATGATGGAAGAGTTTTTCCGCGAAGGCACCATCCCCATCCACGATCTGATTCCCGCTGTGCGCCGCGCTATCGTCGCTGAGAAAATCTTTCCCGTCTTAATGGTTTCTTCCCTGCACAACATTGGCACCGCCAGCTTGCTCACTTTTCTTGCCGACGTTTTCCCGCATCCCGATGAGCACGCGCAGGTGGGCTTCAAGGAGCCCGGCGGCAAGGGCGACCGCGTCGAGCGCAAATACGACGACGGACAGCCGCTCTCCATCTTTGTTTTCAAAACACTTGCCGATCCATTCGCCGGGCGCATCAACTATTTCAAAGTGAAAAGCGGCGTCTTGAAAAATGACGCTGCGCTCATGAATTACAATCGCAGTCTTCCAGAACGCTTCCAGCATATTCAACTGGTGCAGGGCAAGCAGTTCACCGAAGTGGGCGAGCTTCACGCCGGAGACATCGGCGCCATCGCCAAACTGAAGGAAACGACTACCGGCGAAACCCTTGGGGACAAAGCTTCGCCGATCTATTACTCACCGGCACAACTCCCCGAGCCATCTATCACTTTTGCGATCGAGCCGAAAACGCGCGCCGATGAAGACAAGATCGGCGTTTCCATCCATAAAATCCTAGAGGAAGATCCCGCCCTGCGTTTTTCGCGCGACCCGCAAACGAAAGAATTTCTGCTCGCCGGCTCCGGCCAGCAGCACATCGAAGTCGTCGTCGCCAAGCTCCACAAGCGCTATCACGTGGACCTCACATTGAAGCCGCCCAAGGTTGCGTATCGTGAAACCATTCGCGGCAAAGCCGACGTCGAAGGAAAACACAAGAAGCAGTCCGGCGGGCACGGTCAGTTTGGTGTTTGTCGCATCAAAATGGAGCCGGTCGAGCGCGGCAAGGGCGTCGAATTCGTGGATGATGTATTCGGCGGCGCGATCCCCAAAAACTGGATCCCTTCTGTCGAAAAGGGCATCCGTGACGCAGCCTCGCGCGGATTCCTGGCGGGATTTCCTGTGGTGGACTTCCGCGCCATCTTATATGACGGCAAGTATCACGACGTAGACTCGTCGGACATGGCTTTCAAAATCGCCGGCTCGTTGGCCTTCAAGGAAGCGATGAAGCAGGCTAGGCCTGCGCTGCTTGAGCCCGTGATGCACGTTGAAGTCTATGCGCCCGATCACTACTCCGGTGACTTGATGGGCGACCTCAGCGGGCGCCGCGGCCGAATCGCCGGCAGCGAAAGCCGCGGCCACAACGTCATCATCAAAGCGCAGGTGCCCTTCGCGGAAATGCTCACCTACGCGAACGACCTCATCTCCAAAACGCAAGGCCGTGCGACCTACTCGATGGAATTCTCGCACTACGACTACGTGCCCAATGAGCTGGCGGATAAGGTCATCGCCGCTCACAAGCTAGCGCACGGCGAGCAGTTGGTCGAAGAAGAAGCCTGAAACCGAATTTTCCGTTTGGGCGAGTGTTGATCATTACGAATGTTGAAGCAGAAGGTTAATGCTCAAGTGGGCACATCCCTTCCTTGCTTTTATTGATTCAGTGGCTTTCCTTACAATACCCTACGAAAGGTTCAACGCTGCGATGGAATTGCCGCGCTTGCGGCAAATTGTTTCACGTTCCCATCGCTCCATCAGATCCAGCCCTGGCGATTAATTTGACTGCCGCTGGGCGAAGCCGACGATGCAGTGTGCTGCGGCCTGCCACACGCAAGCCGCCCAGGAGTAAAAGAGTGCTTATGAAATCCGCCAAGGCATCCCCTTCTTTGCATCCCTTTTTTTGATCAGTTCGGTTCTTCTAGCTGCCTGCAGTGGCCCTGTTGGGGGCGCTGGCGGCGGCACTGGAACTGGCAGCGGCGGTGCTGGCCCCTTTACTATTGGTGGAACTGTCAGCGGCTTGGCGGCGGGCGGATCCATGACGCTGCAAAATAACGGAGCCGAGAGTCTGGTAGTTTCCGCCAATGGCACTTTTACATTCAAAACCGCGATTGTCGCCAATCAGCCTTACTTAGTTACGGTTTCTGTGCCCCCCGCAACGCCACCTCAGACTTGTACAGTGACTGGTGGCAGTGGCACTGCGACGGCCAAAGTCACTACTGTCGTTGTAACGTGCACCACAGGCACTGAGGCCATCGGGGTAACGGTTGCCGGCCTTACGGGTACTGGCCTAGTTTTGCAAAATGGCACCGAGTTCCTTACGATAACCGGGACCACCACTACGTCCCAGTTCAAAACTGCGATCCCCTTCGGTCAATCCTATAATGTCACCGTTTCGGCCCAGCCGATCAGCCCGGCGCAGACCTGCACAGTCGCCAACGGCAGTGGCACATCCACGGTAGGCGTCGCCATCACTGTTCAGGTCACTTGTTCTCTTGGAACGCTTTCCATTGGAGGCTCGGTTTCCGGATATTCCGGAGGTTCAGGTTTTGCATTGCAAAACAATGGTGTCGACACTCTAACGATTACGAAAAATGGCGCGTTTACATTCCCGATACTCGTCCCCGTCAACGGAGCCTATAAGGTTACGGTTTCTGGGCAACCTTCCGGTCCCAACCAAACCTGCACCGTGAGCTTGGGCACCGGGACGGCCACAGCCAATGTTACTAACGTAGCGGTGGTATGCCCGGCCGTCTTCCATCCTATCAACGTCAGCGTCGTGGGAGTTTTGGGCAGCAATGGCGCCATGCAGTTGCTGGACAATGGCGGCGACAATCTCATAACGCCCAAAAATGGGGACTACGCCTTTGCCACGCCCATCGCGCACGGCAGCCCATATGACGTTACTATATTTGTTGCCTCGGGCACCCAATTCGAAGGGTGCTACCGCTGGGGTTGGAGTGGCACCGCTCTCACGACTCCGGTGAACCCCATCCCGCTCATCGATTGCGGACACAACGATTGGACATGGATGGCTGGCACCAATCTGAGCGATCAATTTGGCTTGCCTCAACCGCCGCTACCGGCACCTCCTGCACCCCCTCCTCCGCCCCCGGTATGCCCGCCGGTGAGCACTTTCACCCCTGGCGGTAGCAACTATTCGGCGACGTGGACTGATAACAACGGCAACCTGTGGCTCTTAACTGGCCATGGGTTTACTAGCACCACTCCGCCACCTTCAAACCAGCCGCAATTCTTCAATGAATTGTGGGAATTTACCGGAACTGGGAATTACGGTGGTAGTTGCGGCAACTTCTGGACGTTGGTGAGACCTCCCGTCCCACCGGCCCCGACGGGACCCACGCCAACGGGACGCTGGGGCGCAATCACTTGGACCGATCCTGGCACTGGCAACCTCTGGCTATTCGGGGGACAAGACGGTGCTTTGCAGTTCCTAAACGATTTGTGGGAGTACAACATTGCAACGAATCTCTGGACTTCCCATGGCGGAGGCGGCGACGTGCCCGGAGTTTACGGCACGCAGGGCACAGCCTCAGTAAGCAACTGGCCCGGCGGACGCTGGGGAGCTAGTTCCAGACGCGATGCTACCGGCAACGTATGGGTGTTCGGAGGGTTTGGCTGCGATTCGACCGTAGCTGCTAACCCCTTGGATCACTGCTCCAACCTGTTGCTGAATGACCTCTGGAAGTACAGCGGCGGTCAATGGACTTGGGTCAGCGGCGCTAATACGGGAAATCAGGCTGGCTCCTACGGTACCCAAGGCACTGCCGCAGCCGGCAATGTACCCCCCGGGCGTCAGGCATCCGTTGCTTGGATCGATAGTCTCGGCAATTTCTGGATGTTCGGTGGGTTTACAAGCGGCACGAATGGGTTCAACGACCTGTGGAAGTTTGACCCTGTGGCTAAGCAATGGGCATGGATCAGCGGTTCCAAGGGGGCAACAAGCACTCCCGGAAATTATGGAACCCAGGGACTTGCGGCCTCTACCAATGTGCCCGGCGCCCGATGGATCCCTGCTGCCTGGAGCGACACCCATGGGAACCTCTGGCTTTTTGGTGGACAGGGTTTTGATGCCACAGGAAACGGCTCGCTCGGCGACCTTTGGGAGTTCACCCTTGATACCACAACCGACCCGGGAAACCCAGCGACCCTTGCGCTAAATCAGTGGACATGGATTAAGGGACCCAACGCGGTCAGCCAGCCAGGCATTTACGGTTTACCTCCCGACCCCGTGGTCTGGCCCCATGTGACAAACGACCCCGGAACCCGCTGGGGCCCTGCCTACTGGACCACCACCCCTGTGCAAACTGGGGACCAGATGTTCTGGGTGTTTGGCGGAGAAGGCTTCGATGCAACGGGCTCAAGTGGCAAGGGCTTTAGCTTGCTAAACGATCTGTGGAGATACGTACCTTACCCTTGATTCACCAGTTGGCGAATCCTTTCATTCACTAGAGCGGGCCCGGTTTGCCGGGCCCGCTTTTTTATTCTCAATCCCCCGACGGCGGCGCGCACGGCTCGCGGAAGCTTCAGAACTCTGCATTCCGATTCAGAGTCAGGACGCTGTCATCCGGATCCTTGGACCATGCGACCTTGCGACCGCTGGAACTTGTCCAAATCTCCAAGTTTGCGCACCTCGGCGAAACGATATCGTTCCCAAGAAACGGCTAATTTCTGAGTCAGTTCCAAGCCATCAGCAAGACTCATTTCTTGTTTTGCGGCGGCGTTGGTGCGCTAAGGTACCAACTCATTGATTTTGAAATTATTTCCTGAATTAGTTAATCGCCGGTTGCAAAACGTGATATCTTTGGTTCAGTTTCTTCGTTCCGTTGCGCTCCTTGACGTCAGACCTATAGATCGCGGCTCGCCCAGGTCAGCATCAACAGACGCGGCCTCTCGATGGAGGAGAGCACATGCGCATTTTGCTCTACAACCCGGACAACGGGGTCACGCGTAATTTTATGCCGCATCTCTGGATGTTTCTGCTCCAAGCGTTGACTCCGCCAGGCCATGAAGTCATTTTGATCGATGGCAACGCGCAACCCATGGATGAAGCAGGGATCGCCCGTTTTGTGCGCGAACAAAACATCGGGCTTGTCGGAATCGGCGCGATGACTCGCATGATCGCCAAGGCGTATCGCATGGCCGACGCTATCCGCGCGGTGGGCGTGCCCGTCGTGATGGGTGGCCCTCACGTTACAGAAGAAGCCGACGAAGCTCTCGGACGAAACGGCGGATCGCGCCATGCCGACGCAGTAGCTCTCGGTGAAGCCGATGAAACTTGGCCAAAGATCGTTGCCGATGCTGCGCGTGGCAAGCTGAAAGAAATTTATTCACCAGTGGATGACTTCGGACAGGAAAGCAAACCCTCTCTTAAGGACTATCCGGCAATCCCCTGGGACAAGATAAATCTCGCGCAGTTTAATTTGATTCCAAAGATGGCGACACGCACTCTTCAGCGCATCGGCGAAGGCTGGGGCACCTTTCGCATCATTCCCATGGAGTCTGGGCGCGGCTGCCCCTACGGCTGCGAGTTCTGCACCGTAACCGGATTTTTTGGCGACTCCATCCGCTTTCGAACCAACGAAAGCGTGGTGAACGAGTTGCTTTTGCTAAAGGCGCGTGCGAAAAGTGAAGGTGGCCAGATCGCCGTCTTTTTCATCGACGATAATTTCGCTATCAATATCAAACGCACGAAATCACTGCTGCGCGACATTATCGCCGCCGGCGCCCAAGTGCACTGGGTCGCCCAGATCAGCGCGAATCTCTTGCGCGATGAAGAGCTCGTGGATCTCATTGCTGCTTCGGGCGGCAAGTGGGTGTTTATCGGCATGGAATCCATCGACCCGACCAATCTCGCCGATGTGAACAAAGGCTTCAACAAGCCGGGCGAATATGCAGCCGTGCTCGAGCGGCTCGCGCTGCGAAATGTTTATGCCATCACTTCCTTTATTTTCGGCATGGACAACGACACCGTCGGAGTTGCCGAGCGCACGATGAAGGAAATCCGCACCTGGCCGGCAGGGCTGCCTATTTTTGGTTTGCTCACGCCATTGCCCGCTACACCGCTCTACAAGAGATTGGAAGCTGCCGGTCGGCTTACTCGGCCGAAACACTGGCAGGAATTTATTCCGTTTGCGATGGCTCACACGCCGCTAAAGATGACTGTTGAAGAAGCTCATGCCGAAGTGAAAGCTGGCTGGGCCAAATCCTACAGCCCGGAAGCCATGGCGCAAGCCGTCGATTCGCTGAAAGACAAACCTCTGGGCTATCGCATCAATATTTTCATCGCACGGATGTGTTTCCGTGGAATTTATTTTCCCCAAATGGGTCCTTTGTCCTGGCTGAAATTGATCTATCAGAATCGCCGCACCATCTCCGGCCTCGTCAAAGAAGGTTTAGTTGCCTGGCACGGGCGTCCCGCTCGAACAATGGCGGACGAAAGCCTAGAAACTAGAGTCCCTGTCGCTTAATAGCTCTGTACCGCGCTACTTCGCTGTGACCACTTGCAGGAGCTTCTGCCGAGCCTCTTGCACTTCAACTCGGGCATCGTTAACGCGGCCAAATGAGGGAATAACCTGCCGAAAAAAAGGATGCAGCGACTGAATCGAGTCCTGGAGCTTTTTCAGCGTCTCGCTTGCAGCGGCCGGCGGTAGCCGCAGTGCTTCTTCCGCTGAGTTCATCAGCTTGTGAAATGCAGCGATCTCCGAAGCAGCCGGCAAAGTGAAATCTTTTGGCGCGGGTTGATCCATTATCGATTGATAGTAAGCTGCGGGGTTTGTTGCCTTGGACAACTGCTTGACGGCCACGCTAAGGGGATATTCCTCATACTTCAATGCCTCGCCCCAATCAAATCCAGTTTCCGGCAGGGCACGCACCGCCGCTTCAATCTGCTTCCTCTGGTCGCCGTTCAAAGCGCCGCTCTGCGCGGCCTGTGTTAGAGCATGAAGATTGGAAATCAGCCCCATCTTCGCGACTAATGAGAAAATCAGGCTGCCCCCTCTTGTCAGGTGCTGCGAAAAACGAATCCCTGCAAGCCATGTCTCGACTGCCTTCTGAGTATCGCCCTTTGCCGCCAGCCTCATTCCATCTAAGGTGTTGAGCCGCGCCAAAACACGCGCCTTAGGAACGTAAGCGATCGAAGCCCGCGGCCCCAAGTCGTATTCAAGTCCCCAATCGCATTCTGGCAGTTTCGTCGCGCGCTGCATTCGCCAGATCGCCGTTTCATTCTTGTCGAGAATCGGCCCGAGTTTCGCTTCGTCCCATGAGGCTTCCCCCGCCGCTGTTTTCTCCAGCAATACAGAGGTGGCTTTGTCCACCGGCGCATCCTGTAGGTCCGCAAACGCCAACCAGTACCGCAAAGCCGCGTTCCGCGTCTCGGGCGGAACTTTCGATTGCGCATGCACATTTACCGCTGTGAGTAGCAATGCCATGCCTACGATTACTCTCCCTAGTTGCGCAATCATTTCTAATCCTCCTGTAATCCTATTCTTTGGCAAGCGCGCGCAACGCACTGTTAGTGCCTCGAAAATCGGGAAGCACGCTCGACGAAGCGGTGGTCAACTGCTCATCAAGCTGCGCGGGATTCTCCAGCGCGAGTTGCGTGAGCGGCAGCAAGCGCAACGGGCGTTCCGGAGATTTCGCCTCCGGCGTGCCGGTTGAAATCGGTGCAACTAATTCGCCGCTTTTTGATTCGCTCCGCCTCCGGACGAACCACCCTGCAGCTCCCAGAGAAATCGCTATCACCGCCACAGCAGCAAGGCGCCGGGGCCAGATTTTTCGATGGACAATCAATTCCGGCAAAGCGCGCGGCTTCCGCGGCACAAAATCATGCAGATACTCTTCAAATCTCTTTTCGTTGTTATCCAATTTTGATTGCCTCAGTTTCACCGCGTTCATACGGCCGCAGTTTCTCCCGCAGTTTGTTCAGAGCGTACCTGTAGCGCGACGCGATGGTGTTTGGTGGCGCATCCACAGCCGCAGCTATTTCTTCCAGCGTCATCCCGCTCCAGATTCGCATCACGACCACCTCCCGCTGTTCTTCCGGCAGTTCTGCCAACGCTTTTTCGAGGGTCAACGCCGCTTCCTGATTTCCGCCGCGGTGCCAAAAAACATTACTCTGTAGTTCAAGCGCCGCGAGCCTCAGGTTGCTTCTCCGCGCATTCAAAGCCGCGTTTCGAACGGCGCGACATACATAAGCAACTGGCATATCCGGCTTAGTGAGTTCCGCGCTAAGTAGACGCAAGAAAACCTGATGCACTACGTCTTCGGCAGCCGCGGCATCCGGCACAAAACCACGCGCGTATGCCACCAGCGCCGGCCCGTGCTGGTCGTAGAGTCGCCGCACCTCCTCAGCGCTCAGCTTATTTCCGCCCAATCTTGCCGTCCGTTCCGTGCTTCATCTGTAAGACACATCAACCAGCCCAAATTGTCTATCCTGCCTGCCAATTTGGAGGCTGTTTTTGTTTGGTGTGATGGCGCACACTCTTTTCCATGAAGACTCAAAAGCCTGCAAAGTACAGTCCGCAAACAGTTGCTATTCATGGCGGCGAACCCAACCGCCGCGGCGTCAACGGCCCCATCGTGACGGAGATAATCCGCTCCTCCACTTTTACTTTTATCTCTACGGAACAAATGAAGCTGTGGGCCGAAGGCAAGAACAAAGCCTACATTTACACACGCTATGGGAATCCCACCCTATCCGTCGCCGAAAAGAAAATCGCTGCGCTTGAAGGCGCCGAAGCAGCTGTCGTCACAGCTTCGGGGATGGCGGCCATTTCCTCGGCTCTGCTCGCCGCGTTAAAAACGGGCGACGAAGTAATTACAACTGCGCAGACCTATGGCGGCACGTACCGCTTGATGCGCGATGTTTTCCCCAACATGGGCATCACCGTCCGCCAGGTTGGAACCGATCTCGCGGGAATCGAAAATCTTGTTTCCCCTCGTTCGAAAGTTCTCTACGTCGAAACGCCCACGAATCCCACGCTTCGCCTCGTGGATATTCACAGAGCCGTGGCCTTCGCAAAACAACACAAGCTTATTTCCATCATCGACAATACTTTTGCCACTCCTGTTCTGCAGAATCCCATCGCGCTCGGCTACGACATGGTCGTTCACAGCGCCACAAAAGCTCTTGCCGGCCACTCTGACATCATTGCTGGAGTCGCCATCGGCAATTCGAAATGGATGGAACATGTTCGCCACATGATTATTTATTTGGGTGGCTCGATGGATCCCGGCGCCGCATATCTCTTGATTCGCGGAATCAAGACGCTTGGTGTCCGCGTGGAGCGCCAGTGTGAAAACGCCATTGCCGTCGCCAAGTTTCTCGAGCGGCACCCGAAAGTTGCGCGAGTTCATTATCCCGGCTTGAAATCGCACGAAGATCACAAACTCGCGAAGAAACAGATGCGCGGATTTGGTTCGATGCTGGCGTTCGACATGAAAGGTGGCCTGCCCGCGGCGCGGCGCTTCTGCGACCGTGTGCGGCTCTTCCTGCTGGCGGCAAGTCTCGGCGGCGTGGAGTCGCTTGTAATTCTTCCGATCTACAGTTCGCACTACAACATGTCGCTTGAGGAATTGCGGCACGCCGGGGTTAGTCCGGGAACAATTCGCGTTTCGATTGGGCTAGAGGACAAAGAGGATTTGATCGAAGATTTGAAGCAAGCGCTGGCGTAAATATCCTGCGCTGATTTTCTTTTCAGCGCCCCGGACTAAATTCCGGCCACTACAACAGCAAAAACAAGAACCAAAATCTCGGCCAGCCTGAAGGCTGCTTCTACGTAGGCGAGAAGAGTCGGTTGAATCCTATCCCTTTCCGACCAGGACCGGGCTCGCCCATTCGTCTTGGGCGGGGAGCAGGGACTTCACGATGTCTTCGAGTTCGTGCGAGCTGCTAACGTGCTCGGGATAGTTGTGGGCAGTGATGTCAAACGCAGTGCCGTATTTGGCGCGGACCTCTTGCAGCCCTTCTTGCAGGCGAACGGAAATGCGCTTGGCATTTAAAACGTCGGTGCCGGGAAGAACCAGGGCGAACACTTCCGTCGAAAGACGATAGATAGAATCCGAGGGACGCAGCTTGCGAGACATGGCTTTTGCGGCATCGCTCCAGGCTTCCGAACTCCCGTCGAGCTTTGCGGATGCTGCGGCGGGCTTGGCCTTCACAAGCAGGATGGAAAGCGTTTTTTGCATGGTCATGGCCCTCCGGTATTCCATGGTGAGGCGGTCCCAGAAATGATTTTGGTCGGGTATGGTCTGGAGCAAGTCCACGCTGGCTTGATGCTGTAAGGTGACGTTGCGGTCCAGCTCCTCAAGCAGGTGCTGCTTCAGCTTGCGAACAGTGCGCTGGCGGTCGATCAGGTAGCCGTCGAAGAGCAGCGTCAACGCACAGAAGCCGAAAAAGGCGACGCGCAGTGTCCACTTGTTGCCGATCGGATGGATAAATACCAGCGGATACATAAACGCCGCCAGACCGCTGGCGAGCACCAGTACAAATACCGCCGCTAGGATCGTGAGCTGCAGCTCACGGCGCTCGAGATTGTCTAATTCCTTGCGGTTCAGCGTACCCATGACGTTTTGAGAGTCGGCCCCGACCGAGTCGGAACCGCCTTCTTTCAGCTCCAGTCAGCTTGTGGCGAAAAGCGTTAGGCGAGCTTCGCCCTAAAGTGCACTTCAATCGTGGGGGGCGGAACAGCTCTGCACAATGGATGCAAAGTACTGTGTGGCTGAAATGCTACTGTCCTTGCGGGTCGAGGATCATAAGGCTGTTGCCGGGCCTCCCGACGACATTCGTCGCGAGACTCCCACAAGCTGGGGCTGAAAAGCAGAACGGGCGGCTCGACTTGCGTCGAACCGCCCGTTTTGTATTTTTGTGAAGTGAAGCCGAATCCAGCTAGGCTGGACTCAGCTATCCATTAGAGGGGCTGTACGTTCGAGGCCTGCAGGCCCTTGGGGCCCTTGGAAACTTCGAATTCAACCGCCTGGCCATCGTTCAACGTCTTATAGCCATCAGCCACGATCGCGGAGAAATGGACGAAAACGTCCTCGCCGCTCTGGCGCTGGATGAAGCCGAAGCCCTTGCTGGCATTGAACCACTTCACTGTACC
>JBGPDI010000028.1:0-44436 GCA_041482215.1 Candidatus Acidiferrum sp. | reverse complement strand
TTTCGCGTGGGGCGGCATGAGGACAAGATGGGGCAGCGGTCGTCTCCATCGGTGGAGATTTTGCTGAATGATTGCGTGGTGCCGGTGGAGAACCGGTTGGGCGAAGAAGGGCAGGGGCTAAAGATTGCGCTCAGCGCGCTGGACGGCGGGCGGATTGGGATTGCGGCGCAAGCGGTGGGTTTGGCACAAGGCGCGCTGGAAGAGACCGTGAAGTACGCCAAGCAGCGCAAGGCGTTTGGGAAAAATATCAGCGACTTTCAAGCGATTCAGTGGATGATTGCGGACATGCAGACCGAGATTGAGGCCGCGCGCGGACTGGTCTATTACGCGGCGTGGTTGAAGGATGCGCATCCGACGCAGGTGGGCGCGAGCGCCTCGAAAGCCAAGCTGTATGCCAGCGAGATGGTGAATCGCGTGGTGTATAAAGCAGTTCAAGTCCACGGCAGCGTTGGATATTCGCGCGAAACAGACGTCGAGCGCATGTACCGCGACGCCCGCGTGATCACAATTTACGAGGGGACCAGCGAAGTCCAGCGCATGATCATCGCTCGGGAGCTGCTGGGGAAGGCGAGCTGAGGATTTGGAGCTTGTGGGTCGGGCCCCCTCCCCCTGTTTTTTGTAAATGTTGCATCTAAAGGATTTAGCGTCCCCGTAAGTGGCTTAGAATCAACACTTGCAGACTTGATTGTAGGTGTTGATTCTAAAGGGTTTAGGGTTGCAGGATAATGGTGCTTTTGAACGTAGAGTTAACCAGAGATAATGATACCTCAATAGTTAATAATTGTCAAGGCAGAACTGGGAGAAGCAGGTGACAACAGGGGCTGAGGGGAAGAAGAGCAGGGTTTTGAGCGGCATGCGGCCTACGGGGCGGCTGCACATTGGCCATTACTTTGGAGCGCTCCAAAATTGGGTGCGTTTACAAAACGATCCCGCTTACGACTGCTTCTACTTCATCGCGGATTGGCACGCTCTGACGAGCGACTACGCGGACACCTCAGCTGTAGCGGAAAACACGCTCCAAATCATGATGGATTATCTAGCCGCGGGCCTCGACCCAGAAAAGTCAGTCCTGTTTCAACAGTCGGTAATTCCAGAACACGCCGAGTTGCATTTGTTGCTCTCCATGGTGACGCCGCTGGGATGGCTGGAGCGCGTCCCGACCTACAAAGAAGCGCTGGAAAACATAAAGAGCAAAGACTTACATACGTATGGGTTTCTCGGATATCCGACCTTGCAGACCGCAGATATCGTGATTTACAGCGAGTTGGGGACATCCCTTTTCGTGCCCGTTGGAGAGGACCAGGTTTCTCACGTCGAGTTCAGCCGAGAACTCGTCAGGCGCTTCAATACTTTGTTTGGGTTCAATTGGCGGGAGAGTGTCGACGCGGACCAGATGACCTTGGCAATCCTTTCGGAAACTGTTCCGAATTTGCCAAGTTTGCCTCAGTTGATCGCGGAACACGATAACCCAAAGGCATTCCTGAGAGCAAAGATGCGCGAAATGGCGCTAAGAGATGGGATTCAGAACTTCCTAATAGATATGAAAAAAAGAGGATTCGGCGAGTTTTTCGAGTTCCATGAAAAGCTGGTAGAGCCGCAAGTTCTGCTGACGAAGACGCCGAGGATACCGGGTCTTGATGGTCGCAAGATGTCGAAGAGTTACGGAAACGCGATTACGCTAAGCGAGACGGACGACGAGATTCGAAAGAAGACGAAAGTGATGGTGACGGACCCGGCGCGGAAGAGGCGGACGGATCCCGGAAATCCGGACGTGTGTCCGGTGTACGACTGGCATAAACTGTTCTCGGCGCCGGACACGCTGAAATGGGCAGCAGAAGGTTGCCGCTCGGCCGGGATCGGTTGCATTGAGTGCAAAGCAAAAATGGCGGATCATTTGATTGAATGGATCGCGCCAGTGCGAGAGCGCCGACTGAAGTGGGAGAACGATTCGAAAGGCGTCCTGGAAATCTTGGACGCGGGCTCAAAAAAGGCTCGGGCAGCAGCGCAGGGCACAATGGAACGAGTGCGCGAAGCGGTATTTGGTTGGGAAAAGAAGAGAAAAGAAGTGGGTAGTGGACAGTAAAAAGACGGAAAAAAGATAACGCAGAGACGCAGAGAGCGCTGAGGAAGCGCAGAGAAGAAAAAGAAAGAGGGGCACGATGTATCGTGCCCCTACGGGAAAGGCAAGAGATGGCGACGCCGTACAAAATAAACATCCCGATGTATGAGGGGCCTTTAGACCTGCTCTTGGATTTGATCAAGAAGCAGGAGATGAATATTCACGACATACAAATTTCCAAAATTACTGCGCAGTATTTGGATTACCTTCACAAGCTGGAAGAGCTGGATGTGGATGTGTCGGCGGAATTTATTTATATGGCGGCGACGCTGATTTACATCAAGAGCAAGATGCTGCTGCCGCCGGATCCGTTGGCGGGCCCGGAAGATGCGTCTGGTGATCCGCGGGCGGAGTTGGTGCAACGACTTGTGGAACACGAGAAGTTCAAAAACGCGGCGCAGCTTTTGTATCAAAAACAGCAGATTGAAGAGAACGTTTGGTCGAAGCCGGATAAGTCGCTTTACAACGATGAGGGGACTGACGCGGACCTGGTAGTTTCGCTGGTGGATTTGGTGAAAGTTTTCCAGCAAGTGCTGGAGCGGAAGAAGGAGGTTTCGCGGATCGAGCTGCGGCACGAAGAGTTTACCGTGGCGCAGATGATCGCGGCGTTGCGGGCACAGATTCTGGCGAGCTCGGACAGTTCGGTGAATTTGATTCAGTTTTTTGAGGCGTGTCCGTCGCGGCACGCGATGATCGTGGCGTTCCTGGCGGTTCTCGAAATGGTGAAGCTGCAAGCCGTCGCGCTGGTGCAGGAGAAGCAGTTTGGTGAGATTGTGGTGCGAAAGCATAAGATGTTTGATTTGGTGTTTGATGAGCAAGGCGGGATTAAGTTGATTGACGAGGAGTACCGGTAGGTGGAGTGAAAAGTCGAAAGAAAGAGAAATATAACGCAGAGACGCTGAGGGCGCAGAGAATTCGCAGAGAAGAGAAAAGGGTATGACAAACGAAGAGAGAAAAGCGGCGTTGGAAGCGATTATTTATGCGGCGGACGAGCCGGCGACGATCGAGCAGTTGACGCGTGCACTGGGCGAGGAAAAGCTGGCGGTGCAGGCTTCGCTGGACGAGTTGGTGGCGAGCTATGCGGCCGAAGAGCGCGGGATCGAAATTCGCGCGGTGGCGGGCGGATACAAACTTTACACCAAGCCGCAGCAGCATGATGTGGTGCGGCGGTTTATCAAGAGCTTGCGGCCTCCGCTACGACTTTCGATGCCGGCGCTGGAGACTCTGGCGGTGATCGCTTACAAACAGCCGGTGACTTCGCCGGAAATTTCGGAGATTCGCGGGGTGAACACGGCGGGCGTGATCAGCACGCTGCTGGACAAGCACTTGATCACGACGGCGGGGCGCAAGGAAGTGATGGGACGGCCGATTCTTTACAAGACGTCGAAAGAGTTTTTGATGCGGTTTGGATTGAGCGATTTGGAAGAATTGCCGAGCTTGAAGGAATTTGAGGCGTTGGCGCGGGAAGCGTTGGGGAGCGATGAAGGATTCGCGCCGGTGGATGGCGGGTTGACGAACGAGGCGAGTATTGATGCGCCTGCAGCGGAGAGCACCGCGAGCGCGGAGATGGAAGCGCGGGAAGAATTGCTCGAAGAGACCGCTGCGAATAATGAAGGGATGCCTGGCGGAGAGGACAACGAGTTGCCGAAGGCAGCCGCAGTGGGGGAATAGTGGCAGAAAAGAAAGAAAAGGATAACGCAGAGACGCAGAGGTCACAGAGATTCGCAGAGAAGCAACGCGGCCGCCTAACAACGTTAAGAATGGCAGGCTAAGTCCGCCCCACTTAGAAAAGACGAAAACAACATGGAAGAAAGATTGCAGAAGATTATCGCGCGGGCGGGGATTGCTTCGCGGCGGCATGCAGAGCTGCTGATCACCAGCGGACAGGTGCGAGTGAACGGGCATGTGGTGCGGGAGCTGGGGTCGAAGGCGGACGCGGCGAAGGATCGGATTGAGGCGGCGGGGCGAGTCGTCGAAGCAAAAGAGGGGCGGCGCGTTTACATTTTACTGAACAAACCACCGGAAGTGGTTTCGGCGATGGCGGATCCGGAGGGACGGAAGACGCTGCGGAATTTTTTGCGGGGATTGCCGGAGCGCGTATTTCCCGTTGGGAATCTGGAGTACGCGGCATCTGGGCTGGTGTTCTTGACGAATGACGGCGATCTGGCGGCGGAAATGCTGAAGAACTGGGCTCATTTGGAGCAGATCTATCAGGTAAAGATCAAAGGGATGCTGACTCTGCCGGATCTGGAGCGCTTAGGAAAAGAAATTGGCGTGAAGATGCAGACGGTGCGGCAGCCGGACGCGACGCGCGGTCGCGCGGCAAATTTCTGGTACGAAGTGCGGATGCGGGATTCGAAAAAGGAAGAATTGCGCAGGTTGTTGTTCAAGGAAATGCATCCGATGGAAAAGTTGAAGCGCATCGGGCTGGGGCCGCTATCGATTGAGGGGATACCGCGCGGAAGATACCGGATGATCGAGGAGAAGGACGCGGAGAAATTGCGGAAGCCGGAACGGGTGGGAGAGCGGAAGGAAGTAGGAAGTGCGAGCGCAACACAGAGAGCAGATACACCGCCTCGTACCGGTTGGGATAAACGCGGGCCGCACGGGAGAGATAGAAACACACCGGGCTTCCGTGTAGGAGCCGGGACGCCCCGACCCGGTCGGGGTAAACGCCAACCGCGAAAGACCGGCCACTACAAGAGGGATCCAGCATGAAGTATTACTTGATTGGAGAAGTTGAGATCACCGACCCAAGCTGGGTCACGGACTACACAAACAATGTGACGGGAATGGTTGAGCGAAGCGGCGGCCGCTATCTGGCACGCACGCAACAAATCGAGAAGATAGAAGGTGAGCGAAAGCTGCTGCAGATTTGTGTGCTGCTCGAATGGCCTTCCAAAGAAGCGGCGGTGAATTTCTATGAAAGCGAAGCCTATAGACCCTACCGCCAGAATCGGATGACCGGCGCCAAAAATGAATTTCTCCTAGTTGCGGGCGAGGACCTCGCCAATGTGGCGCGCATTCCTGAGTAGTGTTGGTTCCGTCCTCGGCTGACGGAAAAGCGGGAGCGAGCTCCCGCACTCCCAAGGAACCCATGGCAGCGGAACGATTGCAGAAAATCATGGCAGCTAGCGGAATTGCGTCGCGGCGCAAGGCGGAGGAGATCATCGCGGCTGGGAGAGTGACGCTCAACGGAAATATTGTAATCGAGCAGGGCACGAAAGCCGATCCGGAAACGGATGTGATTTGCGTGGATGGCGCGCCGCTGAAGAAGCGCGAGCGGATTTTGTATTTCATGCTGAACAAGCCGAAGGGCTACGTGACGACCGTGAGCGATCCGGAGGGACGACCGACGGTTATGGAGCTTATGAAGAATTGCGCGGAACGGGTGTATCCGGTGGGGCGGCTGGACTACGCGAGCGAAGGTCTGCTCTTGATGACCAATGACGGCGCACTGGCACAGAAATTGATGAAAGCCGGCTCGCACGCGCCGAAAACATATCTGGTGAAAATCAGCGGCAGGCCGGACGAGAAGGCGCTCAACCGTTTGCGCGCAGGAATCATGATTGAGCTGGAAGATGGGACGCGCGTGAAGACTTCGCCTGCGAAAATACGGCTGGTGGAAGACGCACCGAATCCCTGGTACGAAGTGATTCTAATCGAAGGACGAAACCGCCAAATTCGCCGCATGTTTCAGAACACGGGATTTCTGGTGGAGAAAATCAAGCGCGTGCAGTACGGGCCTTTGACGCTGGATGTGCCGGCTGGAAATTATCGTCCGCTGACGGTGCGTGAAGTGGCGAAATTGAAGAGTCTGTAAGAGTTAGAGAATGACCACCAATTGTCTCTGCGGAATGGCGGCAAGGCGATGGCGCTAGTAAACTAAAGTGGATGACACGGACGATTGAAGACCTGATTCCGGATTACCTGCGCGGCCTGCCCGTTTACATTCCTGGCAAACCCATTGAAGAAGTCGAGCGGGAGCTGAAAATTCATGCGGTGAAGCTCGCTTCGAATGAGAATCCGCTGGGGCCTTCGCCAAAAGGAATCGCGGCGGCGCGAGCGGTGCTTGGAGATTCGAATCGTTATCCAGACGGTGGAACGCAGCTGCTGCGCGACGCGCTGGCAAAGCGTTGTGGAGTTTTGCCGGAAGAGATTTTGATCGGGCTGGGATCGAGCGAGATCATTGACCTGGCGGCACGCGTGTTACTGCGCGCGGGCGTGCAAGGACTGACGTCGGAGGGAACTTACGCACCATTCTCTGTGGCGATTCGCGCAAGTGGCGCGGAGCTGGTGCTGGTGCCGCAGCGCAATTTCGCGTTTGATTTGCAAGCCATGGCCAAGGCTATCACTCCGAAAACCGCGGTGATTTACCTGGCGAATCCGAATAATCCAACGGGAAGCACGTTTGGGCGTGCGGAATTCGATGAGTTCCTTGCGGCCGTCCCCGATGGCGTGCTGGTGGTGCTCGATGAAGCTTATATTCACTACGCGGTGAGCATGGAGTTGCGCGATTCGGTCGAAGCGTATGGCAAAAGAAAAAACCTGCTGATCTTGCGGACGTTTTCAAAAGTTTACGGATTGGCGGGATTGCGCATTGGGTTTGCGATTGGCCGTCCGGGGCTGCTCTCTGCGATGAACAAACTGAAAACGCCGTTCAATACTTCGGGCGTGGCGCAGGCGGCGGCGCTGGCAGCGCTGGACGATCACGATCACGTAGCGCGTTGCATTGAAACGAATGCGCGGGAGCGCAAGCGGCTGAGCGAGGACTTGGCGAAGATGGGATTCCGGCCGGTGCCGAGTGAGTCTAATTTTGTTTTCTTTAACGTGGGGCCAGAGGCGAAAGCCATCAGCGAGGATTTGCTGCACATGGGCGTAATCGTACGACCGCTGGGCTGGATGGGATTCCCGGAAGCGCTGCGGATTTCGGTGGGGACAGCGGAAGAAAACGACAAATGTTTGTCGGCGATCGCGCGAGTGCTCTTAGTGCGCGCCGGCAAGAGTGAGCTCGCCACGCGATGAAGGTGCACTTCCCGGATGGCGCGAACGTTTCTGCGTACGCCGGCGCCGACGTGATTCTCGAAATCCTGAAAACATGTAAAGCGATCGCTGTAGTCGGATTGTCTTCCAATCCGATGCGGCCGAGCTATGGCGTGACGGAGTATATGCAGAGCGTGGGATATCGGATTATTCCGGTGAATCCAAACGAGACGGAAGTGCTGGGTGAGAAGAGTTATGCCAGGCTGGAAGACGTGCCAGTGAAAGTAGACATCGTGGATATTTTCCGGCGAGCCGAGAATGTGGCGCCGGTTGTGGAGAGTGCGATTCGAATAGGCGCGAAAGTAGTTTGGATGCAGCAAGGGATCGAGAACGAAAAGGCCGCGGAGAAGGCTCGCGCTGCGGGGTTGGTAGCGATCGAGGATTCTTGCATTTTGGTTGAGCATAGAAGAAGAGCGAGAGCGCTGAACCAGTAAAAGAATGGCAAGAAGCGCGGAGAGTCAGCGGGTAAGCGGGAAGACCATGAGATTGCGTTTTCCGAGGGCGATGACGGCGAGGAATCGGCCATCGGGGGAGATGGCGAAATCGCGAAAGGTGAGACCGTGAAGAATGGGAATGGCTGGGGGCTGCGAGATCGGGACGTCATGCCCGGAAGCGTCGGCAAGCGGTGGAAGATCGATCCAGACGAGATCGCCTGATTTCTTTTCGATGGAGCGCTTGAGAAGGATGCGCGAATCGTCGGGCGACCAGTGAAATACGCCGAGGCCGATGCGAACGCGGGCGACGTGACTGAGCGAAGTAAGATCACGAATTTCCAGAATTTCCTTGTCAATAAAATACGCGACTTTCTTGCCGCTAGGCGAGACGCTGAGCCCGCCTTCGTAGCTATCGAGCGTGACCAGTTCCTTGTCGTCATCGCTAAGGAGATCAAGGCGCTGTAGCCGCGGTGTGCCGCTGACCGAATGGTCCTGCTCAAGAGCAATGGTGTATGTCATTCCGGCGATCCAGGAGACGTCGCGAAAAGTGCGGCCTTCATAGAAGGACGGAAAAGAGCCGGTCGAGGAGCGTGTGAATTTCATGGAGAAAAGTTGCCGGGGCTTCACTGCTTCGGATAGATAAACGATAGTGGCGTTGTCGGGAAGCCAAGTGGCGTTCGCGGCGTCGAGGATGACGCTTTCGCCTTTGGCAATGCGAATCTCCTTGCCGCTGTCTTCCAGCAGAAGCGTCTGAAACGAATCCTCGGTTTTCCCTGACTCGTCAACGACCGTGGTGGTGAAAAGTTGGGCCAGAATCATGTGGCCATTTGGCGACCAGCGAAAGGAATCGACGATGTAGCTGAACGGCTGGGTGCCGCGGCTGAACTTCTGGCCTTCGAGCAGGCGACGGCGTTTGCCGTTGGCTTCCTGAAGCCAGATGTCGTCGTGTTCGAGGTCATATTGCTTGGTTTTGAAGTTGCGATGGACGGAATAAACGATGCGCCCATCGGGTGCGAAAGCGAAGGCGTTGATGTCGTCATCGATGTTGACGAGCGGTTTGTCGAGAGTCTGAGCGCGGGCCACAGGCAGAAAGCAGCACGGAATCGCGATGCAACACAAGGCGCAGAGGCGGATGAAGCTGCGGAGACCTTTTCGTGGGGCCGAAGAGTTCATGGGTGCGGTTGCGGTCCTGAGTATGGATTGCAGCAAGGCGGCTGCACAGGCTTGAATTCCATCAGCTCGACGCGTGTCATGTCCGGGTCGTAGATATCGAAGGACCATTTGCCGTCGCGGCCGATTTCGGGTTCATCGGTTGTCTTGAATCCGTTGACGCGAAGGCGCGCGACAGCGGGCTTAATTTGCTCGACGGCGAACGAAAAATGATTTTGGATGCCGCGCTCATTGTGATCGGCGTTCGACGGAATGTTGAGCATGTACTCGATCCAGTCGGTGCCCTCGGGAACTTGAATCTCCCACCAATCGTTGTCGGCGTCCTTGAAGCCGCCGTGCCAGTACATGCGGAAGCCGAGTACGTCCACGTAGAAATGATCTTCGGCGGCGCGGTCTTTGACGATGAATCCAGCGTGGACCATGCGCGTGCTGACTTGCTCCGCCGGAGAAGTGAAGAAACGCTCAGAGGGAAGTTGAATGAATGCAATGGGAACACCTTCGGGATCTTTAAGCTCGAAATGCCGGACGCCGCTGCGATCCTTAGTGATCGCGCCGGCGCTGACGTTGTGCGCAAGGAGGTAGCGGCGCATCTGTTCGACGTCGGGAGTGGCGAAGGCAACTTCGGCCAGGAGGTTTGCGGGAGCGCCGGCAGTCACTTGTAGCAGTTCAATTTGCTGTCGGTCGTTGACGGTGAAGCAGGGGAGCGTCGCGGCGATGCAGCCTGCCGTGCCATGGGCAAGTCCGAGAACGCGGGTGTAGAACTCGCGCGACTTATAAAGATCGGTGGAATACAGACGCACGTGGGCGATGCCGGTGATGGGAGGGCGCTGCTCTTGCGCGGCAAGCGGAAGGCAAACGAAGAATAGCACGAGCGAGAGGGCGACTCGGTTCATTGGGTTCCCGAAGGATTTTGACATGGAACGAGATTCTTCGGGAAGCCGATCACTGTTTCGGTCCGGGGTGTGGCCCAGTGAATTCGGAGCAGCAGGGTTTCTCTTTGGGCGTAAATTCCATGAATTCAACGCGCGTGTCGTCAGGATCATAAAGATTGAGCTGCCATTTGCCGTCGCGGCCCATCTTCGGCTCCTCGCCGGGTTTCCAACCGTTCTTGATGAGCTGCGCTTTTGCCGCCTGAATGTCGGGAACGCCAAGCGCGATGTGGTTCATGACACCGAGGGTGTGCTTGTCGGCGGTGGGCGAAATGTTGAGCATGTATTCCACCCAGTCCGTGCCGTCCGGCACTTGCATGGCTACCCAATCGTCTTTGTCGTCCTTCATGCCGCCGTGCCAATAGGGACGAAAACCAAGGATATCTTTGTAGAAATGGTCTGTGGCAGCACGGTCGTGCACTACAAAGCCAGCGTGAATGAGGCGCAACGGAAGGAACGAGAGTGGCAAATTGGAAGGTGGTTCATAGACCTGTCTGAAGCCGATCAGACGCCCTTCGGGATCGACCACGGTGAAGCCCAAGTCAGGTTTTTGACGCTTGCTCGGAGTTATTCCGTGGGCGACCATATAACGCCTGAGTTCTGGAACGTTGTCCGTTGCAAATGTAATCTTCGCGAGCAAATTCTTCGGAACGGGCTGCGGCATGTCTGATATGCCTATCGTCTGCGAAGTATTCACGAGCAATGTATCCTTAGGCAACCACTCACACCAACCTGTGAAGCGATAGCCAGATCCCTGACTGCTCTCTTTTTCGACTGAACAGGCCTCCCTGATCGCCATGGTGCTGAACAACTCTTTCTCTGCAGTGGCGTTGGTTACATAAATTTGAACATGGGAGATACCAAGAATGTGTGGTCTTTTCACCTCCTTTGCTGAAAGTCGCTGTAACCGAAGACAATTTCCCGCTACAAAAGTGACTAAGATAACGAGAAAAATCCGCGTGCGCGGAAAAAAGCAGATCCCTCGCTTCACTCGGGATGACAACGTAGAGGAAGTTCTTTGAGCTGAGCTAAGCATTTGAGGCTCCACGAGATTTGATCTTGCGAATTTCGTCTAGGCGCTGGCGGAGGCGGGCTTCGAAGCCCTGGTCGGTGGGCTTGTAGTAGGTGCGGCCGGCGAGGTTGTCGGGGAGGCACGTCATGTCGGTCACTTTATCATCGAAATTGTGGGCGTACTTGTATCCTTCGCCGTAGCCTATGTTTTTCATCAGGCCGGTGACGGCGTTGCGGAGGTGGAGCGGGACGGGATCGGCTTCGGTTTTGCGGACGTCTTCCATCACAGTGCCATAGCCGGTGTAGAGCGCATTGGATTTTGGCGCGAGCGAGAGATAGACGGCGGCTTGCGCGAGGGCGAGATGGCCTTCGGGTGCGCCGAGGAAATCGAAAGCGTCCCTGGCGGCTAGCGTGACGGCGAGAGCGCCGGGTTCGGCGAGGCCGATGTCTTCACTGGCCATACGCACCATGCGGCGCGCGAGATAGAGCGGGTCTTCGCCGGATTCGAGCATGCGCGCGAGCCAGTAGAGCGCGGCATCGGGATCGGAATTGCGGACGGATTTGTGTAGAGCGGAGATGAGATTGAAATGTTCTTCGCCTGCTTTGTCGTAGCGGAGGAGTTTTCGTTGCAGCACATCTTCGAGGAGCTCTTTGGTGATGACCTGGGCGCTCTTTTCGTCCGGACGCGCGCTGCGAACGGCAAGCTCCAGCGTGTTGTAGGCGGAGCGAGCGTCGCCGTTAGCGAAGGAAGCGATGCGAAAGAGAATGTCGTCAGGAGCTTCGATGGATTCGTTTCCGAACCCGTGTTGTTTGTCATCCAAGGCGCGGCGAAGGAGTTCAGCGATTTGCGGCGTGGTTAATGGCTCGAGGAAGTAGACCTTGGTGCGGGAGAGCAGCGGCGAGATTACTTCGAAGGAAGGATTCTCGGTGGTCGCGCCGATAAAGATAATGTGGCCGGCCTCAACATGCGGAAGAAAAGCATCCTGCTGTGCTTTGTTGAAGCGATGAACTTCATCCACGAAAACGATGGTGCGGTGGCCCGAGCGGGATTTTTGTTCGGCCACGGCCATCACTTCCTTGATTTCTTTGATGCCCGCGAGGACGGCGCTGAAAGAAACGAATTCGGAGCTGGTCAGCCGTGCGATCAGGCGTGCGAGAGTGGTTTTTCCGCAGCCCGGCGGTCCCCAGAAAAGCATGGAACCGAGATTGTCATTTTCGATTTGTACGCGAAGAGACTTGCCAGGACCGAGAAGTTTTTCCTGCCCGATGAATTCATCGAGCGTGCGCGGGCGCATGCGTTCGGCGAGCGGCTGGTTGGCGGCCGGAACGTCAGGTTCTGGGGCGGGCGGCGGCAATTTTGAGAAGAGGCTCACGTTATTTTTTGATGTACGCAGCGGGCACAGAGTTTCTTTGCCGAGCAGCTTCGTAGAAAACGACCGCGGCTGCGGCAGCCGCGTTCAACGATTCGATGCCGCTGGCCATGGGAATCCGTATGCGCGCGTCGGCGCTTCGCTCGACTTCCTCGGGGAGACCGCCGCCCTCGTTACCGACCAGCAGGGCCACCGGTTGGCACCAATCGACTTCCCACGGAGCGAGGAGCAGCTGTTCGTCGTCGCCCGGTTCGTGGACGCTCGAAGCCAGCGTTCGAACGCCCGCGACTTTAAGCTGCGCAAGCAGAATCGAGAGTGACATCCCCGCGAGGATCGGCAAATGCAGCGCCGCACCGGCCGACGCGCGAAGAGCTTTCGGCGAAAAAGGGTTCGCCGTTCCGCTGATGCCGGACGCAGCTGTCGCCGCGCCGGTCGCGCCAAAAGCGGCCGCCGTGCGCAGAATCGTTCCAACGTTACCGGGGTCCTGGACACCGGCGAGAACGACCAGCAGCGGAGCGCATGCCGATTGAGGCGCGCGCACGAAATCATCAAACGAAGTCTCTCGCGGATGAACCAGCGCCGCGACACCTTGCGGGTGTTCGGTGTCGGCGAGGCCTTCAAAGAGCCGATCGGTAGTGCGGAGAGCAGGAAAAGCCATTTCGGGCCGGTCGATGAAAGCAGAAAGCCGCTCATGGTGACGTTCCCCGGATTCACTGAAAAGCACAGCTCGAATCGGGCAACCCGAACGAAGCGCTTCTTCGACAAGCCGCACACCTTCCACGCCAACGAAGCCATCTTCCGTTGGCAGCCCGCCGCGCAATGCCACACGGAACTCCTTCAGCCACCGATTGTCGCGGCTGGAGAGGAGTGCGCCGCCATTCGCGGGACGAGCGCTACGAGCAGACTTGGACGGCGTTGCCACCACCGTGGAGAGTAGCAAATTTTGAGAGAACGGCGCTAACTGTCGCACGATTCTTCTAATAATGCTTCCGCTGCATCAGCGCAGTCCTTGAATTGGCAAGCCGCCTGTTCAGCTAAAATACTTACATGGAGAAACATACAGGTTACGGGCTACAGGGTGCTGCGCGTGCTTTTCTTCGCCAGCTATCAACCTCCATCGTTTTCCTATGGCTCCTGCCCATCAGCGCGCTTCTGTTATGGTCTGCTTTGTCGGGGCATTCCGCGATCTACGAGCGATTGATTCTGACATTGTTTCCGATCGCGTTCGGATGGCTCAGTCTCTCCATCTGGAGGTGGCATAGGGGTTGCGTGGGGTGGGAAGGCTCCGCAGACAGATTGCTCTTCGGCCCACGCCCGGAGGACCCCGACGAACTTCTTGTGTGGAAACGAGGCCGTCATTTGCGGTTTTCCTTCCTGGCGGTGGCTCTGCTCATGGCCGCTCTCCCGATCATGAAATGGCTCCAAGGTGATTACTAGAGACCGGTAGCTTCGCCCCAATGAGGGCGGCTTTCATGCATTGGCGATCGAACCCGATCTATTGAGAGACGTGGGAACTCGATGGAACGTGTGTGGCTTGAGAGCCAGAAAGCGCGGCGCGGATTTCGGAGAGGTGTTCGAATGACCGGAGCCGGGCAGAGTGATCGTAGATGTGAGCGGCGGCAATGATTTCGTCGGGCTGCGTGAGCTTGATGAAATTGACGAGGCCGCGTTCGACGGTTTCGGGCGAACCCACAACAGAGCAGAGAAGCGTCAGGCTGGCCGAGGCTTTTTCCGCGGGTGACCAGAACGCGTCGATGTCGTCAATGGGTGGCGGAACTTGGCCGGGTGTGCCGCGTCGAAGATTGGTGAACGATTGCTGCAGCGAAGTGAACTGATGGCGCGCTTCGGCATCGGTGTCAGCGACGACGGCATTGATCCCGAGCATGGCGTAGGGCAGATCCAGCCGCGGCGATGGCTTGAACTGCGTGCGATAGAGATGCAGCGCTTCCATCATTTCGGCCGGAGCGAAATGCGAAGCGAAAGCAAAAGGCAAGCCGAGCGCGGCGGCCAATTGCGCGCTGAAGAGACTAGAGCCGAGCAGCCAAATGGGAACGTGCAGGCCCTCGCCAGGTACAGCGCGAATTTTTTGTTCGGCAGAAGCGGGTTCGAAATAGGAGATGAGTTCCGCGACGTCTCGCGGGAAATTCTCTGAGGTGGAGGCAATATTCCGGCGAAGGGCGCGCATGGCCGCGGGATCCGTTCCGGGTGCGCGGCCGAGCCCGAGCTCGATGCGGTCCGGATAGAGCGAGGCGAGCGTGCCGAACTGCTCGGCAATGACCAGCGGGGAATGATTGGGCAGCATGATGCCGCCCGCGCCGACGCGAATCGTCTTGGTGCCCCCGGCGATGTAGCCAATCACAACCGACGTGGCGGCACTGGCGATACCGGGCATGTTGTGGTGTTCGGCGAGCCAGTAGCGGTTGTAGCCCCAGGCCTCGGCATGTCTTGCGAGGTCGAGGCTGTTGCGCAAAGCGGTTGCGGCAGTCGCGCTCTGCGGTATCGGGGACAGATCAAGAATCGAAAAAGGAATCACGCGAATTGGATGTCTTTGTTTTGCCGAAGGATACGCCTTCCAGCGAGGCTCCATCAGGCTCTTATTGCGTGGGGTGAGGGGGTATGGTAGCGTCGCCCAAATAAGGGCAGCGCTTGCAGAACGCTGCAAGGTGGCGTCACGGGTTCACCAAAGGCCAAAAAATTGTCGGCAGAGCTGCTGCGAGTAAACGCGAAAACTCCGGAACCGGAAGTGCTGCGTTACGCGGCGGATTTTCTAACACGCGGAAGTGTGATTGCCATTCCCACGGACACTTTTTACGGGCTGGCGGCCGATCCGTTTAATCTTGCCGCCGTGGACGAAATCTATCGCGTGAAGGGGCGCCCGGAAACGCGGGCTCTGCCCATCCTCGTAAATTCGATTGAACAAGCCATCCTGCTCGCGCGCGAAGCTCCGCAAAAATTCTTGCGGCTTGCCGAAGCGTTTTGGCCGGGAGGGTTGACGATTGTCGTCAATGCGGCACAACGCATTCCACTGAAAGTGACCGCGGGCACCGGACGCATCGCTGTGCGCTGGCCGAATAGCGAGGTAGTGCGGCGATTGATCGAGGAGTTTGACGGCCCGGTAACGGGGACCAGTGCCAACATTTCTGGATTTCCGTCTTGCTCAAACGCGGAGCAGGTCATGAAGCAGCTCGGGCTCCGCGTGCCGCTGGTGCTGGACACCGGGGAAACGGGCGCGACGCTGGCTTCCACAATCGTGGAGTTGAATGGCGACACCTGGAAAATTGTCCGCGAAGGCTCGATCCCTGTCGCGGAGATTGAAAAAGCTCTGCAATAGATTGCAGCGAGTTACTTTGTGCCGGGATGAAGATTTGCCAGGAAATTGTAGTTGCCGGTTGAGGGTAGATCGAACGCGCCGGGCGAGCGCCTGTGCACCGATACCACGTCATTGAACCACATTGGCAGGTAGGGCAAATCGTCCGCCAGTATTTTCTGAACTTCAGTGCATAGCGTTTTTCTTTTTTCCTGATTCCTCTCCACGCGAATTTGATTGGTTAGTGCGTCAACTTGTGCGTTGCGATAGTGGCCTCGATTGGCGCCATCGGGCGGAAAGCGCTTCGACGAAAACGCAAATTCAAAAAAATCCCGATCGGTGTTGGCACCGACCCAACGCTGAAAGCCAGTTGCTAGCGCGGCGGGGCATAAGAGATTTTACCGAGAATGGCCGCACCGCGAGCCCCGGTTGCGGATGGAAGATTTGACGGCCGCTGGTGGAATGTTTCGTACGCGAGAAGCGCAAAGGCGAAAGCCTCTTTTGCTTCCATGGGGACTCCGAACTCATCGGACCTTCGAATCGTCAGCAGGCAAACGTCTTTGGGTATTGGCGGGACCTTGTGCCTTGGCACAGGGAGCCGCATTTCGAGCACTATCTTTTTTCTACGATCCACGCCGGAATACACCTTGCGGGGTGGAACCAATGTAAATATTTGCAGTGCTTCCATGAGCAGTGGGTTGTGGGCGCCGCCTCCGGAGACAATAATCTCTTCAATTTTGTGTTTGGGCAGGACGAAAGTGTGCAGCGCATCAGCCACAGCCACTGCGGTGAACGCAGTCGCCGTCCGGATCAGGTCATTGGGTTTGACTTTATAGCGGCGGCCAAGGGCTAGCAACTTCTTGACATAAGCAGCGCCGTAGTATTCGCGGCCGGTGGATTTTGGCGGCTTGAGCTTGAGGTAGGGATCTTGCAGTAGGGCTTTCATGAGTGGCCGACTAACGCCCCCTTTTCGCGCCATGCGCGCATCTTCGTCAAAACGCTGGCGGCCGTGCGTGAAATGAGAGACCAGAGCGTCGATGAGCATGTTGCCGGGGCCGGTGTCGAAGGCGAAGACCTGTTCGGGGCGCGCTTCTGCGGGAATAACGGTCACGTTGGCAATCCCGCCGATATTCAGTGAAACGCGGCCGATTTTCGGATGGCGATAGAGAACGTAGTCGGCAAACGGCACTAGCGGCGCACCTTGTCCACCAAGCGCCATGTCCGCAGGACGAAAATCGCTCACGGTGGTGATTCCCGTGCGTGCGGCAATCACCGAACCGTCGCCAATTTGCAGTGTGGAGGCGGTGCGAGCACCCAAATACGGCACCGGCTGGCCCTGATGGAATATCGTCTGCCCGTGATTGCCAATCAAGCGTATACGCGACGGGGTGACACGAAACTTTTTGCACGCCGCAAGAATGGCGTCTGCGTAAATGTGACCCAGGCGAACGTTGAGTTGGCTCAACTCCCCGGCAGAAATTGGCTGCTGTTCGGCGATCCGAAGAATCTCCTTGCGAAGCGCGGGAGGAAAATTGAAAGAGGAGTGGCCGAGTAGCTTGGCGTTCAAGTGCGGCGGCGCGCCAGAAATGCGCGCAAGCGCCACGTCAATCCCATCCGCGGAAGTGCCAGACATCATACCGAGAACAAGCATGGGTTTGCGGGTCATGAGATTTGTTTCTTCAGTTCAGCGAGCAGATTGAGCGCATCCAGCGGCTTCAACTGGTCGAGATCGGCGCCCCGCAGTTTGTCAATCACCTCGCGGTCCAGCGCGGTAAAGAGCACGTGTTGATTGCCGTTCTTGTGCGCGAGGTCGGAAGCACCAGGAGAAAGCGTTTCGCTAAGTTCGTGCTCGCTCTGTTCGTGGCGCTTCAACACTTCGCGTGCGCGTTCGATGACGGTGCGGGGGAGACCGGCGAGCCGGGCAACCTCGATCCCGTAACTCTTGTTCGCACTGCCCGGTTCGACGCGGCGCAGAAAAATAATCTCGCTGGGCGTCTCTTTCACTGAAACGTGAACATTTTTCACCGCGGGGAGCAAGTCGCCAAGCTCCGTCAGCTCGTGATAGTGCGTGGCAAAAAGCGTACGCGCACGCGTATGTTTTTGAAGATGCTCGACGACGGCCCAGGCGATAGATAGGCCATCAAACGTAGCCGTGCCGCGGCCGACTTCATCGAGCAGCACCAAACTCGCGGGTGTGGCGTGATTGAGGATGGCCGCCACTTCGCTCATCTCCACCAGAAAAGTCGACCGCCCGCGCGCAAGATTGTCGCTCGCTCCGATACGCGTGAAAATTCGATCGGTGATGGGTAGTTTGGCCTGCCGAGCGGGCACGAAGCAACCCATTTGCGCCATCAGCACAATCAGTGCGGACTGGCGAAGATACGTGGACTTACCGCCCATGTTCGGTCCGGTGATAAGCAAGAGCTGCTGCCGCCCGGGTTCGAAGCAAAGATCGTTGGGAACAAAGCGCTCGCCTTTTTGGCGTAGCAGTTCTTCAATCACCGGGTGTCGCCCGCCAATGATGAGAAGTTCGCCGCTAGCATTGAATTCGGGGCGAGCATAGCCACGATCTGCGGCAAGCTTCGCGAACGCTGTGAGCACATCGAGTTGGGCGACCGCCGCTGCAGTGCGACGAAGCCTCGTGGCTTTGCTTGCAACGGAAGAACGCACCTCAATGAAAAGTTGACGCTCGATTTCCAAAATGCGTTCGTCGGCAGCAAGAATCTTACGTTCGTATTCTTTCAGCTCCGAGGACGTGAACCGCTCCGCATTCACCAGCGTTTGTTTGCGTTCGTAGTCCGCTGGGGCAAGATGCAGGTTCGGCTTCGAAATCTCAATGTAATAACCGAAGATCTGATTGAACCGAATCTTCAGCGAGGCAATGTTGGTGCGTTTGCGCTCGCGGTCTTCCATCGCGGCGATGATTTGCTTGCTGTGTTGGCTCAAGTTGCGGAGTTCATCGAGCTCCGCGTGGTAGCCGTTGCGAATCATTCCCGGATCGGTGGCCAGCGCCGGAGGCTCGTCAGCAATGGCGCGTTCGAGCCTGTCGCGCACGTCTGCCAGCTCATCAATCTCTTGATGAAGGTGGCGAAGCAGCTCGCTACCGCCCGTGGGGGGCGGCGTTAGGAAATTTTTCAGCACGGGCAGCTGCACAAGCGATTTACGCAACGCCACAAGTTCACGCGGAGTCGCAAGCCCAAGAGTTATGCGGCTGGTCAACCGCTCGAGGTCGAGAATGCCTTTGAGCTCTTTGCGAATTTCGCCGCGAACCACAGTTTGTTGGACGAGATGCCCAACAGCGTTTAGGCGATCGTCGATGGCCTCTCCGTCGATGAGTGGCCGAAGAACCCAGGACCGCAGCAGGCGCGCGCCCATGCCGGTCACTGTGACGTCCAGTGCGGCAATCAGTGTAGTGGGACCACTGGTGCGCCCGGCTTCCTCGGTGAAAATCGGCGCGAGCAGTTCCAGGTTACGGACGGAAACGGGATCGAGGACCAGCGCATCGTGTTGTTCGTAGTAGCGGAGGCGGTCCAGATGCCGCAGCGCCTCGACTCCGGAGGCATCGCGCTTTTCACTTGCCTCCCCCGAACGATCGCCGCGCGCCGCGTTCTCCCTGAGATAGTGAACTATCGCACCGGCGGCAGCCAGCGCCTGCGGGTGATCGTCGAGTCCGAAGCCTGTCAGCTCCGCAACGCCAAACTGTTCGCGAAGGATGCGCTCGGCATAGTCATGCTGAAAAACCCAATCTTCGAGCCGAGATTCCACGCCACCCACGCCTTCGAGAAGCGACGTCTTTGCCGTTTCAAAAAGCTGTTGTGGCCGCGGAAGCAGTGTTTCTCTTGGGTGTAGCAATTGAAGTTCGTCGCGGAGATCGTCATCCGCACGTGCTCCAGTAAATTCGGTAGCCTGAAATTCACCGGTGGAAAGATCGACGTAAGCCAAGCCGATGGGCGAACCCGAAGCATGTTTAGCGACCGACGCAAGAAAACTATTTTCACGCGCATCAAGGAGCGCGCCATCCGTCGCAGTCCCCGGAGTGATGACACGGACAACTTCGCGGCGCACAAGTTTCTTGCCCGGACCGGGCTGCTCCATCTGATCGCAAATCGCGATTTTGAACCCGGAACGAATCAGCCGCGCGATGTAGCCTTCGGCCGCATGGTAGGGAACGCCACACATGGGAATAGGCTGACCCTTTTCCCGATTGCGCGAAGTAAGAGTGATCTGCAGTTCGCGCGCCGCAATGATCGCGTCTTCGTAGAAAAGTTCGTAGAAATCGCCAAGGCGGAACAGCAGCAGGGCGTGCGGGTAGCGCGCCTTGATAGCGTGATACTGCTGCATCAGTGGTGAAGTCGGTTCGCTCATTCCTCAGTTGTTAGGTTGCAATCATTCGAAAGTTCCGAGCTGTGTCAGCAAGAAAGCGTAGTCCAGCGCGATCTCCCGCAAGTAATCGTACCGGCCAGAAGCCCCGCCGTGTCCGGCACCCATATTAGTCTTCAGCAGCAGGGAATTCGAATCCGTCTTCAATGTGCGCATTTTGGCCACGTATTTTGCTGGCTCCCAGTACATTACCTGGCTGTCATTTAGTCCCGTCTTCGCCAAAATCGCTGGATAAACTTTCCGCTCCACGTTGGTGTAGGGACAATACGTCTTCATGTAGAAATAGTCTTCCGCATTCTGTGGATTGCCCCATTCCTCATATTCGCCGATGGTCAGCGGGAGAGCCGCGTCGAGCATGGTGTTCAACACATCCACGAAGGGTACGTGGCTGATAACGATGCGGAAAAGATCGGGGCGCATGTTTGTCACCGCACCCATCAGGAGACCGCCTGCGCTTCCCCCCTCAATTACGAGTTTTTCCGGCGCTGTATAGCTCTGTGCAATCAAATGTTCGGCTGCGGCGATAAAGTCCGTAAACGTATTCCGTTTTTGCTTCATGCGTCCAGCATCGTGCCATGGCTTTCCGAGCTCACCGCCACCGCGGATGTGAGCGACGGCGTAAATCACGCCGCGATTCAGCAAGCTCAGCCTGTTCGAACTGAAATTGACCGGCACGGAAATTCCGTAACTGCCATAGCCATAAAGAAGGAGCGGTGCAGAGCCATCGCGTGGAGTGTTGCGATGATAAACGATGGAAACGGGCACGCGCGCACCGTCTGATGCGGTGACGTGCAGCCTTTCGCTGACATATTGGGAGGAGTCGTAGCCGCCAAGAACAGGTTGTTGCTTCCTAAGAGTGCGTTCCCGCGTTCGAACGTCGTAGTCAAACACCGAGCGCGGGGTCACAAATGACTCATATTGAAATCGCACGTGAGAGGCGCCGAACTCTGGGTTTTCGCCGACGGAAGCGTTGTACGCCGGTTCAGTGAATGCGATGCGATGCGATGCAGCCAGGGCGTCGGTAGAACCCGCGGTCAAATCAATTATGCGTAAGTACGGTAAGCCGCCCTCGCGTTCGAATAGCACGACGTGGGTCTTGAAAACGTGAGCGGCAGCGAGCATAACGTTCGCACGATTCGGAATGATCTCGCGCCAGAATTCTCGGCTTGGGTCGGCCACAGGTGCAGTCACAATTCGAAACGTGCGGCCGCCGGAATTCGTTCGAATGTAAAATAGCTCTTCCGCCGCGTTCGTACCCGGCCCGGGATGGTGGTCGACGTAATACTCGTGGTTGTCTTCCCGCGGATCGATCAACTGGAATTCGCCGGTGGGCTGATCAGCGCGCAGATAGCGGACTTCGCTGGCGGTGTGGCTCAGAATGGTGAGAAGAAGAAAAGCGCCACTGCGGGCACGTTCGACTTCAATTCGAAACCGCTCGTCGGTTTCCTCGTAAAGCAAAACGTCTGGTTCCGTGTTTCCCAGAACATGACGGTACAGCCGATGAGACCGCTTGGTAGTCTCGTCCTCAATGGTGTAGAAGAGCGTTTGATCGTCAGACGCCCACGCGACGCTGGTTACGCGCTCCATGCGCTCGGGGAGCGTGGTGCCGTTGCGCAAATCCTTAACCTGGAGCACGTATTGCCGGAATCCCGTGGTATCCGTCGAGTACGCCAGCAGTTGATTGTCATCGCTGATGTCAAAGGAACCCAATCCCAGAAACGAGTGGCCTTCCGCGAGAAAATTCAGGTCCAGCAGCAACTCCTCGGCTGCACCTTCCACCTCACGCCGTCGGCAGTGGATGGCATACTGTTTTCCTTCCTCGGTCCGGCTGAAATAGGAGTAGCCTCGAAGGCTGTAAGGAACCGTCAGGTCCGTCTGCAGGATGCGCCCCAGCATTTCCTGATAAAGCTTCTCCTGAAATCCTTCGGTTGGTTTCAGGACCGCGCCGGTATAAGCGTTCTCTGCCTTCAGATAGTCGATGACTTCAGAGTTTTCCTTGTGGCCAAGCCAGGAGTAATGATCAACGCGGCGGTCACCATGCAAGACACGTTCCACCGGTTCGCGCCGAGCCACGGGCGGATTGGGTACCGTACCTCCCGCAGGTTCCTGCGTTGGCGCTGGTTTCGCGGTATTGGCGTCCGGGTTCATGCGTCTCTTTTTCCGTCTCAATCGTAAGGCTGTCCGTTTTTAGCGCGGACCGTAATACTATCGGAAGTCCGCGGTAGGAGAAAGCGACCCGCCGCGCGAGGCGCCAGCAACTCATGGCCAAAGAGACCGAAATCAAGCTAAGGATAGCCGATGTGGAAGGGTTCCATGTCGCGCTAAAGCGCATCTCGGCGCGCCCCGTCGATCCTGCAAGGGCCAGAGTCCATGAGGAAAACATAATCTTCGATACGCCGGAGAGCCGACTGGCAAATCGCGGCCAATTGCTACGCATTCGAACGGAAACGCCCGAAGTGCACGGTGAATCGAACGCTCAGCCGCCAAAGAAGCGCGTCATCCTAACCTTCAAACAGCCGCTGCCGGAGTCATTTGATACTACGACAGGAGGGGAGGCCGAGGGACCCTACAAAGTCCGAGACGAAATTGAGCTTGAAGTCGCTGATGGCGCCAATCTGGCCAGAATCTTCGAGGGTTTAGGGATGCAGGGCTGGTTCCGCTATGAAAAATACAGGACGACGTTTCAGCTCCCGGATTCCGAAACTTGGGCCAGAGGACTCCTGATCGAACTCGACGAAACACCTATCGGAACCTTTGTGGAACTGGAAGGGCCTGCCGAGGCAATCGACCAAGCAGCCGAAATGCTAGGCTATTCGAAACATGACTACGTGTTGAACACCTATCTCCGCTTGTACCTCGAAGACTGCCGCCGAAGAGGCGAGCAACCCACTCACATGCTCTTTTCGAAGGGCACGAACCCATCGAAATAGTCTTTCGAACAAAAAACATCGTTTCGAACGCGATTCGCTCTTGACTTCACGGAGCACGCAGATTATCAATGCTTTGTGATCGCGAATTGGTCACGAGCATGGTGAATTTTCTCTCTATGAGTGCGAGCAGCGAACTCGAACCTGGGCCTAGTGGGTCCGGTCGGCAGCGCGGACAAAACATGGTCCATCGGCCCGATGTCCAGATAATGTCGCGCGAAGCGCAGGCTATAGCGCGAGCGGTCGGGTGGGGAGGGTTCACAGGCGGCTAAAGGTAAGTCCATTTGCATGAGGTACTTGCCCGCCGCCGAGGTTCTTCGGTGCGCGGGTTTTTTGTTGCCCGGGCGAGTTCGATAGGGAAGCGAGACCGGCGACGCGCGAGGAAGGGAAGCTTATGGAACTTTACGCGACAGAATTGATGGGGGCGAAAACGTACGACGTGGAAGGAAACTACGTCGGGCGCGTGCGCGAATTCTTTATCGAACCGGCGGAGGCGCCGAACCGCGTGTCGCACTACCTTCTGTCCCGCGGTCACTTTCAACCCTTGGTGGCCAAGCACGATCAGGTTGCGTCGGTGGTGGCAGGGAAGATGGAGTTGAGCGTAAGCGAACGGGCACTCGAACTGTACCGGCCCAATGAATCGTGGCTGGCGGTGCAGAAAGATTTGCTCGATCAGCAAATAATTGACACTCGCGGGAGGAAAGTCGTTCGCGTCAATGACGTGGATCTGGCGCCGTTTCGAACCAATGGCAACGTCGAACTGCGACTCACGCAGGTGGATGTCGGCCTGCCCGGAGCCGTGCGGCGGCTGCTCCAGGGCGTGGTGCCATACGCGGTCGTTCGAAAGTTGCAAAGCAAATTGCCGCAGAGCGCGATTCGCTGGGAGTTTGTGAACTTAATCGAACCAGACCCAATGCGCCGCGTGAAGCTGAGAATTACGCATGAAAAGCTAGAAGATCTCCATCCCGCGGACCTGGCGGAAATCATGGAAGATCTTTCCGCTGCGGAACGGCAGGGAATTATCGCCTCCCTGGATGAAGAAACTGCGGCCGCAGTGCTCGCGGAATTGGACGAGCGGCTAACCACACAAATCGTCGAAAAGATGGATCCCGAGAGAGCGGCGGACATTCTGGAAGAAATGGCCCCGGACGCAGCGGCCGACTTGCTCGCGGATTTGTCGAAGGAAGTCTCCGACGAACTTCTCGATGAAATGCCCGGTCAGGAAGCCGACGAAGTTCGCGAATTGCTGGAGTTCGACCCGAAGACGGCCGGCGGAATGATGAACACGGACTTCGCGTTTGTGGGCGAGACCACGACGCGCGAGGAAGTGCTCGAATGGATGCGCGGGCAGGAATTGAATTTCGACCAGTTGGATACCATCGTCCTGCTGGACGGTGCGGCACAGTTTTCGGGAACCGTTCCCGTGGCGCGGCTGCTTCTGGCTGCGGCTGATCAACGCATGATGGAGCTAAAGCTCGAACCGCTGCTCAGTGTACCCGCGAATGCGGAGGACAAAGAAGTCTTCGAGATATTCGACAAGTACAATCTGCGCATGCTGACCGTGATTGATAGCGAAAACCGGCCGATAGGCGCGATCACGGTGGACGACGTGGTGTCGAAATTGGTGAGCGCATAGAAAGGGAATGCGAAGAGATCGATGAATTGGGGCGCTATTTCCGAAAAGTTTGATCGCATCCGGGCAGGCGACACGGATTTTCTTAAGAAAATCCGCGGACTGCGCCGGCGTCTTACGCTGCTGCTCGCCGTTGTCGGTCCGGGGCTGATCACCTCAAACGTTGATAACGATGCGGGCGGAATTTCCGTTTATACGCAGGCCGGTGCGCAATATGGCTACGCCCTGCTGTGGTCACTTATTCCCATGACGATTGCGCTGTACGTGACGGAAGAGATGTGCGCGCGGATGGGTGTGGTCACGGGAAAAGGGCTTTCCGACTTGATTCGTGAGGAGTTTGGATTTCGCTCGACGTTTTTTGTCATGATAACGGGTTTCTTTGTGGATTTGGCAAACGTGGTTGCGGAGTTTGCGGGTGTCGCTGCGGCAATGCAGATATTTGGAGTGAGTAAGTACGTCGCGGTGCCGATCGCGGCGATCCTCGTTTGGGTCCTGGTGATTCGCGGAACGTACCGGCAGGTGGAAGTCATTTTTCTTTTCGCGTGCATTCTGTATTTGTCCTACGTATTTTCCGCGATTCTGGCGAAGCCGGATTGGCTAATCGCCGCGAAACACACGGTAATTCCAAACCTCAGCATGCAATCAGGGTATTTGCTTATGCTGACGGGGCTGGTCGGAACGACGATTGCCCCGTGGCAGTTTTTTTATCTACAAGCGGGCTTCGTGGAAAAAAAGGTCGGTCCGAGCCAGTATTCGAAGGCGCGCGCGGATGTGCTCATCGGCAGCATCAGTTGCATGGTGATCGTGTTCTTCATCATCGTTTGCACCGCGGCGACGCTCTACACTTCTGGCCATCGGGATATCACCGACGCGGCGCAAGCAGCGCAAGCGCTGATCCCGCTCGCCGGCAAATGGGCGGGGACTTTGTTTGCCTTCGGTCTGCTCAACGCGTCGCTCTTCGCTGCGTCCATCTTGCCGCTCTCCACCGCTCACGTTATTTGCGAGGGGCTGGGTTTCGAGGCGGGGCTTGACCGCAAATTCAAAGAGGCGCCAATTTTTTATTGGCTCTACACAATCTTGATTGTTGTCGGGGCTGGAGTCGTCTTACTGCCGCATGCGCCACTGTGGAAGATTCTGATTTTTTCGCAGGTGGGCAACGGAATTTGGCTCCCCGTTGTGGTGATATTCATTTTGCTCTTGGTAAACCGGCGTGATTTGATGGGCGATTACGTCAACACGCTGACGTTTAACATCGTGGCCTGGGCCACGGCCATCGCAATGATCGGTTTGACGCTGGTGCTTACCTACACAGCGCTTTTCCAACAAAGCGTACCCCCGCCACCCTGATGATGGACACGGCACCACGACGTTGCGCCGGTGCTGAAATCTATGTTAACTTTGCGGCGTAAAGGGGATTTGCCTGAAAGCCTGCAAAGACGACATCGTGCCGCACAATCAAACTACCAAAACGCTGCAAGTAGCTGCTCCTGGCGCCCTCGGCGCGGTGACGCCGGAAGAAGCGCGTTTGCTCGAAAGCCTGGATCTGGAACGTCTGCCAAGACACGTGGCAGTGATTATGGACGGCAACGGGCGGTGGGCGCAGAAGCGGCACTTGCCGCGGATTGCTGGGCACCGGTCGGGGACTCAATCAGCGCGGTCGACGATTGAAACTTGCGCGCGGTTGAAAATTGAGGCGCTGACGCTCTATGCGTTTTCGGTGGAAAACTGGCGGCGGCCCAAAACGGAAATCGACTTCCTGATGGCGCTCCTTCGTGAATATCTCCGCAGGGAAATGCCGCTCATTCAGAAGAATGACATTCGCATGCGCTTTCTTGGGCGCCTTGACGAACTCCCCGCAGGCGTGCAGAAAGATGTGCGCGAGGCGATGGAGAAAACCGCGGGGAACAAAGGAATGGTACTGTGCGTGGCGCTGAACTATGGCGGGCGCGCGGAAATTGTTGATGCCATGAATGCCATGCTCGCCGAACGCAACGGCCACGGTGGTCCGCACAAAGTGACCGAGGAGCAGCTTTCCCGGCATCTGTACACCGAGGGCTTGCCGGATCCCGATCTCCTGATCCGCACCAGCGGTGAAATGCGCGTGAGCAATTTTCTGCTTTGGCAAATTGCTTACGCGGAGATTTTCGTCACCGAGACGCTGTGGCCGGATTTCAACCGTGCGCGTTTGCTGGAGTCCCTGCTCGAATTCCAGAAACGCGAACGCCGCTACGGTGGCATCCGCGAAGGCGAGCCCTCGTCCGAAGAGCCGGCGCGCGCAGCAGGGCGTTGATCTCGCGACTAGTAACTTGTAGCTGAGAAGATCTGCCAGTCTTTGTTTTGGTTTCCAGTCATGAATCCTCCCCCTTTTCCTAGGCGTTGATTCTAAACAGCTTAATGTGTAGTGTCTCTCCCGGCGAACAAGTGCGAGGGGGAGTCCATGCGTCAACTGCGCGAAAGGCACCATTCTGGCGTTAAACCCAAGTCGCCCCCAGCAGGAATATTTTGGCGACCCGTGCGAGTGCAGTTTCTGTATCCATTGATACTGGCATTGGTGTGCTTGGTATTCGCAAAAGAACTGCGCGCAGACTCGATCTCCGGCACCGTCAAAGATTCTTCCGGCGCGGTGGTCATTGGTGCGCGAATCGAGATTAGTGGCGGCATTCTGCCGCAGCCGCTGGTGATGGTCTCCGATGATTCAGGGAAGTTCGTGGTTCCCAATTTGGAAAGCGGAAAATATTCAATCCTCGTCGCAAAGGAAGGATTCGACGACGCCATTACCGAGGTTGAGCTGCATGGGGCAGCGGATCTCGCGATCAAACTGACGATCGCAGCGCAGCAAACGCGCATCACCGTCAGCGAAAAGAGCACGGCGTACGCCAATTCAGACGCCGCCTATCGCCAACTGCGTGAGGACGGACTAGGCGATACATTCCGATGTGAAAATTTCATGCTTTCCTTGGATGTCGGGAGCTTCGAGTTGAAAAGTGGAACGATTACTTTCCTGGGCCCGGTGAGCAAATTCGAGACGGGAGCAGTCTTTGTAGGTCAGGGACATTTCACACTTAAACCCTTCGCTACGCTGGACATTAGCGAGATGGTGCGGCGGTCGGGAGGTCCCACAACGGAAGAAGACTTCTCCGAAGCGGTCTTTCGCTTTACGCCTGATCAGTTTTCACAATTCAGCACACTGCTCGGGAGCAAAACGGGAACGCCGGCCGAGGCCTCGACGGTGCTGCAGCACTGGAAGGATAAAGTTCGCCATCGCCACGAAGTACCCGAAGGTTTGACACAAGCATTCCTGGAGAGCGAAACGATCGACAACGTGGACGCCGACGTACTTGCCGCCATCTACAATCCGAAACACCCTCCGTTTTTCAATGCATACATGCACGGCACACCACATAAAGATCTGCGTTTTTTCTTACGAGCTCGAGTGGGGGCTATTCCACAGCTGGATTCGCCGGAAGAAGTGGCACTGGTCAATTGCAACGGCGGAGGAATGGATGACGGCATCTGGTATTCCCAACATTTGAGATCCGAGTTTTTGGCTCATACCGCGAGTTCGATGCAGGATAAGCGGCTGTTTGCCACCCGGCGATACAACATCGAAACGGTAATCGGAAAGAATGATCACCTCTCCAGCCGCGCCACAATCACGTTTGAGCCGCTCGTCGCCGGCGAACGCGTGTTGAAATTCGGACTGCTTCCCACTCTTCGCGTCACGCGTGTTAGCGGGGAACGCGGCCAGGATCTGCATTTCATTCAGGAAAACAGGAAAGAAGATGGATCGTTCTACGCGGTTCTAGACGAAGCTCCTGCAATGGGTCAACCGCATTTCATTACTGTGGAATACGGTGGTGACAAAGTGCTGTACAACGCGGGTGGCGGAAGTTACTACGTGGGGGCGCGGCAATCTTGGTATCCGAACCTGAACGGTTTCGGGGAAAAAGCGCTGTACGATCTCACCTTCAAGGTTCCGCCCTCGAATGTTCTCATCAGCGTCGGGAAGCTCGACGGACAACACACAGAAGCCGGCTTTGCGGTGACGCATTGGGTAACGCCAGTACCTGTGGCGGTGGCGGGCTTCAATTACGGGAAATACCAAAAGATGGACTATCCCGACTCCATCACCCATTACGAGATCTCTGGATATTATTTGACGGAATTGCCCGACAACTTGCGGGGGTACGGGGCGCTGGGCGGCATGGCCTCGGGTGCAATGACCAAGTATGCGCTCGATCAAGCGCGCGCTCAGATGCAGGTGTGCACGATTTATTTCGGTCGGGCTCCCTACGACAACCTGAATATCACCGAACAGCCAAACTTCAACTTCGGCCAATCGTGGCCGAATTTGGTGTATTTACCGATTTCGGCGTACATCGATTCGACGCAGCGATGGATGTTGTTCGGCCAGATCAATTCTAGATTCACGGGATTCGTGCAAGAGGTAACGCCGCATGAGGTGGCGCATCAGTGGTTTGGGCACGGGGTCGGCTGGGCGTCCTACCACGACCAGTGGCTTTCGGAGGGTTTTGCGGAGTTTGCCGCGGGATTGTTTCTGCAGCAGGCCATGGGACCGAAGTGGCAGAAGGACTACACTGATTTCTGGGAACGCCAGCGCACCCGCATTCTGGAAAAAAATAATTATGGCGTCTCGCCTAACGATGCCGGCCCGCTATGGCTCGGACTCCGGCTGATTTCTCCGCGCTCCGGGCAAGCGTATCAGGGAGTGACCTATGCCAAGGGCGCTTATGTGATGGCCATGCTGAGGTCATTGATGTACGCGGACATCGGTTCCGCAGGCAATCCGGATCAGGCATTCATCGACATGATGCACGACTTCATGGAAAGGCACCGGGACACCCCCGCCTCCACCGAATCGTTCAAGGCTGTCGCCGAAAAGCACATGACCAAGAGGATGGACCTGCAGCAGAATGGGCGTCTGGATTGGTTTTTTCAAGAATGGGTCTGGGGTACCCAGGTGCCGCGCTACAGTTTCAAATATGATTTGCAACCGGGAGAAGCCGGGAAAATCAAGGTACATGCTGAAATCACCCAAAGCGAAGTGGACGACAAGTTCGTAATGTTCGTGCCGGTGTTTGCGGATTTTGGACAAGGCATGGTGCGGCTGAGTCAGGTGGCGGTGGTGGGGAATTCCACGAGGACAATGAATTTTATTCTGGATCGCCAACCGAAGAAGGTGGCCCTGAATGTGTACAAGGAAATTCTAGAGCGGTGAGGCGTTCCCCGTCTGCCACGCGGTAAGTTGTCGCACAACACGAACAGCATTGAATACGCTTTATTTGGAGCCGAGTTTTTCGGCGGCAAGTTTTTGGGCGGTGGCAAGAGCCTCGGCTGCGGGAACCTTGACGTCGGGCTCGACGCCGGTGCCTTCCCAGTTGGTTTTGGAGATGGGGTTGATGGCTTTGGCGAAAGGGACGCCGATCATGAAATGGTCATCAATGCGATGACCTGAGACGGGGTGAGCGCCTCCGCCGGTGGTCTCGCCGATGATGGTAGCGCGTTTCAGATTCTTGAGGTTGTAGCTGAACTCTTCAGCGCCAGAGAAAGTTTCTTTGGAGGTCAAAACGTAGGCAGGTTTGTCGTCCAGATGCTTGCCTGGCACGTAGGGCAAAGTCCAATACTGTTCGGTGGAGTCGGTCTTGCGCTCCCAGAGATCGTTCAAGTGGGTCGGCTTGGAGAACAAATAGGTGGAAATAAGAGCGATCATTTTTGGATCGCCGCCGCCGTTTTCGCGTAGGTCAAAGATGATGGCATCCACGTTGGCGAGGAAATTCATGGCAGCGACGGCGGTGGGTCCGCAGAATTCCGGATCGGCGAACATATTAAATTTCAGGTAACCAACGTTTCCGGCGAGAATTTCCACTTTGTCGAAGCCGCAGTTCATACGCTCCATCTGTTTGTGATATTGGGCGACGGCGTTGGCATCCGGAGGGCCTTCGGGACGCTCCGGCATGCTTGTCGGGCTGAAGTTCACGCGCAGGTGCTTGTCGTGGCTTACCTCTCGGAAATTGTCGGTAAGCATTTTAGCGAAGGCGTCACCGTCGGTAACGGAATCGTATTCACCCCTTTTCTGCCTGGCTTTCACTGCGTCGGCCATTTTTTTGGCGGATTCGGGAGAAACGTAAGACTCGCTTAATTGGACAATCGCGCCGTCAATTACGCGCGCTCGCGTGGCGGCATCAATCTTGAGAGTTAAATCTGATATCGCGGTGCCTGGCGGAAGGGCCCGCAACCCAAAGTCAGAGACCTCGGCGACCGCGCCTTCTTTCACATCTAAGTTTCCAATAGCTTTCGTCTCGCTATGGCGCTCCTTGACGAGGAATTGCAGATGAAGTGGTTCGCTTTTCATGATTTGGAGTAAGTCGAAGCCCCCGGTCATACCGCGAAATTGCATTTCGTTGTCGACTGATTTGGTGGGATCGTATTTATGGAGGTATGCCTCGAGCTGTGCACGTTCACCGCTGTTGAAGGCTTCCAGCCAAGATTTGAAGGTGTGCCCAGCCGGGGTGTCGGGGATCGCGGGACTCGCTGGCGCCGTAGTCTGGGGAATTGATGGCGTTGCCCAAGCGGTCGCCAAGCCTAAGAGCAACGCTAGGCAAGATTTGTAAAACATAGGCACCTCAGTGGGGATTTCTCTTTTGGGCTTCTGGCCGGGGGAGTATACCACTAGGGTCAGAAGAGTTGGCGACGAGGTGTCCCTTGATTAAAGCAGCGCTTCCATTGGTGCATGTTTCGAATGCGAGGGCGGCCGAGGAGTTTTACTGCGGGCGACTCGGATTTCGTACGGAATTCGTGTATCGCGGGGATGAGGCGAAGGCGGATCCTTGCTACATGGGATTGTCGCGGGATGGCGTGTGGATCAATGTGTCGTCGTTTTCGGGGGACGGCGTGGCGGGAGGGGTGGTCAACTTTTTTGTAGAGGATGTGGATGCGCTGCACGCGGAATATGTTGGCAAGGGCGTGCGGATTGATACAGGGCCGGTGGATCAGACGTGGGGAAGCAGGGAGATGTATGTCAAGGATGGGGATGGGAATAGTTTGCGGTTCATTCAGCAGTGAGCGGGCTAGGCGTGTGGGTTGGATGAAGAGGACTGGCAACAATACGTGGCGCACTTCTCCGTGATTTATTTCTCTCAATGTGATGAGATGAGTCCTGCGAGTTCACAGGGGATTCCTTTTCTATGACATGGAAGCGCGTGGCTACAGCCGCGGTATTGATTCCGGCTGTTGTGGGCATTGTATTGTGGGGCTCGACGGCGATTGTTGCCCTATGCCTCGCGCTCATCACACTGGTCGCTCTTTTCGAATACTTCGCTTTAGGCGAAGCCATCGGGCATAGGGCGTACCGATTCTGGACGGCTACCTGCGCGCTGCTCATCGTTTACCTGCAATGGTTGACGAGCGTGGTGCGATGGGGGGAATTTGGCGGAATTGTGTACCCCCCTCGGTTAGCGTGGTTGTTGGTGAGGATGTTCCCACGCGCGGAAGACGCCATTTTTGTTTTTGTGCTTGGAATTGCGGCCATCACATTGTTTACAAAGCGTCCGTTGGTCGAGACGCTGCCAGCCGCGGGAATTAGTTCCAGCGGGCTTATTCTCGTGGCGTTTCCTCTTTCTTTTGCAGTAAGGATTCACGGCTCGGGAACGCAAGGGCCGCTGCTGCTACTTTTCGCGATGGTGATCATTTGGGTGGGAGACACAGCGGCTTATTTTGTTGGCAGGTCGTTCGGCAAATACAAGCTGGCGCCGCATCTTAGTCCGAAGAAAACGTGGGAGGGTACGGTTGCTAGTTTCGCTGGATCACTGATTGTGGCGGTTATATTTACGCGATTCATGACGGTGCCCCTGCCGTATCTTCTGTCTATGGCTGCGTTGGGAAATGTGGCGGGTCAAGTAGGCGATCTTCTGGAATCGGCTTACAAGCGCAGCGCTGGGATTAAGGATTCGGGGAGTATTTTGCCAGGGCATGGCGGGGTACTTGACCGAATCGATGCGCTCATCCTTGCCATTCCGGTTGTCTGGTATTATTGGATCTTGGTTTACTCTCCCAGGTCGTAGGTCGAATGGCTTCTCCATCCGGCAAGTGCCAGGGTGGGCAAAGGCGGCAGCTTTCCGGCCGCACTCCAACGGGAATCGAACAACATCGTGAAGCAATTAGCCATTTTGGGTTCAACCGGTTCGATTGGACGGCAGTGCCTTTCGGTGGTGGAGGCTATGCCTGGTCGATTTGGCGTCGTTGCCCTGGCTGCAGGAGCCAACATTGATGAGTTGATCGGGCAGATTGAGCGCCACCGGCCAGAAGTTGTTTCCGTTGGGGATGCCAAGCGGGCAGATGAATTGGTGCAGCGGTTGCGCGAAAAGGGTGTTTCACCAATCCCGCACATTCACTACGGACGCGAGGGGATGCTCGCTGTCGGGACGCATTCGAAAGCTGACATTGTTGTATCTGCGGCAGTAGGTGTTGTGGGATTGGAAGCCACGTACGAGGCAGTAAAACTCGGGAAAACAGTAGCCCTTTCGAACAAGGAAGTCTTAGTCGCGGCGGGCGAACTGGTGATGGCCGCGGCAAAAAAGGCCGGACGCGAACTGTTGCCCGTCGACAGTGAACACAACGCCGTGCATCAATGCCTGCGCGCCGGAACACACGGGGAAGTGCGGCGGCTGGTGCTGACAGCATCCGGTGGCCCGTTTCGAAAGACACCGCTTGCGGCGCTGGCGAACGTTACTGTCGAACAAGCTCTAGCGCATCCCAACTGGCGAATGGGGGACCGCATCACTATTGATTCCGCCACGATGATGAACAAGGGATTCGAAATCATCGAAGCGCGCTGGCTGTTTGGCGTGCGCCCGGACCAGATTGAAGTGGTGGTGCATCCGCAGTCCACCATCCATTCTATGGTCGAGTTCGTGGACGGTTCCGTTTTAGCGCAGTTGGGCCCCACGGACATGCGTATGCCCATTCAATATGCGTTAACCTATCCAGAGAGGGCGGCATCTAATGATCAGGTAGCCTTGGATTGGGGGAAGTTGAAGCGGCTGGATTTTGCGAAGGCTTCGACGCGGCGGTTCCCGTGCCTGCGATTGGCGCGGGAAGCGATGAAGAAGGGTGGCGCGCTGCCGTGCGCATTGAATGCGTCGGATGAAGTCGCTGTGGCGGCATTTTTGGAGCAGCGATTGCCATTCCTGGGGATTGCGGAAGTAATTGAGCGCGTGCTGGAGCGCACGCCGCGCCTGAAGTTTGAGAAGATGGATGACGTGCTTACGGCGGATGCTGAAGCGCGTCGAATGGCGAGGGAAGAAGTAGGGCGGCTGGCGGTCACCGCTGCCGCAGCGACGTAGCGAAACACGGAAAAGGGGCAGATCTAGTTCATGAATACACTGATTGGCATATTCCTGGTGCTGGGCGTGATGATCCTGGTGCACGAGTGGGGACACTTCATCGTGGCGCGCTTCTTTGGCGTGCGCGTGGACGTGTTTTCCATCGGGTTTGGGCCGCGCCTGTTCGGCATCAAGCGGAGAGCCACGGATTACCGCATTAGCGCGCTGCCACTGGGCGGGTACGTTCGAATGGCAGGGCAGGACTTGTCCGAGATTGATTCGAACGATGTGGCACCCACGGGTGGTCCCGACGAATTAATGAGCAAACCGCGCTGGCAGCGGGCGTTGATTTCGTTTGCTGGTCCGGCAGTCAATCTGATCATGCCTGTGTTGCTGCTGGCGGGATTCTTTGTGATTAAGGGACTTCCATACCCCGCGTATTTGGACAAGCCGATTGTCCTCAGCGGACTTCCGCAGACGAGTCCGCTCGCAAAAGTGGGAGTTGCGGATGGCGATGTGGTGGTTTCGGTGAATGATGTTGCTACTCCGACGTGGGCAAAGGCGAACACTTACCTTTTGCAGGCAGGGCTGGAAGGTGTCCTGCACTTCAAAGTAGATCGGCAAGGTTCGCAACGAACTGTTGACGTGAAGGCTGCGGATATACGGAGCGTTGATCGCGCGCTGGGAAATTTGCCGGTGCCGGCGCTTGTGGGCACTGTGGAGCGCGGAATGCCTGCCGGACGCGCAGGGTTGAAGCGCGGGGACGTGGTTGTTTCCGTGAATGGAACACCTGTGGGAAGTTGGTACGATTTCTTTGATTTGATCCGCCATTCGAACGGGCAAGTCTTGAACACGGTCGTAAAACGAAACGGCAGCGACATGAACGTCGCGATTCATCCCGTTCAGGATAAGGACGAAGAAGGCCAGGTAGCGTGGCGCATTGGCGTGGCTCCGGGCGGTGAGTGGGCGTTCAAGAGCATGACGCTGGCGGCTTCCGTGGAAGAAGCGTCTGTGGAAACTGTTGGCGCTACGGAAAAACTATTTGGAGTTCTTGGTAGGCTGTTCACCGGAAAAATGTCGGTGAGGCAGCTGAGAAGTTTTGTGGGCATCGCCGCGTTGGCTGGGCAGGCGGTTGAAGAAGGTCCCGTAGACGTCATCAACATGATGGCGATGATCAGCCTGAATCTCGGAATACTGAACCTGCTGCCGATTCCCATCCTGGATGGCGGGAACATCTTGCTGCTGACCCTGGAAGCGATTCGCCGGCGCGATTTCAGTCTGGCGTTCAAAGAGCGCTTCGTGCAGGTGGGACTGGTGTTCCTTTTGGTGTTCTTCGCCTACGTTATGTACAATGACGTCGTGCGGTTGCTGCCCACCCACTCTTAATAGCTCAGGGTTTGTAAGTACAACTTTTTCACCTAAGGGTTTGCAAGTGCAAACCCTTAAACCCTGAAACACGATTCGCCGCACGAGCGGAGTAATATAAATGGCTGCATCGCCGTCTCATCGAGTCTCTACCGGTGAGCGTATCAATACCGCGGAAACTACCGGAAAACTTCAGCAAACTATGGCTGCGCGCGGGATTCGAATGACGCGGCAGCGGCGCGTGATTCTGCAGGTCATGGATGACGCCGATCAGCATTTGGATGTGGATCAGATCCTCGTGCGCGCGCAGAAAATCGATTCAGGCGTGCATCTGGTCACTGTCTACCGGACGATTGATCTTCTTAAAAAACAGGGATTGATTGACGAGCTGGATTTGCTGCATCTGCGCGGCGACCGGCATTATTACGAAACTCATGGCCCGCGCGATCACATCCATGTGGCTTGCCTACGCTGCGGGAAAGTGCGCGAATTCGAAAGCCGCCTGTACGAGCAACTGAAAGAACAGATTGCGCGCGATTTTCACATGAAGGTCACTATTTCGCGCACCGAAGTTGGCGGCTACTGCGCCGAGTGCCTGGAAAAATCGAAGGAATAAACACCAACATTGCAGCAACGCGCGTTTTGTGGAGTGCGGCAGCCGGGCTGCCGCTTTGGCGTCGTCAGTTTGGCGGTGACCGAAAAAGCGGGAGCAGAGCTCCCGCACTCCATAGTCCCGCTAACGTGCAGTGGCCTCGACGACGTCGTGCCCCGCGCGCTTGGGACGCAATTCCTACCGCAACCTGGTTTCCTGCTTTCTCGAATGCAACTCGGGCAAGGGCGACCGTCCCGCCCGATAGAAATTGGAAAAGGGACAGTAGAAAGACCCCACCCTTGCATCCCGCCTTCAAAAAACAAAAGAATAGCCTGCTCTGCCACCAATCGAACGTGACTTAATGCCCGCACCGGAATGTTCCGCCTGAGCATCCAAGCGAACATCTTTGAATTTCGATGGAGGAGAAGGAATGAAAATCGCTGTGATCATTGCGCGAGTGTTATTGGGATTCATGTTTGTGTTTTTTGGGGCGAACGGATTGCATCCGTTTTTGCCGATGGGGCCAATGCCGACGGGACTGGCTGGCCAGTTCACAGCGGTGTTCATGCAGTCGCACTGGGTGATGGTAATTGCGACGGTGCAGGTGATCGGAGGGTTGTTATTACTGGTGGGTCGATATGTGCCGCTGGGGTTGGCGCTGCTGGGTCCAGTGATTGTGAACATCCTGACGTTTCATCTGTTGATGAATCTTGCTGGAATCGGTCCAGGTGTGGTGGTGACAATTTTGTGGTTTATTTTGTTTTACCGTTACCGCGCGAATTTTGCGGGATTGTTTGTGGCAAAGGCGGAGTGACGACAGCGAGACGACAGTAGAAAGTTCAAAGTTTAGAGTTTTAAAGTTTAAAGTCGAAGAGCCCAGGTGCAAGTACGGCACCTGGGGCACCCGGCCACCTGGTCACTCGCCACTTCCTTCTAAGATCAACCGCAGTGGAAAACATCCCGGCTCCCGCCAGAATTGCCTAATACATTCTCGTGTTATAGCCTGATTCAGAGAAGAATGCGGAGACGGAATCGTGAGTTGGATTCGCGGGTTTAGCAGCCAGCCTAGCGGCAGTTCGCAAACAAGGAACGTTGAAGATGCTCCGCGTCCAATGCGCCAGGAGCTTGTTGATTTGTTTTTCAGTATCGCAGAACACAATCCAGACGAGATTCCGCCTGAGCATATCTATCGCGCCACGGCTCAAAGCCTCGGCATCGAAGCGTCCGGCGTCCCCTACGGTGGATATAGATACGCAACAGGCCGTGACGTCAGAAATGTTGATTGGCCCCGAGTGTACGACCTGATTATGCGTCTCTTTCCTGACTTCGAAAGGCACGCCCTGGGCCGTAAATATCAAGAAGGAGTGAACAGAATTCTCGCGGCCCACTCTGTCGCATGGGAACTGGACGACCAAGGGCGGCTGTATCGCGTCCTTCCTGCTGGCGCAATTCAGCAGGTCTCTGCGGCATTCCAGGAACTGCAAGCCGAACGTTTTTCTCCGGCTCTCGAACTGTTTAACGCTGGCAGGGATGCATACGACGACCGACCGCGCCGCGACCGCGATGCGTGTTCAAATATGTTCGATGCGATGGAGTCTGTCGCAAAAGAAAAGTATCAGATGCCGAATGCTACGTTCGGCCAAGTCGTGTCGCGCATACCAAGCACGGGAACGATGAACACTCAGATTACGAATGTCTTTAGTGCCCTAAACGACCTTCGGAATAAGAATTTTGGGCACGGCATGACTACACCTTTTCAGCTTTCAAACGCGGAAGTTGACTTCACGTCTCTGAGTTGTATTGGCGGAATTCTACTTTTGGCACGCACGCCTTAGCTCAAAGTCGGACACGGGCTAGAATTGGCCGAGGTTTCATCCCGCCACGCGCCTGCAAACTGAACTCTTCGACAAGAGTTGAGTTGGCGGGATCCGAATTCGGTCTCCGACAGTACTAGGCTCGAGTAATATTGGATAAGTTGTGCGCTTAGTGAGGTGTCCATGACCGACCTGCCGGATACCGATGCCCCTCTGTCGGAGGACCTTTCTTTTTATGGCCTGGACCGAACAATTCGATTTGCTCGCCTGAGATGCACGCCGCGTCAAGAACTAATTGAACGGGTTCTAGACTTAGAGGCTCTGGACTATGAGGCGTTAGACGCCTACGCTTTCCGCCTTACTGAACTTGGCCTTACGTCCCCAGAATCTAGATTTCTTGCCGCCAGCATGACAGACATCGCGCGCAAGACTGAAACCGCCTCACCAGAAGTTAGAGGGATAGTAGATAAGGCCCTGCTTCGCCTCGTTCGTTTGCTTCCGCCGGCCTTGGCTGACCAATTTGCGCTGCCATACCTTGACCATAAGCGTAAAACTCGCCGCAAATGGGCGTATGCGACTCTGCGCGAGAAGAGGTTGTCTCGGAGAACTGCGACCAAGCTCGCAAACGTTTTTCGCGAAACGGGCGATAGGGCGATCCTCGGCCTCATAACTAGAACTCCTGAATGCGTTCGGCTCTTGGGGGCTCGTTTCTTGATCGACAGATTAAACAGCAAGGATGAAGAGCATTGGCGAGGCCGCGTGTTGGAGTGCCTACTGACCTACGACCGCGATGAAGCTATTGCTCTTGCACCTCAGTTTCCGTGGGAGTTTACCTACGCGACAGGCCGTTCGGGAGACCTCTCGCTCTTGCCCGTTATTCAGTCCCTGTTCAAATCAAACTCGAAGAGTGGGGCCTTTGTATCGATCTATGCTTGGGGTCTCGGGAAGATTGGCGCTCGCGAAGAAATTGATGTTCTGGAACGCTTCATCCAAAGGAAAAGGTAGTTAGGCGCTAGGCAGGTCTTCGGCCACATGGCCGACTATCGACTGTGAAGAGCAGTGGCGAGCGCGAAGATCGTCGGAACGTTTGCACGTCTTGACGTCGGAACGTCGGGAGATAGGCAGGACGTGGCGAGTGGCGAGAAAACGAAAAGCGGTGGCGAGCAAGAATGAAGAGCCGGGCTGAAGCCCGGCCTCTACAAAACCTTGGGAAAAGACTACAGGTTCGCGCCGAAAGCCAGCAGACGGCCATCGCAATCCTTCACCACGAACTCCCGCCTATGCCATGACATGTTGCCAAGCGCGCGAGTGAATTCCACGTCTTGGGCGGCGATGAGGGCAGCGAGGGGCGGGCACGGCAATGGTGCATCCCCACAAGGAGAGAAGAGCCGGCAAGATGCCGGCGCTACGAAATGTGCAACGCGTGCAAGGGCGCTCAGGGTAGCTTGTCGAAAAAGAGATAAATGGCGGCAATCCGGTCATCGCGGACAATGATGAAATCAGTCCCGGCGTAAGCTGGCGCCTCACCAGGGCGGCCCGCTACCCATCGGACCAGCCCGCCATCGCCCGATTCTCCGGGCTCGGAAATTGGCTGATAGCGAAAGTCTGGGTGAGTCGCCTTGATCGCGCCCGCGATGCGGTCGATCTCGTCGCGGCCACGGTAGACTCCCTTGCTGGGATCGAAGAACACGCAATCTTCAGTGTAGAGCTCATCGATGGCCGCGCGCCGGCGCGTGGGATCGTTTTCACCGAAGACGTCGCGAAGATTGCGGATCAGCAAGGTCGCTACGCTGTTGGACATGGCTTGTCTCCTCTTGGCATAGAGTCAAATCCGTCACCACTTACTTACCGTTGAAGGATAACCGTAAACGGCGGGGAGCAGCCTCAGCGAAGGAAGAACAGTGGCGAGCGCGAAGATCGTCGGAACGTTTGCACGTCTTAACGTCGGAATGTCGGGAGAGAGGCAGGGTGTGGCGAGTGGGGAAGAAGCAGATCCCTGCCCTGCTTGCAGCAGGCAAGCTGCGGCAGGCAGGCCTCACCGCCGTTCGCGCGACAGCCTTTTTCGTCCGCTTACCGTGGGCAATCAGGCGACCGGGTTCGGGATGACAAGCTTAAGAAATGGATTGTACCGAAGTTGGCGGCTACTGTGCCGAGTGCCTGGAAAAAACAAAAGAATAGGCGTCAAGCTTTGTGCCGGCTCGGTATGCGGAGTGTGGGAGCCTGGCTCCCGCTTTGTTTAACCATGGGTCAGGCGCGAACTCAAAAGCGGCAGCCGGGCTGCCGCACTCCATAGGACTAGCGTGCCGAATGCCAGCGGAGCCGGCTGGAAGCCGGCGCTACAAAATGTCTCTTATGTCCTTGATTTGTAGCCATTTATAAAACTTTGTCTGTAACTCATTTGCTCTTTGACAAATGCATTATAATTCAGTAGACTAATTCTCAGGTAAGTATGCGCCTCGACTCTGTTCGGGGCTTTTTTATTTGTAACGTGTATTTTGTTGCGTCGGCTTCCAGTCGGCGCTTTTCGTTTTCTCCATGTATTCTGGTGAGCCTCAGCGCTGTGTGCCGCACCTACGGTGCTCGCCGCCCTCGTGCTTTATACCCAGCCCTAACGGGCTGGGCTAAAGGGTCACGCGCCTCCGGCGCTTCAACAAGGAATCTGCCCCCAGGGTGGGGATGCAGCCAGCGTTGGGGCCCAGCTGCTTCGTGTCCTCGGTGTTCCTGTTCAGCATTCTTTGTGCAGCATCTTTTGCTTCTTACTCGTCTCTCGCCAGTTCTTCCGAACTTTGAACTTTCTAAACTTTTCGATTCTTAGACTTCACTTCCAGGACGTAAAAACGAATGCTAAACAAAACTCTGAACGCCAAACTGCTGTGGATGCAATTTGAAGATGTTCTCGCGCCGCGTCTCGGCCTGACGGTCAAGGAGCGCGCCGTGTACTCGTATTTGCTGCGGCATTCGCTGGTGGTAGGGAAGCTTCGCCTGCAGTTTGCGGTTATGGCCATGGCCCGCACTCTGGTTCTTTCCATCGGAGCGGCACGCCAGGCGGTGCGGCGGCTGGATGAGTTGGGGGCTTTGCGGGTGCTCAAACGAAACAAGACAGGCCACCTCGCGGAGATGCGCCTGCCTGAGAAGATCCGCGCGATCCGAGCGAACAGAAATGGCGCGCTATTGTCCACGGGGGCTGTGGGTATGGGGGCCGCGGGGGAGCCGCTTGCCGCGACGATCGAAACCACCGACTTTTTGAAAACCTGGGAGCTCCGCAAAGCCATTCACGAGCGCGAACGCGGCGCCTGCTTTTACTGCCTTCGCCGCACTCCCGCTCATGTGCACGGCCTCGACCACGTGGTGCCACGCGTGCGCTTTGGCCGCAATTCCTACCGCAACCTGGTTTCCTGCTGCCTTGAATGCAACTCGCGTAAGGGCGACCGTCCGGCCCGGGATTTTCTGCGCACTCTCTACCGCCTGGGGCGGCTGACGGCTGCGGAACTCGACGGACGGCTCCGCGCTTTGAAAAAGCTTGCTGCGGGCAAGCTCCGGCCTTCACTCCCGTAAGGCCCGCCTTCCAATCCGGACCTTGTTCTAGCGCCGGAGGCGCGACACCCTTTAGCCCAGCGCGTTAGCGCTGGGTTAAGTGATATATAGGGCAGGGAGCACCGGAGGTGCGGCACGTGTCTCATACCTACGCACAAAACGTCGTGCATCTGGTGTTCAGCACGAAAGGCCGACACAAAACGATCGACGACGAATTTCGGCCCAAATTGTGGGCCTACATTGAGGGCATTTGTAGAAAGCTAGATATCTATCTCCATTCCGTGGGCGGAATGGAAGATCACCTTCATCTCCTAATTCAAATCCCGCCAGTTTTAACATTGTCGAAAGCCATTGCAACGATCAAAGCGAATTCCTCACGATGGGCCAGTGACGAAGGTCATAAGTTTGCGTGGCAGGAAGGCTATGCGGCCTTCAGTGTCAGCGCGTCGGTGATTCCCGTCGTGACTCGGTACATACGGAATCAGGAAGAGCATCACAAGAAAATGGATTTTGGTGCGCAGTTAGTTGCGTTGTTGAAGAAACACGGAATCGCGTTTGACCCGAAATATGTTTTTGATTAGGTGGCGCGCCTACGGTGCTCATGATTTTCTTGCACTTTAACCCAGCCCTAACGGGCTGGGCTAAAGTGTGACGCGCCTCCGGCGCTCGTTTTCGAGAAGCAGCCGAACGCGCGGAAAGGTCAAGGGGTAGTGGGAACCTTATTCAGCGCCGGAGGCGCAGTACAGGTTAGCCCAGCGCGTGAGCGCTGGGTGCGTGGTAGACGGACACTGGGGAGAGACGGGATGTTTTCTAATAATTTCTACAAGTTCGCGCCGAAGGCCAGCAGACGGCCGTCGCAATCCTTGACCACGAACCCCCGCTCGCCCCATGGCGTATTGCCAAGTGTCCGAGTGAATTCCACGCCTTGCGCGGCGTACTCGGCATAGAGTGCGTCGGCATCTTCAACGGACAGGTGCGCGTCGAGCAATTCATCCGCGTACTTGTCGGGATTGGCGGTGGGCGGCGGGGCGCAGCGGAAATGAATCACCTGCTGGTCGCGTGCTACGATGGCGTAGACCGGCGGATCCAGCCACGTACCCAGACATGCGAAACCAAGCTTGCCGGTGTAATAGGCGAGCGTTGCGGGAATGTCCATGGTGAAGAACACAGGCGCAATTTGACGGACTATGGGCCAAGTCTACCGCAGATGTGAAGATCGGTGGCGAGTGGAGAGTGGCGAACAAAGTCGCCAAGAACGCAGGGCTAAAGCAGTGACGCCATTCTCCACTGCTCTTCGCGTTAGGGTCGGCTGCTTATGCGTACTCGTCCGGCCTCTATTACAGTAAACGCATCATGCAGCCGCGAGCCCAGCTTCGCGACGGCCTCAACCACGGTCGCTGGCTTAGCTTGACGCGCACGGCTATCAAACCTGACCAGAATCACTCCGGCAGACGACCGGCCACGCGCATATACCAATTCGCCGAAGTCCCGATCCTCCGTGATAAGTACGCGCTTCTCATTCAGAGCGCGCCCCAGAACCTGCTCGTCTGTCGCGCCTCTCGCGACTTCGGCAATCGCAACCACATCATGGCCAGCATCGCGCAACATTCGGACGACAGGTCCGGCGCAGCTTTCGTCGGCTAAGAAGTTCATGCTTCAGGATTTGCCAGGTATCGGCGCGTCGGGTAGTAGTACCACTTCCTCGTGGGCCACGCTGGCCGCGCCGTAGGCCACAGCCGCCCGGATGTCTTCGGTTGTGAGGTGCGGGTAGTCTTGCAGCAGTTCAGCCTCGCTCGCGCCCTCGGCGAGCTTGCGCAGGATGAGCTCCACCGTGATTCGCGTCCCCCGAATCACGGGCTTCCCCATCATAATCGCCGGGTTAATCTCGATTCGCTCGGTCGTCATGGCCGTCCCTATGACTCATCATAGCGCCCACGCCCGAGTCGCACAATCGTCAAAGACCGCACCCTTTGAAATATCAAATGCCAAAGGGTGCGCCACCCAATTCAAAAGGCTGCCCCACCCGCCGGCGCTGCTTCTATATACGCTGTTGGGTCCCGTTTCATTTCGGGGGGCTGTTCCGGCAGCAAAATAGTTCGCCGCCTTCTGGCCCTTACCGGGAGCCCTGAGGACGGAGGGAACGCTTTCAGATGTCTGTTTGACAAGACTAGTTTGGCTCACAACGATTGGAGGTTTTCGAAGTAGGGGAAACTTCCCGTCTGTCCCCGAGTTTCCGTCTGTCCCCGAGTTTCCTGTCCCCGAGTTTCCCCGAGTTTCGTCCCCGAGTTTCCCCCGAGTTTCCGGCGTTTCCAAGACCGAGGGTGCGTAACACGTGGGCGCATGGCTGATTAGATGAAGGCGTCGGCTCCTAGCTCCGAGTAGACTTGGTTGCTGTTAGACGACCAGGGCTTGGAGGAAAGGAGCCGAGCATGCTCATTATAGGATGTGATTTTCACACACGCTATCAGCAGATTGCCATGGCCAGAGCAGAGACCAGCGAGTCGCTCGTTGAGCGCCGCTTGGACCACGCAAGCGGCGAAGCTCACGCGTTCTACCGGAGTTTGCAGGATTTGCACGAACCGGTGCGCGTGGGCATCGAAGCGACTGGCCCCATTCACTGGTTCGAGCGCTTGCTTGCGGAGCTCGGCCACGAACTTTGGATCGGAGACTCCGCGAAGATTCGTGCCAGCGAGGTGCGCAAACAGAAGACCGATGAACGCGATGCCCGGCTCATTCTCGATCTGCTGCTGGCGAAACGCTTCCCCAAAATCTGGGTTCCCACACCGGCTGAGCGCGATCTTCGGCAGTTGCTCTGGCACCGTCACAAGTTGGTGTGTCTGCGCACCATGCTGACCAACCAGCTGCACTTTCTGGCCATGAGCCAGGGCTTGTGCCGCAAGAAAAAACTGTTCACCAAGAAGGGCCGCGCAGAACTCGGGAGTCTTACGCTTGGACCGTGGGCCAGCCGGCGGCGCGAAGAACTTCTGCAGCTGCTCGGCCAGCTCGATCCTCCCATCGCGGAGTTGGACCGCGCGGTTTCCGAAGAAGCAAAACGACGTGAAGACGCCGTTCTTCTGATGACCCATCCGGGCATCGGTCCGGTCACCTCGTTGGCCTTCGTGCTGGCGATTGGTCCGGTAACTCGCTTTCCCCGCAGTAAAAAGATCGCGAGTTATCTCGGGCTGAATCCGAGCGAGGCCTCCAGCGGAGGAAAACGGCGACTGGGAGCCATCAGCAAACAGGGCAACACCATGGTGCGCTGGTTGCTGATCGAAACGGTGCACCACGCCGTGCTACAAGATCCCCAACTGCGGCAGGATTATCAGCGGTTGAAATTCCGCAGAGGACACGCGGTGGCCAAAGTGGCCATCGCGCGCAAGTTAGCCGTGCGTATGTACTGGATGCTGCGTAGTGGAGCAGATTACGCGCGGCTGGTTCGCAGGCAAGGCAGCCCGGGCGCCACCCTG
>JBGPDI010000027.1:0-45923 GCA_041482215.1 Candidatus Acidiferrum sp. | reverse complement strand
CTGCCATTTTTCTTCCGGGGTTCGATCTACGCGTGGTTTCCTGCCCATGTTGCCTCCTGTTTGGAGGCCCTGATTCTACCTAGATGAGGTGTCCAGTTTTAGCGGGGTGCACTACAGGCAAGAACTACGGGCCCTGTTACTTCTGCCATCTTGCCGGTCGGATTCTTTCCAGAGTTCAATCATCACGAAGCGCATAGCCTTTTAGTATGAAACCAACCCGGGCCTACCATCACTACTTGTGAATGCGTGGTTGAAAATGCCATGAACTTAAAACGAGGAACTTCGTGGGCCTGCAAGTCTCAATCCGGAAATCCGGCGATGTCACCATACTTGACGTTCGGGGAAGATCCACCGTGGACAGCGGCGAAAGCGAGCAATTGGGCAACCATCTACAAGAACTGGTCGCCGATGGTGTGCGCAAGTTGTTGTTGAACCTAGCAGAACTAATCCAGGTCGACAGTTCCGGCATCAGCATCATCGTTGAGACGTGCCTTTCCCTCAGGCGTCAAGGCGGCGATCTGCGATTGCTATGTCCAAGGGGCCGTGTGCTGGAGGTGTTCAAAGTACTGCGACTGCTAGAAGCTATCCCTAGCTTTGAGGATGAGGCCCAGGCTGTGGCTAGCTTTAGGCCTCTAAGTTTCTTCGCAAGGCCCTGAAAGGTCCTGAATGAAAGCTTTTCGGCCCAGTTTTCGGGTAAGGCGACTTACCAGGACTTAGACAAGCAGTTCAACCATTCAATTGCGAGCCGGATGGCTTAAGTGGCGTTTCCCGATCCATGAGGTCTGGCGAGGAGCGGTGTCGCAAGTATGGCCAGAGCCTCAGTTCCGAAAGGCACGAATGAAAAAGCAACTGGATTTCGTCAAATCAAACGTCATAAGAGGATTCGTCTTCCTCGTTCCGGCGATTATCGTTGTTGTAGCTTTGGGTAAGCTGATCGGGGCCCTGAAAGCAATGGCCAAAGGGCTGGCGCCCTTCTTCGGAATCGAGACAATGGTTGGTGGGCTGATGCTGGATATCCTCACCTTCGCACTGATCTTCTTGCTCTGCTTTGTTGCGGGATTACTTGCGAAACGTGCAACCGCGAAACGCGTTCGGGAAAAAATAGATACCTATCTGTTACATTCCTTTCCTGGGTACGCATTCATTAAGGGCATCGTGGAAAATCTGCGTCAGACTGAAGAAATCGCTGAAACCTTCCACCCGGTCCTGGTCTGGTTTGACGACAATGCTCAGATTGCCTTTGAAACCCAGCGCGTACCCGGCGACAAGGTGGCCGTCTATCTGCCCGGAGCTCCCAATCCATGGTCGGGTTCGGTTGTCTATGTAGACAGCGAAAGAGTTAAACCGCTCCCATTGACGCTCACTGAAGCGGTCCGAAACATTCGCAGCTTGGGCAAAGGATCGATCGATATCACAGGCCCAAAATAAAGGGTCGAAACTGCGCTGCCTGTTTGAGCAGTGACACGGACCGCGCGAAAGATGAGGAATGCAATCATGCCATTCAAGGCCTCTTGTCAAGGTGGAGGGGCGGTTGCGGAGGCAGCAGCCTGGGAGACTACTATGAATTCGAACGATTTTCCGTCGACCTTGAACTTCATTTTATTCTTGTCGAGCGTGAGCTCGATCGCTGTATTTAAGGGAATGAGGGTCTGATCGGACGGCTTCGGCTGACGAATGGTGTATTCGGTGGCGCCGGAGCGGACGACATACTGCTGGCAAAGGAGATCAATGTCCTGCTTCTTGGATTTCTTTGCGCCACACGCGACAGAGGTTTGGGAAACAATAGTGCCGGGCTGTGGTTTGGGCCCGCCGGCGACAACCGCCGTACTCAGTAAAAGAACGGCGAAGAAAATTAGAGACTTTCTCATCTAGACTCCCGGAACAGGCGATGAAGCTGCTTACTCACCTTGCACCTAGCTGCGCTGATGTTGATGGACGGCAGCTAATTCGGTGCACCAAAAGGATAGGATTTAGTTTCGCACGCGGTACTGGTAATAGTTACAGGGGACTGACGAAATTCCGACGCCAGAATCACCGCGGACATAGTTTTCGCTTACCGGTCAACCACGGGTACCCAGTGAAGGGCGCTTGCGCCGACGGGATCCTCGGCTCGACTGACGACTAGCTTGTCGCCGTCGTCCCCCCACAAGACCGTTATTACTCCCGGTGTGTTCAAATCACCGGCGGCACCTGTGACCGGTAGCCACTGCGCTGTCTTGGATGTTTCGTCAAACGCGAGATAATAAAGCCCGCCTTTCCCGAGTTTCGAGAAATGGCCATAAATCTGTTTCGAGCCAGTCGAAGCGAACCCTACGAATCGCAGACCGACCGGCTCTTCTGTGTGGTATACCTCCGGCGCAGCACCGGCGTACTTCATCTGGATGTACACGTGCGCGTTGGGGCTATAGGCGACCACCTCGTCGGCGGAACAGCGAATCCCAGCCGTAGTCTCTGGGCGAGGATAATTCGGGAACAAAGACCGGGCCAGGTAAGATGCCACTTCTCCCTTCTGAAAATCAAAGTGGCGCAACGTGTTGCCCGGCTTGGGTAAGTGGCTGTGCTCATCAAAACCAGTTCCGCCAAAGCTCCACACTGTGCCGTCGCGGGCTAGGCATATGTTCAGCGGTCCGAACCCTACTGTCTGCATAACGTTGGTTACCTTACCTACGGGATCAGTCATCGCGATAAACGAGACACCTGTGCCGTCGAGTTTCTCTGCAGACGCGCCTGCAATGATTCGGCCGTCCGAGGTTGCGGTAGCCGAGTAGATGAGCACGCGCACCGCGTCTGGGAACCAAATCGAGGCGGCAACGGCCTGGTTACCGGAGCCGTCGTACAGTCGGACGTTCGGTGTACCCGCTTGGAAGGTCTCGACATCCCGGCTGATCAGATAGCCGTTTTCCCAATGCGGCATTGCCGTACTTGGCCCGACTGTTTGGCCAAAAACCACGCGGCTCGCGGATGGCAGGAGCGCTTTACCGTGGCCGGTACTCGGCTGGGCGTCCTGGGCTCTTAACCGAGCGCCGAAAACGGCGCACAAAGCAAATAGCCCAAGCGAGATTGGCAGGAACCATTTTCTCGGTTGTAACATTATCCACCTCTAGGTTGTCATCATCATCCAGCTGAAACGCAATTGGGGACCGCGCATTCGTTTTCCTCGTTTCAGTGACCATTGCAACCCGTAACCACACTAACATAGCATCCCGTACATTAAGGGGCGATGAATGGCCGTCGCGTAGAATCACCGATTCTTAGATGCGGGGGCGCTTGAGAGCTTCGAGTTCATCGAGGGTGCGGGGCCAGTCGGATTTCAAGAGGCGGGACAAGCTGCGATCGGCGAGAACTTTTCCACCGGTTTGGCAGCGGGCGCAGTAGTTGGTTTCGTAGTCGGCGTAGCGAATGCGCTGGATTTTTTCTCCACAGGTTAAGCAGGGCTTTCCGTAGCGGCCGTGAACGGTCATTTCCTTTCTAAATGCGGTGACTTTTTCGGGAAAGGCGGCTTCGGCTTCCGCGCGAAGGCGGTCAATCCAGAGGGTAAGGGTGTTGCGTGTGGCGGCGAAAAGCGTTTCCCACTCATTGGGCTTCAACTTGTGCGTTAGCGTGATGGGTGAGAGTTTTGCTGCGTGCAGGATTTCATCGGAGTAAGCGTTGCCGATTCCGCTGAGGAGGCGCGGGTCGGTGAGGGCTCGCTTGAGCGTGCGGTTTTCGGTGGTGAGTGTTTCGCGAAAAGAATTCAGGCCGCTCGGGAAGATTTCGATGCCGCCGGGGTCGACGGAATCGAGACCGTCTTTTCCCGCGAGTACGTGCAAAGAGGCGCGGTGTTTTGTGCCGGCTTCGGTAAGCACGAGGGAACCGTGGGGAAACTCGAACGCGGCGAGATTTCCGCGAGTTGACAATTTTGGGTTTGGCGGGCGCCAGTGCAAACGGCCGGCGATCATCAGATGCAGGACGAGCCAGAGATCGCCGTCCACGCCAATGGCGATGCGCTTGCCGATGCGCCGGAGTTCGCGCACGATGCGGCCCTCGGCGTCGGCGAGTGGGGGCTGGGCGGTTCGAAGGAGAAAGGGGCTGGCGATTCGAATGCGCTGGATTGGTTGACCAATGATGCGTGGTTCGAGTGCGGTGAGGTAGGCGGCGATGTCGGGGAGTTCGGGCATGTTGTTCAGATTGCAGGCGGGGTGTGCGTTTTTGCAAGCGGGGTTTTTACTGGGGAGAAATTCGGCGGTGTTCAAAGAAGGCGGGCCGACCTGAAGGCCGCCGCTACGAAAGGCTGGAAGCGGGGTGGGGTATACTCTCGCGAATATGGGTACGGTGGCTGGGGATGGCGTGCGGTTTCAGGTTGGGAGCGATCAGACGCTGCTAATTTATTTCGGTCAAGAGATCACAATCCAAGCGAATGAGAAGGTGAGGAAGCTGCTGCGGCTGCTGACGCAGGAGCCGGTGGCGGGGGTGCGCAATCTTCATCCGGCGTATTGTTCGTTGATGGTTACGTTTGATGGGCTGCGGATGCGGCATGAGGAATTGGAAGGAATTCTGCGGGGATATGTTGAGCGGGTGGAAATTGTGAAACTTCCGGAGGCGCGGGTGGTGGAAATTCCGGTGTGTTATGGCGGTGAGTTTGGGCCGGATTTGCATGAAGTGGGTGCGCTGCACGGAATGAGTGCTGAGCAGGTTGTGGAGATGCATTCTTCGGTGGAGTATCTGGTTTATTTTTTGGGGTTTGTGCCGGGGTTTGCGTACCTCGGGGAGTTGAGGAAAGAGTTGGTTACGCCGCGGCTGGCGGTGCCTCGTCGCAAGGTGCCAGCGGGAAGCGTGGGGATTGCGGGGAATCAAACGGGGGTTTATCCGTTTGCGACTCCAGGTGGGTGGAGACTGTTGGGGCGGACTCCGGTGGCGATGTTTCGAGCTGAACGCGAAGAGTTGAGTTTGTTGTCGATTGGCGACCGCGTGAAATTTGTGCCGATTTCGCGCGAGGAATTCGCGGTGCTGGAAGCAGGGAGAAATTGAGAAGGGAAAGAAAAAGCAGATCCCTCGCTACGCTCGGGATGACAACTATGGTGACGAGGCGCGCATGGGGGTGATTGAGGTGCTGGAGCCGGGGCTGTTCACGACGGTGCAGGATCTGGGGCGCGACGGATTTGGGCCGCTGGGTGTTTCGGCTTCGGGGGCGGCGGATGCGATTTCGCTGCGATTGGGAAATCGCTTGGTGGGGAACTCGGAGGGCGCGGCGGGTTTGGAGATGACGCTGCTGGGTGGGGCGTTCGAGTTTGCGGATGGAGCAGTGATAGCGCTGAGTGGCTCGGATTTTGGCGCGACGCTGGATGGGAAGCCGGTTGAAATGTGGAAAGCGATGGAAGTGCGGGCGGGGCAGGTGTTGCGCGTGGCGTCGACGCGTTCGGGGGCGCGGTGTTATTTGTGCGTGCGGGGCGGGATCGCGGTGAAAAGTTTCTTGGGGAGCGCGTCTACGCACATCTTGAGCGGGCTCGGGGGATTTGAGGGGCGGGCGCTGCGGAGGGGGGACGTGCTGGAGATTGGGGTGGCGGGCGGGGGAGTTCGCAAACGATCTTTTTCGGCGCAGGCTCTAGCGTTGCTGACTCCTCGAAAAGTTTTGCGAGCTACGGCAGGGCCACAGAGCGATTGGTTTGACGACGGGGCGCGGCGTTGGTTTTATGAGAGCAGTTATCGCGTGGCGGAGGATTCGAATCGGATGGGGCTACGGCTGGAAGGCGCGGCAATTACGGCGCCTTCGGGCGGGGAGATGATTTCGGAAGGCATGGCGCTTGGTGCGGTGCAGGTGCCGGAGGGTGGAAAACCGATCATTTTGTTTGTGGAGCAGCAGACCACCGGTGGATACCCGAAGATTGCGAATGTGATTTCGGCGGATTTTCATTCGCTGGGGCAGTTGCGGCCGCGGGATGAGATTCGATTCGAATTGGTTGAAATGGAAACGGCGCGGGCGCTTCTGAAAGAGCAGGAAGAGTGGATGGCGTCGGAGGAGTTGATTGGGGAGATCTGACAAAAAGCAGATTCCTCGCTACGCTCGGAATGACAATGACTCTAAGTGCTTACTAGGGAGCAAATCTGGTGAAGAGTGGCGGTCTAAGAATTGATGTGAATAGCGATATGGGCGAGGTGCCGGCGGCGATTGCGGATGGCACGCAGGAGTCGTTGATGTGCTCGCTAACGTCGGCGAATGTGGCTTGCGGCGGGCATGCGGGCGATGCGCAAACGATGAAGACGACGATCGAGCAGGCTCTGCGCTGGAAGCTGGCGATTGGGGCGCATCCGGGTTATGCGGATCGGGGAAATTTTGGGCGGGTGGAGTTGAAGCTGCCGCTCGGCGAGATTGCGGATTCTGTTTTCGAGCAGGTGCGGGCGCTGGGGGAGATTGCGGCGAGGCTCGGCGCGAGGGTAGGTCACGTTAAGCCGCATGGAGCGCTTTACAATCAGGCGGTGCGGAATCGCGAGTTGGCGGAAGCGATTGCCACTGGAGTTGCTCGATGGAGGCGTGACGTGGTGCTGGTGGGGCTGGCGGGGTCGTCGATGCTAGAGGTGTTTCGGAAGGCGGGATTCGCGGTGGCGGCGGAAGCGTTTGCGGACCGGCGGTATGAGGCGGATGGAACTTTGCGCTCGCGGAAGTTTGAGGATGCGCTGATTCGCGATCCGGCGGAAGCGGGGCGGCAGGCGTTAGGAATAGTGGAACGAGGAGTGGTGATCGCGAGCGATGGGAGTGAGGTCTCGGTGGATGCGCAGACGCTTTGCATTCATGGGGATACTCCGGGGGCGCCGAAGATTGCAGCGGCGGTGGCGAAAAGGTTGCGCGAGGCGGGCGTTGTGCTTTGCGCTATCGCGAAGGATTGAAGATGATGCGTTCATTTATGAATGGCCTGCGAGGCTAAGAGAGTTTCGTCAGGGGCTAAAGCCCAATGTAGGTGTGCCCTTAATGTCGGAGCCTGCCTGGGGCAGACAGGCTAAAGCTCCGACTTCCAAAAAACATTTTGAAAATGGGATTAACTCACTCTGCCTACAGAGCGAGGTTAGCCTGTTGCGCGAGGGATTCGAGGAAGTGGACTACGGCGATGGATTCTTCGCCGCCTTTTTGGGCGTGGGTCATCAGCGTGATGCCATGCGGGCCTTTGGAGGTGGCGAGATTGGGGAAGGCGGTGAGCATGGGCTTGACGATATCGAGGCGGCCGAGCATGGCGGCGTGGAAGATGTCCATTCGGGCGCCGCTGGAAATCAGGAACAAGGCGATGTCTTTGCGGCCCATGTGACCGGCGCCGCCGAGAGCGGTTTCCCAGTCGCCCCCGCCCCAATCCCAGGTGGCGTTGAGCAGGCCGGGCTCTTGGGCGAGGAGGGCTTTTGTGCGGTCGAGGTCCACGTGGCCGGCGCGGACGAAGGCTTCGACTAGGGCGAGATCGAGTTTGGGCGGCTTGACTGGCGCCTGCGGGGTGGTGGCGCTTTGCGAGAGGATTTCAGATGGGAAAGCGAGGGCAAGGCTTGCTCCTAGTGCGGAGGTTGCGCCGACGGAGAGGAAGCCTCTGCGCGAGACGTGTGATTCGTTCATGGTTGTCCCCTTTGATCGGAAGAGAGAAGTGCGTGAGAAGTTAGACGGCGGTGGGGACGAATATGGTAGTGGCCGGCGAGAACAGAGAGAAGATCAAGAGAGCTGAACGCAGAGACGCGGAGGGCGCAGAGAAAAAGAATCTAACGACGAGCAAAGATGAAGGGTAGACGTTGGGCTTGCCTATTGTGGGTGACCGTAAAAGAAAGAGGGGCGCAGCAGTGCTGCGCCCCTACAAGGGAAACTACTACAAGTCGCGGTTATTCGAACTTTTCGGTTAGGACAGGGAATTGGAGCTTAGCTTTTGCCAGGGACTTGACAACGATGGCTTCTGCGCTTTCCGCGGTGGTATTGCGGGAAGTGGCCATTTCGCTGACAAGTAAATACTTCGCGCGTTCGAGCATTTTCTTTTCGCGGAAGGAGAGAGGCTTACTGCGGCTGAGGGAAACGAGACTCTTAAGAACGACTGCGACTTCGAGGAGCGATCCGGTGCGCATGCGCTCGGAGTTTTCCTTGAAGCGGTGCTTCCAGTCGTGATGAGAGTTGAGTTTTCCTGTTTCGAGAAAGCCGAGGACTTTTGTGGATTCCGCGGAGCGAATAACAGAACGAAGGCCAACAGTCATTGCGTTTGATTGCGGGACCATGACACGCAAGCCGCTGGAAACAATGCGAATCATGAAATAACGTTCGGTTCTACCGTTCAAGACTCCATAGCTGATCTGCTCAACAACGCCCACACCGTGATTCGGGTAAACGACCTTGTCGCCGATCTTGTAGTCCATAGATTCGGTTGCCCCCTAGGAGATGCATGAAGATTCTATAACAGTGTGTTGGAAGAGTCAAGGTATATCCAGTGGAATGAAGGGGTTAGGGAAAAGCAGGTACTAATCTGGCAATAGAATTGCAAGGGCGCTGGGGGAATAGCGATTGCCGTTGAATGGGCAAAAACGACGGTTCAATTGTGAAAACGGGCGTTTCGCTGGAGAGAACTTGCGGACTGCAGGAGAGAACAGTTTTGTGCAGAACAGAAGACGAACGGAGGCCGCCTGCTGCACGGCTGTAAGAGTGGGGTAGAATGCGGATGTGATTGTGCTGGCGATAGATACGTGTGATTCGCGGGGCAGCGTGGCGGTGCTGCGGGATGAGGTCGTGCTGGGTGTGGTTGTACACAGTTCAAGCGAGGACCACTCGACGTGGCTGTTGCCGGCGGTTTCGGAGGCGCTACGGAGTAGCGGGCTAAGTATGGAGGACGTCGGCGCGTATGCCGTGGCAGCGGGGCCGGGTTCGTTTACCGGAGTGCGTGTGGGATTGACTACCGTGAAGGCATGGGCGGAGGTCTATGGGAGGCCGATTGTGGCCTTGTCACGGCTAAGAACGCTGGCAGGGGAGGTTTCTGACGGGGAATCGTTTGTTGCCGCATTTGCGGATGGGCAGCGCAAACAGGTGTTCGGGGCCGTTTACCGGAGGAATGAGGCGGGCTTGGCGCTTATCGGCGAAGAGATGGTAATCGCGCCGGGGAGATTTGTGGAAACGGCGGCGCAGTTGGCCGGAGACGGAAAAATTGCGTGGGTTTCGACCGACGCGGAATGCGTACTCTCGGAGGAAGGGTGGAAGGGGAGAGAGTCGCGGGGGGAAAAGGTAGAGCGCGTTTCGAGCGTGCTGGCGCCGATGATCGGCCGGATGGGATTGGCTGAATTGGCGGCTGGTCGTACGACGGATGCGCTGAAGTTGGATGCCAATTACGTGCGACGGACGGACGCGGAGTCTTCCTGGAAGGACGGGGCGGCCCATGGCGGCTGATGCCAAGCGCGAGCAGGCCGAAAGAACGATCCGAGTTTTTCTGCCGGCGGACATTGGGGCGGTGACAAGGATCTCGACGGAGGCCTCTGGAGCGTCCCGGTGGACGGAAGAGAGCTATCGTGAGGCGCTGGAGTGGCCGGGGATTGTGGCGATGGTTCGTGCTGAAGATGTGGAAGTCATTGGTTTTATTCTCGGGCGGCAGGTTGCGGATGAGGGAGAGATTTTGAATCTTGCTGTTAGCCCGGCGAGGCGGCGCGGAGGGGAAGGCGGGGCGCTGCTGGGAGCGGCCTTGGGGGAATTTCGGGCCTGCCGAGTAAGGCGCGTCTTTCTGGAAGTGCGCGAGTCGAATGAAACGGCGATGGCGTTTTATGGGAGACAGGGCTTCTTGAAAACCGGGCGCCGCCTTGGCTATTACCGGGAGCCGGACGAAGCGGCGGTCCTAATGGAAATGAAACTGGGGGACTAGGACCAAATTCTCACAGGTTGCCACTTGACGTGGGAAACCAGAGTGCTATCTTGCGTTCATGTAGTTATCACAATCCATTCATGAAGTCGTGAGGAGGAACGCATGGCAAGTGCGCAGCGGACACCTCGGGACATACCGTTCGAAACAGACGCCGAGTATCAGCGTCTGGCAGAGCAGCACCGGCATTACGAAGCAGAGCTTCTCAAAATCTCCAAGTCGCCCTACCTGAATTCGGAAGACCTCCTGGAAGAAATCAAGCTGAAGAAGATGAAGCTCCACTGCAAGGATGAGATGGAGCGGATTGCCGCGCGTATCTTACGCGGCCGGGCCAGTTACACCCAATAACGACTTTATCGCAGGCGATTCTGTCGTAGAATGACCATGCGCGCTCGCGAAGTGAAGGCGAAGCGCGGAAATGCTGGAGTTTGCTCGACGAAGCATGGTCAAAGAAGGCTACTACTTTGGATTGCCGCTTCTGGTGCTGGGCGGCGCGAGCTATTTGCTGCAATGGAATGCGGCTGCGGTTGTTCTTGTGTTTCTCGCCTTGTTTGTTTTTTCCTTTTTTCGCGATCCGGAGCGGGTGATTCCTGGGGAAGCCGGAGCAGTGGTGTCTCCGGGCGATGGACGCGTGGTGGTTGTCACCGATGAAGAGAATGCGGGCAGGACGGGGAGGCGGATCAGTATTTTTCTGGCAGTGTGGAATGTGCATGTAAACCGGTCGCCGGCCGCGGGAACGATCACGAAGTTGGAGTACCGACCGGGGAAATTTCTGGCGGCGATGCGGGAACGAGCTTCGGTGGAGAACGAGCAGAATGTGTTTACGCTTTCGACCGATGCGGGCGAAATCGTGTTCAAGCAGATTGCGGGATTGATTGCGCGGCGGGTAGTCTCGTGGAAGAAAACGGGTGATAAGGTGTCGCGCGGCGAGCGAATTGGGCTGGTGCGGTTCGGTTCGCGCGTGGATCTTTGGGTGCCGAAAGAGGCAGAAATACTGGTGAAGTTGGGGGATAACGTGAAGGGCGGGTCTAGCGTGCTCGCGCGATGGCCTGCGAAATCAGCGGCAGGGAAATTGAGTGAAGTGAGTGCGGCAGAGACGGACGCAAATCTAACGGCGACGGGGAAGCGAACGTAACCATGCCCGAACCAGAACAGAAAGAAATGCCGTTTCAAGGAAAACGATTCAAGAATCCCAAGGTCCGGCGGGGAATATTTCTAGTGCCCGCGATGCTGACCTCCGCGAATCTTTTGTGCGGTTACTTCGCCATTGTGGCGGCGCTGGTGGGCTCCTACGACGATTTTGACCGCGCGGCCAAGGCGATCGGATTTGCGATTTTGTTTGACTCCGTGGATGGGCGGATCGCGCGACTACTTGGAGCGAATACGGATTTCGGCGTGCAGTTTGATTCGCTGGCGGACGTGGTAAGTTTTGGCGTGGCGCCGGCCGTGGTGGCCTATTCGTGGGGAGTGCGTAACCTGGCGATTGCGGGCACACAGCGCGGCCAACTTTTATCCGACATGGGCTGGGTGTGTTGCCTGCTGTTTCTGGTGTGCTGTGCATGGAGGCTGGCGCGATTCAACGTGCAGGGGATGGCGCCCGGTGGATCCAAATATTTCGTGGGAATGCCGACTCCCGCGGCGGCGGGCGTGATCGCTGCCCTGGTCCACGGATTCAAGTATCCGATACATGACTGGAGATGGTCGGTGGCGTGGCTGTTGCTGGCCGCGGGATTGGGCGCGCTGATGACCAGTACGATCCGATATTACAGTTTTAAGGACCTGCCGTGGACGCGGAAATTGCCTTCCTTGTCCATCGTGCTGGCGTTCGTTCTACTTGCGGTAATCTGGAAATTCTCCGAATACGCGTTGGTCATGCTGGCGTGCAGCTACGCGGCTATCGGTGTTGCGCTGCATCTGGTGCGCTTTGTGCGCCGTCGCCTAGTTGCTCGGACCGCGTGATTCATGCCTTCGTTCGAACGGGAATCCCAACGGATTGTGATTGCGGGTGCTTCTTCGCTGCTGGGTGCGGAGCTGAAGCTGTTGCTCGAAGAAAGCAAATTTGCGGGATGGGATTTGCGGCTGGTGGATGAGGAACTGGCCGCGGGAATTTTGACCGAGGCTGGCGGAGAGCCGGCGGTGATTCAGCCGGTGGAAGAGGGCAGCTTCGACGGCGCAAAATTTGTGTTTTTCACGGGGTCTCTGGAATTTGCGGAGCGCAACTCGGTGGCGGCGCTGGCAGCCGAAGCGATCGTGTTCGATTTTACGGGCGGAGTGCGAAGCAAGGATTCTTCAGGGCGTCCCTGGTTTCCGAAGCTCGATGAGTTTCGCGGCAACGCGCCGGCATCCAACTCCAAACATATTTGGATCATCTCAGCTCCTGCTGTTGGTGCTGCGTCGCTTTCGCTGGGGCTGAAGCCGCTCGGCTTAAAAAAGATCAGCATCACTTGTTTTCGGCCGGTTTCCGAGGCGGGACGCGGCGGAATCGAAGAATTGGAAACTCAGACGAAGCAATTGTTGTCCTTCCAGAGCGCGGGGCAGGAACTATTCGCCACGCAGGTGGCATTCGCGGTTGCAGACCGCTACGGCGCGGAGAGCCGCGAAAAACTTTCCGTCCGCGAAAGCCGTTTGCGTGCGGAAGTGTTGGCGTGTACGGCAGGATTCGGAGTACAACCGGCGATTCGAATGCTGCACGCGCCGCTGTTTTTCGGTTCCACGTTCTCGGCAAGTGTGGAGCTTGATCCGGCGGCAACGCTCGAGCAAATCACTTCGGCATGCGTGGCCGCGGGATTCAGCGTGGCGGAAAAAGAAGCGGTGGTAAGCAATTTGGCGGCGGCGGGCGAGAGTACAGTTCAGCTTGCGCAGCCGGAGGCCGATCCCGCACAGGCGGGGAGCTGGTGGTTCTGGGGCGCGGCGGACAATATGCGGCTGCCGGCATGGAATGCGGTGAAGCTGGCGGAGAAATTGGTGCCATGAAGCGGCGCATTTCAGTTGTGCTGATGATCGGGGCGGTGTGGATCGCAGGCTGCGGGTATCACGTGGCGGGGCGGAGCAGTGCGCTGCCGCAGAGCGTTCATGTGATCGCCGTGCCGGCGCTGGAGAATAAGACCAGCAGCTATCGCATCGAGCAGAGATTAACGACTGCCACGGTGCATGAATTTCTGGCGAAGACTTCGTACCGCGTGGTGTCCGATCCAGCGAACAGCGATGCGGTGTTGCGCGGCAAGGTGCTGAGTCTGGAAGCAGTACCGCTGCTCTTCAACACAACGACGGGAAGTGCGACGGCGATGTTGGTTACCATGAAATGCGAAATCACATTTGAACTGCGCGAGACGGGGAAGGTTTTGTATCACACGGATAATTTTATTTTTCGGAATCAGTACGAGATTTCCGCGGATGTGAATGATCCGAGCAGCATCAGTAGTTTTTTTGAGGAGCAGGATCCGGCGTTGGACCGGCTGGCGCAGGATTTTGCGGCGCGATTGGTGGCAGCGGTGGTGGAGAATTATTAGCGTGCGGGCCGGGCTCCCGACAAGGTCGGGACAGGTTCCGCCCGGCCTCTACAAAGGAAAGAAGTTATGGCGCGGGTGACAGCGGAAGAGTTGGTGGCGCGAATTGGGAAGGGGAAAGCCGTTCCGGCGATTCTCTTACTCGGGGAAGAGCCTTATCTTCGCGACGCGTGCCGTAAGGAATTGATTGAGAGATTTGTTCCGGAAGCTTCGCGGACTTGGGCGGTATCGCGTTATTCGGCGGGGCGCGGGGAGACGCAGGCAGCGGTGGATCAGGCGCAAACGATGGCGATGCTTTCTCCTCAGCAGGTGGTGTTCCTCGAAGATGCGGAGGCGATCGAGAAACTGGGGGAGAAAAACCGGGACGAGGCGGTGGCGCAACTCGGTGCGTATCTCGAAAACCCGGCCCCATTCACCGTGCTGGTTTTGGAAGCGACCGGGCTAGACCAGCGGATGAAACTGGGAAAGATGCTGGCGGAGAAGACGCTGGTGGTGGAATGCGGGCTTGGCGAAAACGTGGAGGCGCGGCTGGGTGCGGCGACGGCTTTGGCGAAAGCATTGGCGAAGGAACAGGGCGTGGAGTTCGAGCGTGGTGCGGCGGAGGATTTGGCGGAATTTGTGGCGGCAGATTTGATGCGCTTGAAAACGGAAGTTGAAAAGCTGGCGACGTTTGCGGGCGCGAGAAAAACAATTGCGCGTGCGGATGTGAGCGCGCTGGTTATTTCGGAGAAGACGACGACGGTTTGGGAGTTGGCGGACATGCTGGCGGCGCGTCAGGGGAAGAAGGCGCTGGAGTTTCTCGATCGATTGCTGCGCGATGGAGAAGAACCGCTGCCGATGCTTGGAGCAATGACCTGGATGTACCGCAAGCTGATCGAGGCCAGCGAAGTCAAAGGCGTGGCGAATGGCGGGCAAGCAGCGAGAGCGCTGGGGATGAGTCCGGATAAGGCGGAATTGGCGTTGCAAAACGCGCGCAAGATTTCGAAGGCGCGCTTGCTGAGCGGATTGAGTGCGTTTCAGAAGGCGGATGATCGGCTTAAGCGCGGCGGGGAAGATGCGCGCGCGGTGATGGAATTTCTGATTACGGAGTTGACCAGCGAGCCTATAGCCGCAAACCACGCGGCGAGGTAGACAGGACGTTCATGTTAGATTTGCATGTTTTCTGGCTGGTCTTAGTGCGAGATCCCTATCTCTTCTTGGGGCTTCTTTTCATCGGCGTTCCTACTGTCTCCTACTGGTACATCTATAGAAAAGTGTGCGAAGTGGGGTTCAAGCATGGATCGCGCCTCACGCTTCCAGCGTATTGGTGGGAAGCGCATGTGAAAGAGTATGCCCGAATTCGAGCCAATTACGCGTGGCCTGCGTGGCCGTTGCACCTGATGTGGTTGAGTTTTGTTGTCGGCATCCCTTTGCTACTGATAGGTATTTCGAAACTCTAGTTCAACATTCAATCTGAAATAAAAGGGCGGCCAGGTGGCCGCTTTTTTGTGTGGGGACTAAGGGCGGTCAGAAAGGACTATGTCGTAATGGCGGACGGTGCGGTCGAAGTCGGTGAGAAAGGCGGCGGCTTCGTCGGCGACTAAGGCGGATTCGATTTCCGGGCCGGCGAAATTGTGAACGGATTCGAGCGAGCGCCAGTTGGTTTCTACAAAGATTTCGGCTTCGTCTTCGTGATGGCGAAGAGAGACGGTTGCTCCGAGATAGCCGGGAACCTGGCGGAGGTGAGGCAGAACAGTTTTAGAAAAATGCTGGAGATATTTTGGCAGCTGCTCGTTGCTGGTGCGGGCGGACCAGCTTCGCAAGATGGTTCCGAATGCGCGCGCGGAGGAATTGCTGGCCTGGGACGAAGCAGCGGGCCCGTTGCCGACGACGACGTTCCAGGGGCGGACTTCCCATTTCTTGGCGAGGCCGTTGAGGACGTAGGGATCTTTGCGGGCAAAGTCTTCGACTTTGGATTTGTCGTCCACAGGAAAGACGAGTAGGGCGCGATCAACGGGTTCGGTGAGGGCGCCAGCCAGGACGAGTTCGCCGCGTTCGCGGGATTCGCGAGCGAGGCGGAGATGTTCTTCGCGGAAAGGGACGCGGCGCGTGATCATGTCGTCGACGAGTTCGTAGAGCAAGGCGTAGTAGTTCATTGCGTGCACCTTTTCACGGGAGCTTAGACGGGCATCAGCCAATTGTGTTTGTCGGGCTCGCGGCCGGTTTGGATGGCGACGAGGCGAGCGCGGAGCCGCGCAGCGACGGAAGAGTCGGAAACGGCGGGGAATTGCAGGTCGCGTTCGCGGTAACGGATGCAGGCAATGGGCGCGACGATGGCGGCGGTTCCGGCACCGAAAGCTTCGGTGAGTTTTCCGGCGGCGTGGGCGGAAAGAATTTCGTCAATGGGAATTTGGCGCTGTTCAACGGGAATTCCCAATTCTTGCAGCAGCGTGAGAGCGGAATCGCGTGTGACGCCGGGGAGAATTGTGCCCCCAAGCGGCGGCGTGATTGCTTTTCCATCGAGAACGAAGAAAACATTCATCACGCCTGATTCTTCCACGTAGCGGCGCTCAACGCCATCGAGCCATAGCACATTGTGAAAGCCTTTTTCCTGGGCGAGGCGCGCGGCGAGGAGTCCACCGGCGTAGTTGCCGGCGGCTTTGCTGTCTCCTGTGCCGCCGGGGAAAGCGCGAACGAAGCGCTCTTCAGCGAGAAGGCGAATGGGCTGCGCGAAATACGGCCCGACGGGGCACGTCATGACGATGAGTCGAAAACGATTCGCAGGGCGGACGAGGAGCGTGTCGTCAACGCCGAAATACGTTGGGCGGACATAGAGCGCGCCGCCTTCGCGGTGAGGAATCCATTCGCGATCGAGGCGGACTAATTCTTTAACGCCTTCGATGAAAAGAGATTCTGGAATTTCCGGCATGGCGAGGCGTGCGGCGGAACGATTCAAGCGCGCGAAATTTTCGCGTGGACGAAAGATGCTAACGCCATTGTTGGGCATGCGATGCGCTTTGAAGCCTTCGAAGATGGCTTGGCCGTAGTGGAAGGGAGTCAGCGCGGGAGAAAAAGAGATCGGGCCGAAAGGAACGATTTGCGGCTGCTTCCAGGCGCCGGCTTCCCAGTCGGCGACGAGCATGTGGTCGCTGAACGTGGAGCCGAATTCGGAATTTTCGCGCAGGGCTTCGGTGAGGCGGGTTTGGGAAACGCGCGTGATAGAGATCGGTGCGGACATCGGGCCTCGCAGTAAAAAAAGAACGGGCGCCCACCGCGGCGGGCGCCCGTGTAAAAACCGAGAAGATCCAGAAACGGGAAAACCCTTTTACTTCGCGGCCTTCGCTTTGATGCCGTTGAAAGCTAGCGTCAGGCGCGACTTGTAGCGGTTGCCGGTGTTTTCGTGCAGCACGCCCTTGGTGATGGCCTGATCGATTGCCGACATCGTGGGTTGCAGAAGATTGCCCGCGGCAGTGGGATCGCCCGTGGTGATCGCGGTGCGCAGTTTGCGCATCAGCGTGCGGACCCGGGTGCGGTTGGCGCGGTTCACTTCGGCGCGTTCACGAGATTGCGCCGCGCGCTTCAAAACCGATTTTTTCTTCTTCTTAACCTTGGTAGCCTGACCCTGCGCCATCTATTGCTCCTTTTGTGTATCGCTCAAACTTCTAACGTTAAACGAGGCTCGGGGCTTTGTCAAACGACGTGAAAGGACCGTAACGGGTTAGCTTCATGTTATGGGACTAGTCGTCCACGTAGACATCAGTCCAGCTAAACGAGCTGGAACCTTGATGTAATACAACCGCGAGGCGCAAATTTGCCAGTCATGGTGTCTAATCATTCGGAGCGGAATCCTATTGGTTGGCAAGCGAGAAGTCGAACAACCTAGACAAGCTCCGGGGGGCACAAATGCTTCAAGAATCGACAACTTGGGACTTCCGGCAGATGACCCGGGAGCCGTCGACCAGCATGATGATTTACGTACTGTTCCTCTTCCTAGTCTGCATCGTCACAAGCGTGAAGTTGGTCAGAGTCTGGCGACCGGCACTGCCTTTTAGACTTTCTCGGCAGGCAAGCAGTCCCGCATATCTACAGTCGCTAGAGTCCTCAAGCAGTAGCCTCAAACAGTGGATTGGGTCTGCGTTTCTCGCCTGGGGAATTTTTGCTTCAATTAGCCTCACTGATGCTTGCAACCGGTTGCTTGCCAACAAAACGATAGGAAACTTCGTGATTCTGTTCGTCATTCAAGATTTCTCGATGACTCTCACCATGGCACTCCTGGTGGTGCTCTTTTTGTTTCTGGTCCGATGGCACATGCTAAAGAGAATTGAGCGTATAAGCTACATGGCTGATTAACGCTGCCAGCTCAATCGGAAACTGACCCATCCGTCTAGCCGGATGAACACTATCCATCTTTGCTGCGCAGCTTTGTTTCGACTAGTAGAGCCAATAGGGTCGCAACGCCGCGAACGTTTCCAGCGATGGTCAGGAGTTCTTCTGTGGCGCGAGGGTGCTCATCTGCTAGTCCTTCGAGACGGCCGCCCACATCGTGGAGGCGCGTCACTTCGTCAAGAATTGATTGGTATGGCATAGCTCCGCCCCATTTCTATTGGGCTAAGTGAGAACTATTCCAGATGGTCTGCTTAGGTCAGAGAACCTGAATGAGGGGAGGTAAGACTACCTCGCCACAGAGTCTAGCACCGCGAACAGTTCAGTCGTGAAGAATAACGCGCAGTAGCAAAGATAAGCTCGCACCGGTTGTCGCCCCGTGAATGCGCACAAGACAATGCTACGCGGGGTATGGCCAATCTCGATGGCGCCCTGTTCTTCGCTGTCTTAATTCACGGCGGTATAGGTAAGTGCCAGGGCTTGTTGAGCGCGGCGCACCTGCTCCAGCGCGTCCGCTCTCATAGTTCCGTTAGGGGCTTGCTTCAAATACGTCTGTGCATCCTTCAGTTCAGCGGCGGGGTTGTGTGCCACGTCATGAACCCAGCCAAGCAAGACGTACGCCTCGGTTTCTTCTGGATCGAGCGCGAGCGCTTCCTGAGCGCTGCGCTCCGCCTCGGTGATTCGGCCCGTCGAGAATTGCACCAGTCCCATAGCGTACTTGCCCGTGGCCGAACCGGGTTGCAGTAGCAGCCCTTCTCGAATCAACCTTTCGGCTCCCCGAAAGTCAGCCTGGCAATACAAAACCATGCCCAGTCCGAACATCGAAGGCGCAAACTTACCACCCGTAAGATTGATGGATTTCTGAAAGTTTTCTTCGGCGGTATCGAATTCCCTAAGTTTGTAATAAGCGAGCCCGAGGTTGTGGTACGGCCGGTAGGAAGATGGCGCCTGATCCGCTGCCTTTAGGAGGTAGGCTAGACTGCCCCGGACATCTCCCTTCAGAAGCAGCTGCGTGCCCTTTTCGAAAGCCCGCCCGGCTTTTTGCGACATCGGGAGTTCCGACACGCGAACAGTGAAATCGAGGGGGGCGTTCCTGGGATTCGTAAGTTGCCCCATGCACGGTGACCAGAGTCCTGCGCTCAAAACAGCTACAACTAAGAATCGCAAAAATCTCACAACGCACCATCCGTGCAAGCACGGTTTCCGCTCGCTTGGTGCGAGTGTCTACGTCAGGAAGGGAGGTCGTAAACTGTCACCATTTACAGGGGAAGAGAAGCGCTGCTAGCGATCAATCCACCAAGTCGATTAGCAATCGGGCGACGGCGTTCAGGCCGGCTTGCACCAGGCCGAAGGAGCTGGCATCGCTCCACCATTGAGGATTGCGATCAACGGCGGCGAAAGAGGTTTCCAGTTGCGACTTTGCTAAAGCGAGTTTGAGAGGGAGTGCCGGATCTACGGGCCGGGGCGCGGCAGCCTGTTTGAGTTGCTCGATCATCTGCTGCGGCTGCTTCATATCCAGCATGGAGATGGGCGAGTGGCAGTGGGAACAGAGAGATTCGGACTGCAGATTGATGGGCGCGCCGCAGTTGGAGCAATTCACAGACTGAACGTTATCCCGTAATTCCTTGAGCTGCGCAGCCGACACTCGGTGGATGAATTGTTTTTCTTTCAAGAACTCGAGAAAGGCGATGAAGTGGCCGTCGTCTGTCGTGCATCGCCAATAGGTGAACGGCATGTTTCCTTGCATGTCGTGCGACAGCCGCAGCGTCGTCGCACAGCGCGGACAGTGGAGCACGTCCGGGAGGGGCGGTTTCGCGGGCGTCGAGTGTTCACCGATAAACTTCATAAGCTTCAGCGTGGAACCGGGGGAGAGCGCCAGGCTTTCGAAATGGTCGAACCAGAACGCCTGGCAAGCGGCGCACACATCAATGGAGACATGTCCGCCCATGCGGCCGTCAAGTTCGATGGAAGTCATGTCGTTGCTGCAGCCGGGGCACTTCATAGGAAAAGATTGTAGCTGGTCATCATCTATCAAGGCGTGCGTTTTTGCGGGTGCTTGACGTAAAGGAAAATCGTGTCGTTGCCGCCGACAAACTGCTTTTCGGCGAGGCGGAGTCGGGGCACAATGAGCGTGGCTTTTTGAGTTGTTAGTTCTTAGTTTTTAGTTCTTAGTGAAAAGAAAAGGGAAAAACGCATGAGGGATAGTTTCAGGTTTGGTGTCGGTACATTTGTGGCGCTGATGGCATGCGCTTTGTGGCCGATTGCGGAAGTGCGAGCGCAAACGCAAGCGCAAGCGCAGACGGCTGCAACGAGCCAGACGCCAGCTGCGGCGCAGACTCCGGCACAAGATCCCGCGCAGGCTCCGGCGGAAGGGACGGCGAAGCCAGCGGCGAATTGCGCGGAGCTTGCGGAAAAAATAGCGAAGATGGAGCCGCAGCTGGCGCGGCTGAAAGATTGGCCCGCACTCGCGCGCTATCGCGAGGACAATTCCAAGGTACCGGCTCCCGCGAAGGGCGAGCAGCGCGTTGTGTTCATGGGCGACTCGATTACGGACGCGTGGGTGCAGCCGCGGTTTGGCGGTTTTTTTCCGGGGAAGCCGTACGTCGGGCGCGGAATCAGCGGGCAGACGACCCCACAGATGCTGGTGCGTTTTCGCTGGGACGTAATTGCCCTGCAACCAAAAGTGGTGGTGATTTTGGCGGGGACCAATGACCTCGCGGGAAACACCGGTCCGATCACGCCGGAAGAAACGGAAGGGAATCTCGCTTCGATGGCGGAGCTGGCGCGCGCTCATGGAATTCGCGTGGTGCTCGCTTCCGTGATGCCGGTAAGCAATTACGCGCATGAGCGCGACGAAAAAGCGGCCGATATGCGCATCAAACGACCGCCGGAGCAGATTCTGCAATTGAATGCGTGGATCAAGAAATACGCCGGGGAAAAGGGCGACGTCTATCTGGATTATTTTTCCGCAATGGTGGACGACCAGGGCCTGCTGAAGAAAGAACTGAGCGAAGACGGCCTGCATCCCAACGCCGCGGGCTACGCGGTGATGGCGCCGCTGGCGGAAAAATCGATCGAGGCCTCTTTGCAAAGCGCAGCCGCGGCGCACTAGCGCACGCTCCCGCTATTTTCGCGAACGCCCGAGCAGCGATTTGAACCGGGCCACGAGGCCGCTTGCCGTTCTCCCACTCGGCGCAGCATTTTCACTCTCCGGCAAATTCCCCGATTTGAATTGGCCCATCGCAGGTAGCGGAGAGTACATCGGCGTTTTGCTGGTTCCCATTTGAATTTCGATGCGATGGCGGATGTAATCGTCCGCGTGAGTCCTGGCAATTTGAATGGCTTGTGGCACGAGTGGCTGAAATTCTTCCGGGTAAGAGGAAGTGTTGCGCACGTCCAGGTGGGGAACGATGCGCTGGCGTACGAGGACGCTCGGATTATTCACGAACTCGCGCAAGAGGCGGCAGCGCTGGCGCATCCAAAGGTCTCCAACGGCTTCAAACCAGGCGCGGGCTTCGGGTTTCTGCCGGTCGGAATCGCGCCCGCGTATCAGGGACGCCCAATACATGGCCTGGACCGTGCCAGCTTTTTCTATTTCGGACCCATTTTCAAAATACGCCAGCAAAGTTTCATTCACCCGGCGCAGCCCGAAAGCCGCAAGGCATGGCTCTACAAAAACACGGTTCTTGCTGGGATTGCGCTCGTGAATGCCGGCACGAATCATCGGTTCGTAGAGAGCCTCGGGAATTTCGCGCGGCTCTTGAAGGGCCCATGCCGCAAAAAACTTTTTTTCTTCGTGCTCCAGCGCATTTCGGAACCAGGCAATCTCTTCCGGCGAGGCAGGCGGGCAATGCGCGCTGAAATCGGCGATCAGACTTCCTTCCAGCGCTTCGCGGCGATCCTCGTATTGGTCGTCCTGAGCGGTTTCCGGGGACCACACGGGGAGAGCGCGAAAGCGGGCGAGGTACTCATCCCAAACCATGATCTTGTGGACCTCCCTCAGCAAGCCAGAACCAGGAATCAGAATTTGCGGCAAGTTGCCGCCGAAACCGGGGCCGCAAAGTCCAATCTATCACCGTTTTGCCGTAGTACGGATGAGCCGGGAGCGGGAAGCCCGTTCGCTTGCTAACATTTTTCTTGACTCGAGATATCTGCATGGTACTGTAGCAAACAGGGAAAAGTGCGAGCCTCCGGCCAGTCCGGGGGCTTTTTCTTTTTGTGCCTAAATCTTCGGCTACAACCTAAAGTTGTCATCCTGAGCCAAGCAGGCCCGCTTCCTCATCCTTCGCGGAGCGGATGTGGGCCTACGATGACGAAGGATCCTCTTTTCTCTTTTTCTTACTGACAACTCGTCGCCACTGTCAGTTCTTTCTGTGCTCCGGCTTCTGTGTTCGGCGCCTGCCCGGCCCGGTCGGGGTGTTGCGTATTTGTCTTCGCTTCGTACCCAATTCCATCTCTCGGACTCATCATGAAAGCCCAAAAGCCCAATGCCGAACTTGTCTGCAAGCAGTTCGAGGACGCTTTGGCTCCTCGTCTGCGTCTCTCCACCACCGACCGCGCCGTTTATTACCACCTTCTCCGGCACAGCCGTTTCGACGGCAAGTCTCGCCTTCATTTTTCCATCATTTGGATGGCGCGCAATCTAGGTCTCACCGTGGAAACCGTGCGCGCTGCGCTGCGCCGGCTCGTACAACACCGCGCCTTGCGGTTGGTCCAGCGCAGCAAAGCGGGTCACGTGATGGACGTTCGCCTGCCGGAAGAGGTTCCCGGCGCTCGCCGAAGCAGAGCCCAAACACGCGTGGCCGCTCCCTCGCCTCACGGTGGCAACCTCGAGGGAATCGATTTTTTGCGCACCTCCGAGCTCCGCCAGGCCATCCATGCCCGCGAAGGGGGCGTCTGCTTTTACTGCCTCCGCCGCATCGGCCCGCAAATGCAGTGCCTCGACCACGTCATTCCTCGCGCCCAGCTCGGTCCCAACTCGTACCGCAACCTGGTCTCTTGCTGCCGCGAATGCAACTCCCGCAAAGGCGAACGCCCCGCCCCCGACTTTTTGCGCTCTCTCTACCGTGAGGGCCGCCTAACCGGTGCCGAGCTCATCCGCGCTCTCCAATCTCTCACCGACCTCGCCGCCGGCAACCTCCGCCCCGTGTAGCGGCGGGTTTACCCCGCCGCTCTGCGTTGTGGGTTCACCCCGCCGCTCTTTCTCTGCAGACCCCATCGGCGGGATAAACCCGCCGCTACATGATACAGCATCATAAATATATCTATATGTTAAACTCACCTGTGATGGAAGAACACTCGAAACATCACCTCCCGCATCCCTACTATGTAGGCCCACGCAATTACTTTCTAACGATTTGCGCAGGTCAACGTCGCAAGCTCTTCACCGATGCACCTTTGGTCGAGCGGCTGACGAGCGAGATGGCCGGACAGTTTCGCAGTCATGGTTTCACCATTTTCGCCTATTGCTTTATGCCGGATCACTGTCACGTTCTTGCCGCAGCGCTGACAGAAACGTCTGATCTTGCCAAAGCCGTTCGAGCATTCAAAGGCGTGTCCGCTGCGCACGCTCGCTCTTTGGGGATACGCAATCTCTGGCAGCGGAACTATTACGACCACATTCTTCGCTCCAGCGAGACCTTCCATAGCGTGGCCTCGTACATTTTTGAAAACCCCCTCCGCGCGGGCTTGGTCAATGACCCGCACGACTGGCCATTCTCTGGCTCGTTCGTCTTTGACTGGAAGAATTCGGCCCTCCCTGTACCTAAAAGGCCCGTGTAGCAGCGGGTTCACCCCGCTGCTCTGTGTTGCGGGTTCACCCCGCTGCTCTGGCTTTACCCCCGCTGCTCTTTCTCTGCAAGACCTAATCGGCGGGATAAACCCGCCGCTACAGGTTCTCCTAGAAGGTGGGTGTCATTGAAACCGCCGCGGACTTCCTCAAGAAGCGCGCCGGAAAAGCCAAGGGCGACGGCCTCATGAGATTCCTTCGCAACGCCCCTCGCGTTCGCCCCGTAAGTGTGTAGCAGCGGGTTTACCCCGCTGCCCTTGCTTTACCAATTCCGCTAACCGTGTAGCTCGCGTGGTTGCTTGTCCTTCGCCTAAGAGTCAAAAGACCGCACCCTTTGGAATATCAAATGCCAAAGGGTGCGCCGCCCAATTCAAAAGCCTGCCCCACCCGCCAGGATCGGATGCGCCGCTTCTTGTAGCGGCGACTTTACGTCGCCGTCTTCTCTTGAGTCTTGCCACCACCTCGTCACTCGTTTACCCCGAGCTTCGAGGGGCCACTCGCCACCTCGTGCCTCTCTCCCGACGTTCCGACGTTAAGACGTGCAAACGTTCCGACGTTCTTCGCGATTCGGCCTTAGGTGTCATCCCGCCTGCCCTGAGCGCAACCGAAGGGAACCCAGTCGCGTTGTTTGCGAATGGCGGTGAGGGATCTGCTTTTTCTTTGATTCGCCCCTGGATGTTTTCTTTGCTCGCCACTCGTTTACCCTGCCGGCTTTTTCGTGTCAGGCGGGCCACCCAAAAGCGTTTTTCGGAATTAAGGCGCGGCCACCAGCCGAAAAGGTGGGTGTCATTGAAACCGCCGCGGACTTCTTCAAGAAGCGCGCCGGAAAAGCCAAGGGCGACGGCCTCATGAGATTCCTTCGCAACGTCCCTCGCGTCGCTCCGAAACCTGAAGACCAGCTCCGCTAACCGTGTATCTCGCGTGGTTGCTTGTCCTTCGCCTAAGAGTCAAAAGACCGCACCCTTTGGAATATCAAATGCCAAAGGGTGCACCACCCAATTCAAGAGCCTGCCCCACCCGCCAGGATCGGATGCGCCGCTTCTTGTAGCGGCGACTTTACGTCGCCGTCTTCTCTTGAGTCTTGCCACCACCTCACCACTCGTTTACCCCGAGCTTCGAGGGGGCACTCGTCACTCACCACTTCCTTTGATTCGGCCTTGGGTGTCATCCCGAAGCCGGTCCCACGGTTTTTGTGGGAACGGGGCTGAGGGATCTGCTTTTTGCTTCTTTGGGAAGCTCGGGGACAGACGGAACGTTTTTTCGGAATTAAGGCGCGGCCACCCGCCTGCCGACTTCTCTCTTCTTGCTTCTCTGCGGAAGTCTTTACACTTGACGCCGGACTAACTGGGCGAGTAAGTTTCCGCCATCTATGCAACCGTTGTCGACCGGGCAGCCTCTCTCTAGGGACGAATTGTGGCGCAAGTTTGACTTCCTTCGTGAGAGCCTTGTATCGGTTGGAAAGTCACAAGCCAGATTCGTGGCTGCCTTGCTTTCGTATCTCGCCGTTCTGTGGGGCTTGAACTATACGAAGCTAAAAGGCGTCAAGTTGACGATTCTGGGCGTCGATGTTGACTCAGACGCGCTTTGGAAGATTAGTCCTGCGGTTCTGACAATTCTTGTCCTCGCACTGATCGGGTCGATGAACATTATGGGCCCCATCTGGAAACGCCTTCGGAACTGCTGCACCGAATTGGGTATCGACCTGTTCTGGACTGACGTAGATTCGCACAAGACTCTGATTGACTACTTTAACCATTTAAAGCTGCGGCCTGAAGGGCCAGTTGAGCCAGTCGATGCTCCGTCGCCCCAAGCGAACAAATACCGAATCAGTGTATTTTCCTATCAGGCCGTCATTTCCTTCGCCACATTGACGACGCTGTTGGCCGGCTACCCAGGCGCAGGTTGCCCCTATCGAATTTACGTTTATGGCTGTGCCCTGGTTCAGATGATCTTTTCGTTTCGCACATGGTATCGAGCAGTTTGTCGGTTTTTGGGCGTCCGACGAGACGAGACGGAGGTTTGAGGTGCGGCCACCGTATTTCGCGGCGTCCCATCTCCCGACAAGACGCTATGAGAGAGCGAAGAGAATAATGGCCTACCCACAGTCACGCTAAGGGTGCTTCACCCGCCTCGTACGCCCTCCGGCTTGACAGAATAACAATCAAGGCATATTTAATCTCCGTCACACATACCTCGGGAAACGCATTCTCCGAGTAATGACTAGAGAGGAATCCATCATGCCGACAGGCTACCGCATTAGGTTTAAGCAGGCGGACACCGAGTTTGAAATTGAGGGTGACAAGAAATATGTTACCGCCACGTACCGGGAGATGAAAGAAATCCTCGGCCTCGTCCAGCAAACAAAGCCGGTACTTACTGGAGAACCCAAAGAGGCAAAGTCCACCGCCGCGAGATCCATTGGGGGAAAGGCTTCCTCGCCGCGCGAATTCATCGACCGCTACGGACTGAAGCGGCATGTCGACATCGTCCTAGCCTTTGGCTATTTTCTGGAGAAGGTGAGGGGCTTAAGGAACTTTACGGGCGCAGATATCAACACTTGTTATTACGAGGCGAAAGTCGAACCGTCTAACACGAGCCAGATGGTTATCAACAACATAAAAAAGGGCTTAATTATGCAGTCAAGGAAGACGGGCGGAAAGGCCAACTATACCATCACGCGGACAGGAGAGGAGTTTGTCGCAGCGGGTTTCAAGGCCACAAAGACAAAGTAGATGGCACTCATATCTCCAATACTCAGGAGTGCCCTCGAAGTCCTAGAACACTCCCTCCATCATTATTTCAGAAGTGACACATCACTAGACCGAAAATTTGCCCTTCTCCACCTAGATCAGGGCGTTGAACTGCTGCTGAAGGAACGAGTGCGTAAATCGGGCACTTCCATTTACCTGAAAAACAAAAAAGAAACTATCAGCACTTGGGAAGCGTTCGAGATACTCGCTAACAAAGGCTGCAACATTCCCGAGAGGGCAGACCTTGAACTCCTGCACGATGACAGAAATGAGATTCAACATCGATACTCGACACCTAGCCCCGAAACGGCCGTATTCCACATGGAAAATGGCCTCCGATTCGTGGAGAGGTTTCTAAAAGATGAGTTTGCGATGGACATTCGTGCCGTGCTCACCAAAGATTACATTACTTCGATCCTCGGGAAATGAAGGGGGGCTCAACTCACCTCCGACGCTTCCTTCTCCAATCTGTATAAGTGATTGAGAAGAAGGAATTCCTCCAATAGCTTTTCGCCCTTATGCTTTGACTCTCGATGAGCACGCGGATTGCGGTATGCCGTATAAGTTCCCGTGAACAACGTCATCCTGCCAGCGCGCTCACCCTCGCTCACGTCCTTCCACGTCAGCCTTCCACCCTTCGGAGCGAACGCCTGGCTGAACAATTTAGCCCCATGCTCGTCGACTGCAGTCCGATTACGAACGATGTCCTCCAGTCGCCTATAGCCCGTCAGTAGGCGGTTGTCCGGGTCCTCCCAAAAAGAGAGAGCCAAGTCAGCGAGTCGCCCATCGATAACAGCGAACGGAATAACCAAAGGAAACTTCTGCCACAACGTGCCGTTTTTGCCTCTCTTGAAATCGTCCTCAAAAATGTAGTCATACCAACGGGACGGACGAACTGCCTCAGCCGCGTCGATTGCTTCAATATCTGCCCTAGTCAGGGAAGACTCGTCAAGCCGTTCGATCACTTCAGCAGACACCACATATTCCTCGATTTCTACACCATAACCGTCGAGGACTTGCAGCACGTACGAGAAGGTTCGGGGTCCTTCGCCGCCATACCCTGAGGCGAACCCAGACTTAACGGCAACGATGTCACTGCCGTTTATCGTCAGCAGCAGACAATGATCATTGGAAGAGGATAGAATTCGAGCGTGACTAATTTTGTCGCCGTACTGCAGCAGTCGAAGAACTCCGTCTTGGCACTCTCGAGAGATTCCCCGTAATCCAACGTATTCAATGCCCGCAGGTACTCCACTCCCTGGTGTGATGACGTCGACAGGACTCACTGCCTGCTGTGTTTCGGTCGAAGTATGCTTTTTCCTGCTCATCGAAGTGTTCCTGGCTGTGGGGATTGCCTTGTTCCTATTGTCAGCTCAAGTTAGCACGGCGCACTACTAAATGAAAAGAATAGGGTGGCGGGCAGGCGGTGGTCCATCCTTTCGCGCTTTTTGCGAAAGGGTGGGGTCGTTTTTCGCAGACAGTCATGAACCCGTAACTTGACCGGGACGGGGGGCTGCGTTAGGGTGTAAATAGTTTCTCCCTGAGTGAATCGCGAAGCGGTCACAAACAACCAGGAGGAATCCCATCGGCCACCCGGTTCCGGTAACAGGAAAACCTGCCAATTGGATGAGACGTACCGTACACATTTCTGGGCAAATTGAACCCTTCTTCGGCACATTGGATGAAAATGTGCGCGTGCTGGAGGATGCGCTGCGCATACGCACGCATCTGCACGATACGCGGCTGACCATCGAAGGCGAGCAGGACTGCGTGGATCAAGCCGTGAAGATCGTGGAGGAGTACAACCACCTCACGCGGCATGGGCGCACGCTTTCCGCTGCCGAAGTGAAATCGCTGATGCGCGTGGCCACGGACGAACCGCACGAATCGCCGCGCGGAATGTTCGAGCATGCGCGCACGCGTTCGTTCGGAAAAAAACAAGTTACGCCGAAAAACGCCAGCCAGAAGCACTACATGGAGGAGATCGAGAAGCACGACATGATGTTTGGCATCGGCCCTGGCGGCACCGGGAAGACGTACATCGCGGTGGCTATGGCAGTAAGCGCGCTGCTGACCAAGCAGGTGAATCGCATCATTCTCGCGCGGCCGGCCGTGGAAGCGGGAGAGCGGCTGGGATTTTTGCCGGGCACGTTGCAACAGAAAATCGATCCGTACATGCGGCCGCTTTACGACGCGCTCTACGACATGCTGGACGCGGACAAGCTGGATCGCTTTCTGGAGAAGGGCATCATCGAAGTTGCGCCGCTGGCGTTTATGCGCGGGCGCACGCTGAACGATTCGTTCGTGATTCTCGATGAAGCGCAAAACACCACCAGCGAGCAAATGAAAATGTTCCTGACGCGGCTGGGATTTAATTCTAAAGCGGTAATCACCGGCGACGTGACGCAGATTGATTTGCCGCAAGGAAAAAAATCCGGGTTGATTGAAGCGCTGGAAGTTTGCGGAAAGATCGAAGGAATCGGCGTGGTGCAGTTTGGCGAAAAGGACGTGGTGCGGCACAACCTGGTGCAGCAGATTATCCGCGCGTATGAAGAGTATGATGTAGTGCATCCGCAGCGCGGCGGAAACGGCAAAGCGGCGGCTCCGGCGAGAGAGTCCGGCACGGAACGAGACAAAGAAACGCAGCGGGGATGAACGTTTCCAAAAACGCCCGCAAAGTGGTTTTGAGCGACAGCGACCGCGAGGCGGTCAGCAACCGGCAGCGAAGCGTACGTGTGCCGCTGCGGCCCCTTCAAACATTTCTGCGGGAAGTGCGCGAGGAGCTTGGGCTAACGGAAGCCAGTGTGACCATTGGGCTGGTGAGCGACGCGGAGATCGCGCGGATGAATGAAGGGTTTCGAAATAAAAAAGGAGCGACGGATGTGTTGTCGTTTCCTGCGGTGGCGCGCCGCGGACCAAGGCGTAGCGGTTTGGCGAAGCGAAAACGGAGCGCCTTTGCAGAAATAGAAAAGAGACTCGCCTCTTCTAGCGTGTCTAGCTTGGACAAATGGCTGGCGGTAACAAAAGCCGAAGAGCGGATGGGCTCCTCGGCCCGGTTGGGGCAAGCGGCAAGCGAGCCCTACAGGATCAGGTCAGGGGAATATTTGGGCGACATCGCGATTTCTCCCGCAACGGCGCGGCGTTATGCAAAGAAAAATGGGCGGACATTTTCCAATGAACTTAGAGTGTTGATTCTGCACGGCGTTTTGCATTTGCTGGGCTATGACCACGAAACCGATCGCGGCGAGATGGAGCGCGTTGAACGAAAGCTGCGAAAACGGCTCGGACTGGCGTGATGGATCTTAGCTGGCTCTACGCGCTGAGCGTTGTTCTGGTGGGCTTGACGCTGCCCATTTTTTCCTACCTGACTTTGATCTACCGCGAACTCGGCCGCATGACCACCGGGCGCGTCCACGAGCATCTCGATATTTTCGAAGCGGAAATCGAACCGAAACTAAAAATCAAGCGGCAAAGCGGCGGCCGCACCTTCCGCATCCTCGGACATTTCTGGCTGGCGTTTCTGGTGCTGGAAACCACGCGCGGCGTGGTGTATTTCGTCCACGGCATCGGGGAATCGTTTCTCGAGATCACTGTCTTTGTGATGCTGGAAGTGGTTTTCGCGATGCATTTTATTCCCGACATGCTTTTGTATCGCACCACCGGGCGGTGGCTGCGGCCGCTGCTGCCGCTGATTCGCAGCGCGATGTGGCTGGTCTGGCCGGTGCGCGTGTTTCTGGAAGGCGCGGAATCGCTGGCGCGCATCTCCGAGTACGAAGTGGAAAAAACGGAAGAGCAGCGCACGGAAGAGGGAATCGAAGCGCTGGTCGAAGCCGCGGAGGAAGAAGGCATCATCGAGCCGGAGCAGGCGGACTTGATCGAGCAGGTGGTGGAATTCAGCGACAAACGCGTGCGCGAAGTGATGACGCCGCGGCCGGACATCGTTGCGATTTCCGCGGAGTCCACGCTGGAAGAATTGCACGCAAAAGTTGTGGGAACGAAATTCAGCAAAATTCCCGTGTATGAAAAATCGCTCGATGATATTTTTGGCGTGGCTTACGCGCAGGATCTTTTGCATATCGCGGACCAGGATTTGCCGAAGCGCAAAGTTCGCGAATTAGCCAAACCCATTTTCTTTATTCCAGAAACAAAGGTTGGCTCGGAGTTGTTGCGAGAAATGCGGCAGAAGGGCCAGCCATTGGCGGTGGTGATTGATGAACACGGCACCGTGGCGGGCATTGCGACGGTGGAAGATTTGGTGGAGGAAATCGTCGGCGAACGCGGAAATGATGGCAAGCCTCCGGCGCCCGATGTGGTGCGCGAGCCGGATGGCGGACTGGTGATGCGCGGAAGCATGGGGATCGGCGACGTTGAAGAATTGCTTGGCGTGAAATTCGGCGACAAAACAGATGCAGCGGTGACGACGCTGGCGGGTCTGCTCAGCCATGCGTCCGGCAAAGTTCCCACGACCGGGGATAAGATTGATCTCGAGGAGCACCGCTTCGAAGTGCTGGAAGCGAACCAGAGAAAAGTGCTGCGCGTGCGGATTCGCAAGCAGATGAAAACGGCGCCTACAAAGCGGTAGTCTTTTAATTCCATAGATTCAGGACCAAAAAGAAAGATCAATTCGTGGAAGTTTTGGGGGAAGAAATGCTTGGTGTGACTTTGAAGACGGCTTGCAACGTCGCGACCGGAATGATGCTTTTCATTTTGGCGGCAGCGACGATTGCGAACGCGCAACAGAAACCCGCGGCCGAACAGCCCACCATTGACATGCAATGGGCGGTGAAGATTCCGGCAAGAGATGGAGTGAAGCTAAACGCGACGGTCTTCACGCCCCACGGTCAGAAAGAGCCGCTGCCAGTCATATTCACATTCACGCCGTACATCGGAGATTCGTATACCGATCGAGCAACCTATTTCGCAAATCACGGATTCGTATATGCACTTGTGGACGTGCGCGGACGCGGAAATTCCGGTGGCGAGTTCGAGCCGTTCGTGAACGAAGGCAGGGACGGATACGATGTTGTGGAATGGCTCGCGAAGCAATCCTATTGCAATGGCAAAGTGACAATGTGGGGCGGGTCGTACGCGGGGTTCGACCAGTGGACGGTATTGAAGGAATTTCCGCCGCATTTAGTAACGATCGTGCCGGCGGCCGCGGCGCATCCGGGATTGGATTTTCCTTACCAGTACAACATTTTTTCTCCGTACGACATGCAATGGCTTACCTTTACCAGCGGTGTGACGGGCAACACCAATCTTTTTGGGAACAGCGCATTCTGGTCGTCGAAGTCCCGTGAAATGTACATGACACACTCGGCGTTTCAGGACTACGACAAACTGGTCGGGAACCAATCGACGGTTTTTCAGAAATGGCTGAAGCACCCCACGCCAGACGCTTATTACGGCGCGATGGTGCCATCAGCCGAGCAATACAAGCGCATCAGTGTGCCGATTTTGACGATTACGGGACACTACGATGGGGATCAGCCGGGAGCATTCACGTTCTACAAGCGGCACATGCAGTACGGGACGGCAGAAGCTAAGGCCAATCATTATTTGATCATCGGGCCATGGGATCACGCCGGAACACGCACGCCGAAAGCGGAAGTCGGCGGATTGAAATTCGGAGAGGCGAGCCTTCTCGATTTGAACAAATTGCACACCGAATGGTACGGCTGGGCGATGAAGGGCGGGCCGAAGCCGGACTTTCTGAAGAAGCGCGTGGCGTATTACCTTGTCGGGGCAGAGGAATGGAAGTACGCGGACACTCTTGAAAGTATTTCGAACGTGGTGAAGACGCTGTACATTGGTTCGAATGGAAATGCGTCTGATCTATTTCGTGCGGGAACACTGACGGAGAGAAGTGCGGGTTCGGCGTCGGATTCATGGGTGTATGACCCGCTCGACACTAGATCAGGCGCCGCGGAACTCGAAGACGAACCAAACTCTCTGACTTCGCAACGAGCGGTGTTGAATCTGTTCGGCGAGGGAGTGATATATCACAGCGAGCCCTTCGCACAGGCGACGGAGATCGCTGGATTTCCGAAGCTAACGATGTGGCTCAAAATGGATGTGCCGGATACCGACCTGGAAGCGGACCTATACGAAATCTTGCCGGACGGCGGCTCGGTGGCACTCACGGGCGCAACAATGCGGGCGCGGTATCGCGAGTCGCTACGCGAAGCAAAACCGGTGGAGTCGGGAAAGATTGAGAAATACGTATTCGACAATTTCACATTTTTCGCGCGACGATTAGCGAAGGGAAGCAGGCTGCGGCTGGTGGTACGTAGCATCGATTCCACGGGCTCTGAAAAGAATTACAACAGCGGTGGAGTTGTGGCTGCGGAGACCGGGAAGGACGCCAAGACGGCGCACATCACACTGTTGCACGAGATCGAACATCCGAGTGCACTTGAGCTGCCGATCGTGAAACCGTGATGGACCCTAAAGAAACTAGCGAAGGAAAGAGAGATTTTCGATCGGGATTTGTGGCCATTGTGGGGCGGCCGAATGCGGGGAAGTCCACGCTGGTGAACCGGCTCGTTGGGCAGAAAATTGCGATTGTTACTTCCAAGCCTCAGACCACGCGCAATCGCATACAGGGAATTGTGACCAAGCCGCAAGGGCAGATTGTTTTTATTGATACGCCCGGGTTGCACGAAGCGGATTCCGCGCTAGGGCGGCAGATGATGCAGGAAGTCGCGGCCGCGCTGGAAGGAATTGACGTGCTGCTGCTGATGGTGGACGCCAGCCGGACGCATCCGCACGCGGACGAATTGCTTTTGGAGAAGGCCAAGCGGTTTCGCGGCAAGACGATTCTGGCGCTGAACAAAGTGGATCGTTTGCCGAAGCAAAAACTTTTGCCGTTGATGGAAGTGTTTTCGAAAGCGTTTGAATTTGCAGCGATCGTGCCGCTCTCCGCGCTGAAGGGCGATGGCTGCGATGAATTGCTCGCGGAAATTCTGAAGCAGTTGCCGCAGGGCGAGCCGTACTTTCCGGAAGACCAGGTAACGGACCAGCCGGAACGGTTTCTGGCGGCGGAGATTATTCGCGAGAAGGCGATTCAGGCGATGTACCACGAGGTGCCGTACGCGCTGGCGGTGATCGTGGAGAAATACGAAGAGACGCCGACGCTGGTGCGCATCGAAGTAGTCATGAACGTGGAACGCGATTCGCAGAAAAAAATATTGATCGGCCACAAAGGCGAAGTGCTGAAAAAGATCGGGACGGAAGCGCGGAAAGAGCTCGAGAAGATTCTTGGGACAAAAGTTTATTTGGGATTGTTCGTGAAAGTTGTGCCGGATTGGCGGGAGAGTCCGCAGAAGGTGCGGGAACTGGATTGGCGATTTCAGATTGAAGGGCTGGGCGGCGGGTCGGAAGGCGAAGAGTGAAGAGTAAAGCGCACATGCGCGCGAGTTTTTCTGCTCGGTAGAAAGGGCGCAGCATGCTGCGCCCCTGCAAAGGAAATGGCTCAGTAGGACGAAGAGGCGCCTTGGCGGCCGTAGCCTCCGAAAGTCCAGCGGACGCCGAAGGTAGCGTAGAGGCCGTAGGGGCCATTGGTAGCTAAATCAGCGGGGCCAAGCGGTTTATTGTAGCGGCCGAGCCAATCCACTTGATGCTGCGTGGCGCGCAGCTCGAAATTCTTCGGCAATTGAAAACCTACTCCAATGGAACGCTCGTAGGCGATGGGCGCCATGGACGCGGTGTAGACCTGCTGCGGAAGATTATTTCCAAAACTGAACTTTGGTTCGAAGAAGAAATACAAATGACGCGCCGGAGTGCGGCCGAACGGCTGCAACTCGACGTATCCGCTGAAAAGATAGCGCGCGTAAGCAGTACAGAGGGAAGCAGTGCCGCCGGCGCTGGCCGGTTGCGGATATGCGCAGCGGCCGAGGTCGGGCTCGTTGTGCGAAGGCGCCACTTCGAAATCCGTGTAGCCGCGAATCCAATTGTGCGGAAAAAATGTCCGAGGTTGTTCCGCGGGCTTGGCGGCTTGGCCGGTTTGGACCGTCGTGGTTTGCGACTGCGAGTGTGCGGAAAGAGCGAACACGGTCAGCAAAGCGCCCAATAGAAGAGTAGTTTTTTTCAACGAAGTCCCTCGCATTTTCAACGATCATTTTCTACAGAACGGATAGGCTTGGGCATTACGCGGCCAGAATTCCCGTGAACGAAGCGGCGGTGGACGAAGAACGTCCCAGTGAAAGTCGCAGATTCAGTCGGTGCCGCGAAATGATTGAGCCAAGTTTTGCGGATTCTACACGAATTGCATGAGTTGCGGGAAAAAGAGAACGGCGCTTCGGGACGGGACCGAGGCTGCGAGCGCGCGCAGCCCTAATCCGGCGCGGCGATGCCGAGAGACTTCATTTTGCGGTAGAGATGGCTGCGTTCGAGACCCAGCGCCGTGGCCGTTTGCGTCATATTCCAGCGGTGCTCCTGCAATTTGCGCAGGATGAATTCGCGCTCGTAGGCGCTACGGGCCTCATGGAGCGTCGAATAGGGATGGTGGGGACTTTCGGCGGCACCACGAAAGAGTTCCGGAGGAAGGTGTTGCGGCTCGATGCGCGCCTGCGGGCAGACGATGACCAGGCGCTCGACAAGGTTGCGCAGCTCTCGAACATTCCCCGGCCATGGATAGCGAATGAGAATCTCCAAGGCTGCATCGCTGAGTTCGCGTGTCTTCTTGTTGTACTCGGAGCTGAACTCGCGCAAAAAATATTTAGCTAGCGTGGAAATGTCTTCATTTCGGTCGCGCAAAGGCGGCACGAAAAAAGGAATCACGTTCAAGCGATAGAAAAGATCCTGGCGAAAAGCGCCGCGCGCAATTTCCTGCTCGAGATTTTTGTTTGTTGCGGCGATAACGCGCACATCCACGCTCAAAGTTTCATTGGAACCCACGCGTTCGAAACGCTGCTCTTCGAGAACGCGCAAAACTTTCGACTGCGTGCGCAGGCTCATGTCGCCGATTTCGTCCAGGAAAAGCGTGCCGCTGTCCGCTTTTTGAAATTTGCCGATTTTGTCTTCTGATGCGCCAGTGAAACTTCCTTTGATGTGGCCGAAGAGCTCGGACTCAATCAGTTCTTCAGGAATAGCGGCGCAATTGACTTCGACGAACGGCCCTTTGTTGCGAAGACTCGCAGCATGCAGTGTGCGCGCGACAAGTTCTTTGCCGGTGCCACTCTCGCCGTAGATGAGCACGCGGCCATTAGTGGGCGCGGTTACGGCAATCTGCTGGCGCAGCGCCTTCATGGGAACGCTTTCGCCGATCACCTGGTAGCGGTGGCCGAGCTCGGTGCGCAGTAATTGGTTTTCATCTTCGAGGCGGCGCTGTTGAATGGCGTTGCGAACGAGAACGACGACTTTCTCCAGGGAAAGTGGTTTCTCCAGAAAATCAAAAGCGCCGAGTTTCGTTGCGCGAACGGCGGTTTCGATGGTGCCGTGTCCGGAAATCATGATCACCGCGGGCGGGCGCGTGGAAGCCTGCATGCGGCTGAGAGCTTCGAGGCCATCCATTCCCGGAAGCCAGACGTCCAGCAAAACCACTTCGATTTCGCCGGACGCGGAGCGTTCCAGCGCTTCTTCCGCCGAGCCTACGGCTTCCACGTGATAGCCCTCGTCCTCGAGAATTGAAGACAAGGATTCGCGAATGCCGGCTTCGTCATCCACTACCAGGAGATAAGGTCGCGGTGTCATCAGGTCGCTTCCACTCCATTGTGGTCGGCCACGGAGGCGGGCGTCAATTCGGCGACAGGGAGCTCAATCAGGAAGCGCGAGCCCACGGGAGTGTTGTCCTCGACGTGAATGCTGCCGCCATGCTCGGCGACGATGCGCGCGGCGATAGCCAGGCCGAGCCCGGTTCCGCGGTCCTTCGTAGAGAAGTGCGGCAGGAAAAGTTTATCTTTATCTTGCGGCGAAATGCCGGTGCCAGTATCCGAAACGCAAATCTCGATGGTCTCGGCGTCGGAATGAACCTTGGTGGAAACGAAAATCTCGCGGCACGACGAATTCTCCAGAGCTTCCGCGGCGTTATCAATTAGATTTACGACCACGCTGCGGAGCAGGCCACCGTCCGCGCGCACCGAGGGCAGGTTGTCGGCAAGAGAAGTCTTGAGCGAGATGCCATCGAGTCGGCCGGAAAATACTTCCACAGCCTGATGGATGATGGTGTTGGCATTGGTCGGCACAAGCTTGGCTGTGGGGAAGCGCACGAACTGAGAAAACTCATTGACCAGCCCGGACAGCGTGGAGACCTCGCGCTCGATCAGGCGCGAACATTCTTGAACGAGCTTTGCCAGGTCTGCGTGGCGAGAGACCACCGACTGCGAGGGATCGCTGCGCTCGAGAAATCGCAAGAGCCGCTGGGCAGAGAGTTGAATGGGAGTGAGCGGGTTCTTGATTTCATGAGCGATGCGCCGCGCAACTTCCTGCCACGCCGCTGATTTCTGTGCGCGAAGCACTTCGGTTAGATCGTCGAGGACGAGCACGTAGCCGGTATTTGCGCGGCGTGGGCCGAGGGGACTTACAGTGACGGCAACGTGAATCACACGTCCGGCGGCGACGGTTTCAATCTCCCGCGAAACGACTCCCATGCGCAGCGAACGGCGCATCAGATAGTGCACGATGCGGCCAGCGTCTGTTCCTAGAAGATTTTCGAGAGTGAAGGATTCGGAGCCGCTGACGCCGAACATTCGTGAGACGGAAGTGTTTATGCGAAGGATTTTTCCCGCGGCATCGAGCGAGATGACCCCGGTGGGGATACTCTCGAGAACGGTTTCCATGAGCTGCCGCCGGCGCTCGAGTTCCTGGACGGCTTGCTGAAGATTTCGCGTGAACTGGTCGATCTGCGAGCGGCTGTCGCGCAACTGCGTGGTCATGGTGTTGAAGGAGCGCACCAGGACGCCCAGTTCATCCTGAGCTTGCTCGGGGACTTGATAATCGAAATTACCGGAGGAAACCTCACGCGTGCCCTCCGCAAGAGCTTGAATGGGGACGGTGACCTGCTTGGCGAGAAACAGCGCGACCCACATAACGGCGGATATCAGGAGAACGGTGAAAAGCAAAAGAATCAAAAGCATCAGCCGTTTCAGAGCGCGCAAGCCCTGCTTTTCCTGGTAATACTCGCGCGTCTGCGATTCGATGATCGTCAACCGCACTAGAATGTCGGGGCTGGTGCGATACGCGGCAACGACAGAGCTCCCCGCATTGCCATCCGGCAAAGTCGGGACGCGCGCGGCAAAATAAGTTTTTCCAGCGGCGGCCCAAACTTCCACACCGCTTGGCAATACTCGCAAAGACTGGCCCGTCACGTCTGTTTGCGCGCAAATCGTGCCGCTACGATCCTCGGGCTGGTTGTCGCAGACGACGCCACCGCGCTGCGTTTTGCCGTCGGGACCGAGAATCCAGATGGCATCCGCGCCCTTTGCGAAGGCATGTTGCAAGAAATCCTCGCCCGGGTGAGCTGCATCGGCGCGCGCTTGGGCAGCCAATCCGCGGAGACGCGGCAGCTGAGCGCGTCCCAGATCATTCAAAAGTCTTTGCGTTTCGTCCGAAGCGGTTTCGAGCGGTTTTGGAAACCAGAGGAGAAGGCTGCGGTTGATCAACGAGTAGCTGACGATGAACATAAAGATGATGGGGAGAAGGGAAATGGCCATCGCGCCGACGACCATCTTCGTCTTGAAACGCGCGCCAAGTTCTTCGCGGCTGCTTTCCGCCCAAAGCCGCAGAGTGGTGCGCGCGAGGATCAATCCGAAAACAAGAAATGCCGCGGTGATAAAACTCGAAACGGCGTAAAGCGCCATGACCGCGCGCCAGCTCTTCGGTTCGAACGGCACATTGAGCGATCCGAAGGTAAATACCGCTGCGAGAAGCAGCGTCAGCAGTAGTCCGCCGATGACGAGGCCCCAGCGCTGTTTGCTATCGAGGCGGCTCATGGCTTTTCCATCGCAGAATTATGCGCTACTGCGCACGTTGTCGTCGGAGCGTCGCACTTCTCGCTCACGCTGCGGACAAATTCCGTCAGCAGTACGAAGTCATGAGCAGAATGTGTCCATGTTGTCTGCGAAAACATCTCTATGGCACGATAGCCAGCGTGCGGAAGCAAGTCAAGATTTCTACCTGTCCTTGCTTCACAATACCTGACCTTTTGGGCAGGTATTAGCCATTTCAGAACGGCCTCAGAAATTCTGACTACCTTACCCTTCCGCATTTGTTAAGGTGAGCCCTGGGTGCAAACCCTCAGGGAGTACTGTGGATGTCCGTCCGCCTGGGCGAAATATTAGTTAAAGAAAGCCTGATCACGCAGGACCAGCTCCAGAAAGCGCTGGAGTTTCAGCGCGCCAATGGAGGCAAGCTGGGAAGCTGCCTGACCAAGATGGGCTTTATTACCGATGATGACATCACGGGTGTGCTCTCCCGGCAGTACGGCGTTCCCTCCATTAATTTGAAGTATTACGAAATCGATCCCAACGTCATCAAACTAATTCCGCAGGATACGGCGGCGCGCTACCAGGTGATCCCGCTTTCGCGCGTCGGCTCCGTCCTGACCATCGCGATGACGGATCCCACCAACGTTTTCGCCATGGACGACATCAAGTTCATGACGGGATTCAACGTGGAGCCGGTAGTCGCTTCGGAATCGGCCATCGGCGACGCCATCGTCCGCTTCTACGGAGGAGCGGGAACCAACCAGGAAGAAATCAGTAACTTGATGAAGGACCTGGTTGACGAAGACAATGAGCTTGAGCTTGCCGCTGAAGAATCGGAGCTGGACACCGCGACGCTGGAGAAGGCCGCGGAAGAAGCTCCGATCATCAAACTTGTGAACTTGATTTTGACGGATTCCGTGAAGCGAGGCGCCAGCGATATTCACATCGAGCCGTACGAACTCGAAATGCGCGTGCGCTTCCGCATTGACGGCCAGCTTTCCACGGTCATGACGCCGCCGCTGCGATTGAAGGATGCCATCACCAGCCGCCTGAAGATCATGGCCAAACTGGACATCGCGGAAAAGCGCTTGCCGCAAGACGGCCGCATCATGATCAAGTACAAGGCCGATGGAAAGAAAAAGGAACTCGACTTCCGCGTTTCGACGGTGCCCACGCTTTACGGCGAAAAAGTCGTTATGCGGTTGCTGGACAAGGAAAACCTGCGGCTGGATATGACCAAGCTCGGCTTTGAAGCCGAGTCGCTGAAGAAATTCGAACGCAACATTTTGAAGCCTTACGGCATGGTGCTGGTCACCGGGCCGACGGGTTCGGGCAAGACCAACACTTTGTACTCTTCCGTCGCCACGCTGAACACCGTTGATACCAATATTATGACTGCGGAAGATCCCGTCGAGTTCCAATTGGCGGGCATCAACCAGGTGCAGATGAAGGAGCAGATCGGCTTGAACTTCGCGGCCGCCCTGCGCGCTTTCTTGCGGCAAGATCCCAACATTATTCTGGTCGGCGAAATCCGCGACTTTGAAACCGCGGAAATTGGCGTCAAGGCCGCGCTCACGGGCCACTTGGTTCTCTCCACGCTGCACACCAACGATGCGCCTTCGACCATCAGCCGTTTGATGAACATGGGTATCGAGCCTTTCCTTGTGGCCACTTCGGTGAACTTGATTTGCGCGCAGCGCCTTGTGCGCCGCATCTGTTCGAATTGCAAGGAAGAGCTGGAAGTCCCGCATCAGGCACTCATTGATGCCGGTTACACCCCGGAAGAAGCGAAGACCACGAAGATCTACCACGGCAAGGGCTGCACGACTTGCAACAAGCGCGGTTACAAAGGCCGCACCGGTCTTTACGAAGTCATGGAAATTAACGACGAGCTCCGCGAACTGATTCTGGTTGGCGCGTCGGCGCTGGAATTGAAGAAAAAGGCGATCGAGCAGGGAATGATTACGTTGCGCCGCAGCGGTTTGATGAAGGTCGCGCTCGGACAGACGACCATGGAAGAAGTATTGCGCGAAACCGTTTTATAGAATTGAAGGTGAGTGATGGCTGGAATCACGCTAAGTGAATTGTTGAAGAAGATGATCGAGATGGGAGGCAGCGACCTCCACATCACCACGAACAGCGCGCCGCGCGTGCGCGTTCACGGGCGCCTCCGCCCACTCGACATGCCACCCCTGACGGCGGCGGATACCAAGTCGCTGGCCTACAGCGTTTTGACGGATGCGCAGAAGCACCGCTTTGAAGAAAATCTTGAGCTGGACTTTTCGTTCGGTTTGAAAAACCTCGCGCGCTTCCGCGGCAACGTATTCAATCAACGCGGCGCGGTCGGCGCTGTTTTCCGTACCATTCCATGGGAAATTAAAGGTTTTGATGCTCTCGGATTGCCGCTGGTCGTGAAGGGCCTATGCGACAAGCCGCGCGGACTCGTCCTGGTGACCGGACCTACGGGTTCCGGCAAATCCACCACGCTCGCTGCCATGCTCGACAAAATCAACAGCGAACGTGAAGAGCACATGATCACCATCGAAGACCCCATCGAGTTTCTTCACAATCACAAGAAGTGCCTGGTGAACCAGCGCGAAGTCCACGCGGATACGCATTCGTTTGCAAATTCGCTGCGCGCCGCGCTTCGTGAAGACCCCGACGTGGTGCTCATCGGAGAAATGCGCGACCTGGAAACCATTGAGTCGGCCCTGCGTATCGCAGAAACCGGCCACTTGACCTTTGCCACGCTGCACACCAATTCGGCGGCTTCCACCATCAACCGTATTATTGACGTTTTCCCTTCGCACCAGCAGCCACAGATTCGCGCGCAGCTTTCCATGGTTATGGAAGGCATCCTCTGCCAGGCGCTTCTGCCGCGTGCCGATGGCCGTGGCCGCGCCATGATTATGGAAGTTCTGATCCCAACGGCGGCCATTCGCAACCTTGTCCGCGAAGACAAAATTCACCAGATTTATTCCGCGATGCAGACTGGAACCGGCCAGACGGGCATGCAGACCTTTAACCAGGGTCTGGCGAATGCTTACTTCCAAAAAATGATTACGTTGGACATGGCGCTTTCGCGCTCATCAAACGCCGATGAACTGCAGGACATGATTAACCGTGGAGTTTCAACACCCGGAGGCGGAAGTAAGACCCCGGTGTCTAGCAAGCGTTAGGAAAATCGAGCTTGGCTGAATGGCCATAGGCCCAAAGGATTGAAGGACTGAGGAGGCAAACAAATGCCGGACTATAAATATCAAGGAACAAGCCGCTCCGGCGGCAGCGTCAGCGGGGTAATGACCGCCTCGAACAAGACGGAACTGGCGAGCTTGCTGAAGCGCCAGCAGATCACCGCGACGAAGATGACCGAGAAGGGGAAGGAATTCAATATCCCCACCTTCGGCGGAGGCGTGAGTTCGAAGGAACTCGCGATCTTCACGCGCCAGTTCTCGGTGATGATCGATGCCGGTCTGCCGCTGGTGCAGTGTCTCGAAATTCTCGCGAGCCAGCAGGAAAACAAAGTATTCCAAAAGGTTTTGACTGGCACTCGTGGCCAGGTGGAAGGCGGAGCAACGCTCTCCGCAGCTATGCGCAGTTCGCCAAAGGTTTTCGATTCTTTGTACGTGAACATGGTCGAAGCCGGCGAGACGGGCGGTATTCTCGACACCATTTTGCAGCGCCTTTCGACGTACATCGAAAAGAACGTTAAGTTGCAGCGCGCCGTTAAATCCGCCCTGGTGTACCCGGTCGGCGTGTTGACGGTTGCCGGCGGCGTTATCACCCTGCTGCTCTGGAAAGTCGTTCCGATTTTCGCAACGTTGTTTGCGGGTCTTGGCGTGGATCTGCCGTTGCCCACGAAGATCGTCATCGCCATGAGTAATTTCATCGGCAGTTATTTTGGCTTGCTTATCCTTGTTGCTCTCGGAGCCGGAATCTTCGGCCTGAAGGTCTGGTACGGGACTCCGCAGGGCCGATTTGTGATGGATACCATCGTCCTGAAACTTCCTGTGCTAGGCATCTTGATGAGGAAGATTGCCGTAGCGCGGTTTACCCGGACTCTCGGCACGTTGATTTCGAGCGGCGTACCCATCCTGGAAGGCTTGGACATTACTGCGAAGACCGCTGGCAACGCTGTAGTTGAACGAGCGCTGCAGCAAGTGAGAAAATCGCTCGAAGAAGGCAAGTCGCTTACCGAGCCCTTGAAAGAATCCGAAGTGTTTCCTGGCATGGTGACGCAGATGATCGCCGTTGGTGAACAGACCGGCGCCATGGATGCCATGCTCTCCAAGATCGCGGACTTCTACGAAGAAGAAGTTGACGCGGCCGTGAAAGATTTGCTGACCGCCCTTGAGCCCATCATGATCGTGTTTCTAGGCGTAATCGTCGGCGGCGTGGTCATTTCCATGTACCTGCCGCTGTTCTCGCTCATCGGCAAGCTGAGCTCGATGCACTAGATCGGGCTACCGCCCGCTCGGCGTCAGTCTCGATTCGGAGGGCAGAGCGCAAACGCTCTGTCCTCCTCTTTTCCTTCCTGGATTTGGGGATGCCTGGATGCCGGGGCGAAGGCGCGGGCGAGCAATGGACCACAGCATCGCAACAAAAGAGTGGCTGGAGTGGTTGACGCGTGTTCGTCTCCTGACGATTACGCTGATCCTGACAGTAGGAGTTGTCTGGCCGCAGTACATTCCGGGTTTCAGCAGCAATCGTTTCTTTCTTCCTCTAATCATTTTCTGGATCACTCTCGGTATCCTCCACCTCATTCTTCTGCGCTGGTTACCGCAAGCGGGCTGGCACGGCGGGCTGCAGGTTGCTGGGGACGTTGTGATGGTTTCGCTGCTGGTGTATTCGACCGGCCTGCATGAGAGCTATTTCATCCCCCTCTACCTGCTGGTGATTATCGTTGCGAGCATCTTGTTTTCTCGCCGGATCGCGTTCCTTACTACCGCGGCTTGCTTCCTGCTTTTGGCGGCCATGGCGGTCTTGGCGTACACAGACAGAATCCCCCGCACGGCAGTGAGCCCTCCGACTCCCGAGAGTTTGCGTACCTGGCTGGTGATGAATCTTCTGGGATTTCTCGCGGTGGCGTATCTGGCCAGCCTGCTGGCGCAGTCTCTGCGCAGCAAGGGCGTGGAACTCGAGGAAAAACGCGAGGAACTTCTCAGTCTTCAGGATTTCACCGAAGACATTATTCATTCCATGCGCGGCGGTTTGATCACCACGGATTTGAACGGGCGCATCCTTCTACTGAATCGCACCGGCGAGGACATCCTCGGATATCGTTTCGCTGAATTGCGCGGCAAGAAGCTGCAGGAGCTGAATGAAGATTTTTGGCTTCCCGGCCGCTATGAGAATTCCGAGAGGCTTTCACTTCGCAGAGAAATCGACTTCCGTACACCTAAGGGCGAGGTACGCTATCTGGGCATCAGTATTTCGCCGCTGCGTTCGCGCGATGCGCAGCGCAATGGATATGTTTTCAATTTCCAGGATCTCACCGACCTGCGCCGCCTGGAGCAGGAAGTAGCGACGAAGGAGCGCATGGCCGCGCTGGGAAGGCTCTCCGCAGCCATTGCTCATGAGATTCGCCAACCTCTGACGGCCATGGCCGGTGCGGTGAAGGAATTGGCGCGGCTCGTGCCCCTTGAAGAAGACGAGAAGCACCTCGTCAACATTGTGAGCAGGGAATCCGAGCGGCTCAACAACATCATTACGGACTTTCTCAATTATTCGCGCGAGAAGACCTACGAGTTTCTTGAAGCCGACGTTCGCGAACTCCTGGATGAAACTCTGATGCTGATGGAAAAGAAGCCGGAGATCGGCTCCAAGTACCAGATCGTTCGCGCCTTCAACGGGCACGAACTGCGCGCGCGCGTGGATGCCAACAAGATCAAGCAAGTGTTCTGGAATCTCTGTGACAACGCTCTCCGCGCAATGCCCAATGGCGGCACTCTGACCGTGAAAATGGAAGAGCATCCTTTCTGGCTGCGTATCGCGTTTCGCGATACCGGCATGGGTATGGACGCAAAGCAAAGAGCCAAGATTTTTGAACCTCTGCAATCCGGTTTCGAGGGTGGCACGGGGCTGGGTCTGTCCATCGTTTACCAGATTGTGCAGGCCCACAGTGGAAAGATCAGCGTGATTTCAGAGAAAGACCGCGGCGCAGAGTTTATCGTCGAATTGCCGCGAGTTGCGTGAGGCGCTATGCAAGGAACAAAAGCCGCTATTAAGGAAGCTGGACGCGAGATGCCGCATATTCTCGTCGTCGACGACGAGAAATCTATCGGTGAGCTGCTGGAGATCACCTTTCGAAAGGAGGGTCACCGCGTCGAAGTGGCGCACAGCGTGGAAGCCGCCAAGCGCAAGCTGGAATCGCAGATTTTCGACATCATCATCTCCGATGTTCGAATGCCCGGCGAGAGCGGCGTAGATCTCCTCAAATTCGCGAAGGAAATCGCCCCCGGTTCATTTTTCCTTCTAATGACCGCCCTGCCCGCGCTGGATACCGCAATCGCAGCGCTGAATTCCGGCGCCGACCGCTACGTTGTGAAGGGCGACACCTTAGTCGATCAACTGCGCATGGCCGTGCATGAAGTTTCCGAAAGCTTGAAGTGGAAAAAAGAAGCCGGCTATTTGCGGCGTGAGTTGCGGCGGCTCACCGGCCTTGACAATATCATCGGCCAGAGCCCCAACATGCGCGCGATCTTCGACATGATCCAGACGGTCGCTCCGCAAACGAGCCGCGTGCTCATCACAGGCGAGAGCGGAACTGGTAAGGAACTCGTGGCGCGCGCGATCCATGAAAACAGTGCCAGGGCCCAGGCCCCGTTTATCACCATCAACTGCGGCGCATTCCCCGAGACTCTTCTGGAGTCCGAGCTCTTCGGATACATGAAGGGCGCTTTCACTGGCGCGAACGAAAACCGCGTGGGACTCTTCCAGGCTGCACACGGCGGAACACTCTTCATGGACGAAATCGGCAACATGAGCCTGACCATGCAGGTGAAGCTCTACCGCGTTCTGCAGGAAGGCAAGGTTCGCCCAATTGGAAGCACGGACGAATCGGATGTGGACGTTCGAATCATCGCGGCCACCAACAAGGATTTCGAAAAGGAAATTGCCGAAGGGCGCTTCCGCGAGGACCTCTATTATCGCCTCAGTGTTATCCCCATTTTGGTACCGCCCTTGCGCGAGCGCCGCGACGACATTCCACTGCTGGCACGCCACTTCCTTGAACGCTTCCGCAAAACGATGGAAAAGCCGATTGAAGGTATCTCGCCGGAAGCGATGACCCACCTGGAATCATACGATTGGCCGGGAAACGTTCGCGAGCTCGAAAACACCATGGAACGTGCCGTCGCCCTGGAAACGGGCCGGGAAATCTCCTTAAGGGTATTGCCGGATCGAATCGCGGGGTATTCGGGGTCTTCTGCTAGCGGGGCGATTGGCGGCCAGAACGCGGGTTTCCCAGCCGACGGACTCGACTTTGAGAAGGAAATTGCGGAGGCGGAGCGGAGGTATCTGCAAGCCGCCCTGGAAAGGGCTGGAGGCGTTCGAACAAAAGCCTCCGAGTTACTCAAGATTAGCTACCGCTCGTTCCGCCATTACGCCAAGAAACACAACCTCTAGGATGCGGCGCTGCGTTGTGGCCGCACGCCACTCATCGGAATGCCGTTGTGCCAATGACCCTTTGTGCTTGCCGTGCAGCCGAATAAGGTCGTTCAAATGGGCCCATCTCCGTTTTTGGCACGCCAATCCCAGATTTGAAT